>NZ_KV821029.1:0-19359 GCF_001815555.1 Corynebacterium sp. HMSC073D01 | reverse complement strand
GCCGGGGAGGCGTTTGGCATGTCCAAAAAAGCTTTGGTTCGCCTGGGGTATGATCCCACAACTGCCCACGATATTAAGAAGCTTGCTGGTATCTACTTTGGGCGCGCCAGCGCCCCACGTAAGCAGGAGCTAGCCCGTGAAAAGGCCACCGTGGCCGGGTGTAGTTTTGCTTCATTGAAGGCTATTGAGCGGTTTGTGGTGAAGCTGCCGAAGAAGCACGCGTGGACGATCCGTGAGGCTCTTGTTCCCTACGGGCGTGATATCACCACCATTAACGCCGAGGGCGCGCGCCTTATCCAGCAGTTGAATGAGCACCGGGCCGATAACCCGGATAAGAAGCTCACGTATCGGGCGATCAAAAACTCCACGTTCGCCACCTTGACGCTCACAGCAGAATCCTCCCGGGTGAAGCAGATTTTTGATCGTGCGAAAGCCACGGACAAGACGTGTCCTGCTGATGGGTTAGTCAAGCTGGCTTTGTCTGAAGCAGATGGGTCGCTTCCCACTGTTGGCAAGCCTTTGTTTGTGCTCCCGTTCACTATGGACTTTATGGGGTACACGGAGGAGGAACGAAACAGGTTCGTGTTTTCGCTTACCAATGGTGCGACTATTACGGGTAAGGAGATTGTGGAGGCTGAGCTTGAAAAGGAGGGGATTATTGCTCTTGTCAGTCCCCTTGCTCCGGAGAATTTTGGTTTGTATTCGTTTGAGATGACGGAGGATTCCCGGTTTGCGGATGTGTTGGAGTTTATTAACCAGTCGATTCGTAATCCGGTGTGTCCGCATCCGGGGTGTTCGACTCCTGCCAGTGAGTGCCAGGTGCACCACATTAAAGCGGTGAAAATGGGTGGGAAAACAATCTCCTCTAACCTGATGTTGTTGTGTAAGTTCTTCAACGGCCGCAATGATGATGATCCGGATACACCCATGTACGGCCGGATGGTGCGAATAGACGGGTTGGAGTATTGGAAGCCTGCCTTCGGCGGACCCTTGCAACTCAACATGCACCCGTGTGCCCAAGGCGGGGCCGTGCGTCTTCCCGGATGCAACTCGGCATGCCCATCGACCCCTCACCGCCCGGATAACACCCCACGCCAAAAGCCCGAGCACCCACTCGGGCCATTCGGCATGCCCATATCCGTTACGGAATTACAACATGTTGGTAACAATTGGGTTCCGGAAAACCGCCACCTGGTGTTATCGCATGAGGTTCATGTGAAAGCTGTTATGTTGGAAGAATGCGCCTTGTTTCCACTCTGGCGCGAGTGAGTCTCGCAGCCGTTTCCCTAATTGCCACATCGGCTTTTGCCGTCGTCCCCACCGCCACTGCGGAGCCACTGCAGGAAGAAAACCTGCTTAACTACGAGTGGAAATACGATATTGGCTCTCAGTTCATGGCCCTTAAGCAAGGTGGCGTCTTGCATCGCGCGCCCAACTCTTTCTTCAACGCCCCCGATATTCCGCAGGAAGCCAGGGACGCGGAGGCACGTGGGAGGGCCCTGTTTGGCCCCGGAACCCCAATCTTCGTGCACGCTTTTGATGGCACGCCGCAGAATTTGTGCACGCTTGGCATCGTAGGTTTCGATGCCAAGGGGCGCGGTATAGGAATCACAGCCGCTCACTGTGGCCAGTTCGGTCAGAAGGTGTCGTCGGCGGATGCACAGTCCATCGCGCCCATGGGCACCATTGTCGGTGGGAATAAAGCCCGTGATTACTCCGTCATTGTGTTTGACACGAAGAAGGCGGAGCTGTCCCGCACTTACGACGGCGTTACCGTAAACAGCCTGTCCGGCAGGGCCAATGATGGCGAGCGGATCTGCAAGAAAGGCGTGGGCACCGGCATGACGTGTGGTTTGAACCTCATTACGTCAGAGTCGGTGAGCTTCTCCCAGGTGTGCGCTACTCGTGGCGATTCGGGCGCGCCAATCCTGCGTGGCGACCAGCTCGTCGGCTTCATGTCCGGTGGCATGGATATTGCACCTGGCATTGACACGTCGTGTCGTACACCACTGCAGGGTTTCCTTCACTCCCCGTCGATCGTGACAACCAGCGAGCAGGTCCTTGCTGATCTCAACGAACATGAGGATTACCCCGGCTACGGGCTCCGCTTGCCGTAAAACAGAAAAAGGCCGTGGTTCCATAGAAGGGGCCACGGCCTTTTTGGGTGTTAACGCAGTGCGCGTAGCACGTCGGCGTGTAGCAGCCCATTGGTGGCAACAGCGCTGCCGCCGTAGGGTCCGGGCTCCCCGTCGAGGGAGGTAAACGTGCCGCCTGCTTCGCGGACGAGGATGTCGAGGGCCGCGAGGTCCCAGAGGTTTACCTCAGGTTCGGTGGCGATGTCGATGGCACCCTCGGCGACAAGGCAGTAGGACCAGAAGTCGCCGTAGCCGCGGATTCGCCAGACGGCGTCGGTGAGGTCGACAAATTTTTCTCTGAGCCCGCGGTCCGCCCATCCAGAGAGGGAGGAAAAGCCGAGGGAGGCGTCGGCAAGCGTGGAGACCTTGGACACGTGGAGGGGTGATCCGTTGAGGAATGCGCCACCACCGTCCGTCGCCCACCACCGGCGGGAGAGTGCAGGGGCGGAGACCACGCCGAGGACGGGGGTGTGGCCGTCGCAGAGGGCAATGAGGGTGGCCCAGATCGGCACTCCGCGGACGAAGCTCTTCGTGCCGTCGATGGGGTCGATGACCCACTGGCGCCCGGTGGCGGCGGGCGTGCCGCCGTATTCTTCGCCGAGGATGTCGTCGTCTGGGCGCTCTCGCTCGATGATGCCGCGCAGTGTTTTCTCCACGGCGAGGTCCGCGTCGGAGACGGGGGTGAGGTCGGGCTTGGTGGCGACGTTGAGGTCCTGGGCTTGGAAGCGGTCGAGGGTGATGGCATCGGCGGCCTCCGCGAGGGAGATGGCCAGGGCGAGGTCTTGTTTTAGCATGTCAGTGCCTCCGTCATCTGTGCGACTGCGGTTTTCGGGCCGGCGATCTTCCACACAACGCCCCCGGCGGGAACCTCTGCGGTCACACCACCTGCGGCCTCTACCAGGGCTTTGCCGGGCAGCCAGTCCCAGTCTTTGACGGAGTGTTGCATCCAGCAGCCGAGCGTGCCGTCGGCCACGCTGGCTAGGTCGACGGAGCCGGCGCCGAGCATGCGGACGGTAGCGAACGTACTGGCAACGCGCCGCCAGCAGCCGAGGAGCGTGTCGTCATTAATCCATGTGGGGTGGATGTACGTGCCGAGGCAAACATGTGCGGCATCGGCATCCTCAATGTCTGCGACTTCCTGGCCGTCTCTTGTCGTGGGAATTTCCGGGCCACCGAACCACGTGTAGCCCATTGCGGGGCGGTGAACGGCGCCGAGGTGCACGGTCTCGGGCGCAGATGGGTCGCCGGTGACGAGCGCGAGGGCGGAGCACCAGTAGTCGGAGCCGGAGGCGAAGTTGTAGGTTCCGTCCACCGGGTCGATTACCCACGTCTTTCCGCTTTTCGACGCCTGGGAGGCACCCTCTTCTCCCAGGATGCCGTCGTCGGGGCGAAGGGTTCTAAGCACGTGGGAGACGAAGAACTCCGCCGCTTCGTCGGCCTCGGTAACAACATCGGACACCGACGTTTTCTGGCGGGTAGACACCCCGTTTTCTCGCATCCTCCAGGCGAGGCGTCCGGCGTTATAGACAAGCGACTGTGCGATCCGCGCGTCGTCGTCATGCTGGTGGGCTACGCAGAACGTCTTGGCGATGCTCTGCAACATTTTCTTGGTGATCTTCTCATTAGAGGTGCTCATACCACCCTATTGTGCCCTAGATAGGTAGGCTTATCCATTGTGCAACCCGATGTAGCTTCTGATATTGAGTCCCTGTCCGACACGTTAACCACCATTGAAAAGGTGCTTGACCTTGATGCTCTGGCTGAGCGCGCGCGCGAGCTCGAGCTCACCGCTGCCGACCCTACGCTGTGGAACGATCCGACGAACGCACAGAAGGTTACCTCGGACCTGAGCCACACGCAGTCGACGCTGAAGAAAGTGCGTGCGCTGCGCCAGCGCGTCGATGACCTTCCCGTCATGTACGAGCTCGCCGAGGAAGAGGGCGAGGGGACAGAGCTTGCCGACGACGAGCGCGCCGACCTTCGCCAGGCCATCGAATCGATGGAGGTGCAGACGATGCTCTCCGGCGAATACGACGAGCGCGATGCCGTGGTCACCATCCGTTCCGGGGCCGGCGGTGTGGATGCTGCGGACTGGGCGGAAATGCTCATGCGCATGTACATCCGGTGGGCGGAAAAGGAAGGTCACAAGGTGCAGGTCTTTGACACCTCCTACGCCGAGGAAGCGGGCATCAAGTCCGCTACCTTCCAGGTTTCTGATCCCTACATGTACGGAACGCTCTCGGTGGAGCAGGGCACCCACCGCCTTGTGCGCATCAGCCCGTTCGACAACCAAGCGCGTCGGCAAACGTCCTTTGCGGAGGTCGAGGTCCTTCCCGTGGTGGAGAAAACGGACCACATCGACATTCCCGATTCCGATGTCCGCGTGGACGTGTACCGTTCCTCCGGACCCGGCGGCCAGTCGGTGAACACGACGGATTCAGCGGTCCGTATCACGCACATTCCGACGGGCATCGTGGTGACGTGTCAGAACGAGAAGTCGCAGATCCAGAACCGCGCGTCGGCGATGGCTGTTCTCCAGTCCCGCCTGTTGGAGCGCAAGCGCCAGGAGGAGCAGGCGGAGATGGACGCGCTCGGCGCCGGTGGGGAGGCAAGCTGGGGCAATCAGATGCGCTCCTACGTGCTCCACCCGTACCAGATGGTGAAGGATTTGCGGACCAACTACGAGGTGGGCGACCCGTCGAAGGTACTCGACGGCGACATCGACGGGTTCCTTGAGGCGGGAATTCGTTGGCGGATGGCTGAAAGCGACAAATAACGCGATGGTGTCAACAGCGGAAGAGTGGGACGAGCGCTACCGTCAGGTTGACCGCATGTGGAGCGGCAACCCCAACGAGTCGCTCATCTACGCCGTCCAGGCGCTGGCGCTCTCGCCGGGTAAGGCTGCGGACGTGGGCTGCGGTGAGGGGGCCGATGCGTTGTGGCTATCCGACGCGGGGTGGCAGGTGACTGCCTTTGACCCCTCGGCGGTGGCAGTTTCCCGCGCTCGCTCAGCCGACGCGGATGGCGCTGTTGAGTGGCGAGTGTGTGGGATCGAAGATTTTCCGGACAGTCCCACGTACGATCTCGTCACCGCCATGTATCCTGTGCTCCCGCCTACGCAGGAGGCGTGCGACCAGCTGCGGCGTCTCCTTGCCCCCGGTGGTGTTCTCTTGTTCGTCCATCATCATGGAAGCTTTGATTGTCTTACCCCCGCGATGGTTGCGGAGCTTTCCGACGCGCGTGTGCTCATCAATGAAACCCGCTCCCGCCACGTCACCCATGGCACCGGTTCCCACCACCACGACGACCATATCGTCGCCGTCACTTTTCCCCACTAGGCAGAAGAAAGCCGGCAGGCGTGAACCTGCCGGCAAAAGCGGTGAGCGGCTAGAAGTTGAGGATTCCGGCCTGCTGCGCAGCGCTGACGACCGCGCTAATAATCCCGAGGATACCGAGGGCGAGGAAGATTCCCGCGATGGCTTTCTCCCCATCGGTAGCAGTCTCCGAGGACAGGACATCCGAGTTCGAGCTGATGTTGTTGATGTCCATGCTGGTCGCAGTTCCCTGCTGGTCGGGCTTGGGATTCTGAGGCTTGGGGTCCTGCGGCGTCGGCTTAGAGGGCTTGGGATCCTGAGGCTTGGGGTCCTGCGGTGCCGGGTCCTGTGGTTTCGGCGTACTAGGAGTGTTGGAGATGATGCCGGTCGGTGTCTCTCCGCTCACAGCGGCACGGTACAAGTTCACCGTCTGCTTTCCTGCAGGGAGGGTATCCTCCTCGATTGGGGCATGAGACCCAATACTGGCACCAATGTACTTGTTGCCATTTAATTCCTTTACATACCCGAAACCGTAATAGCGGTGAGCGGGGTTGATCAGGTTCATCACATGGCCTGTGTTGTTTTGGAATGTGCCGTTGGTTGCTTTAAGTGGGCTCTCCTCGCCCTTCCCCCAACCCTCATAGATCATGTAGCCAATTCCAACGTCTGTAGGTCGGTAGATGAGATTTTCCGACCATCCGTTGTGGCCGTTATACGTCGCCGAGAAAGCGTTTCCGCACGCGTCAGCGGAACTCAATTGGCATGAGGAGTTTGTTGGGCGGGTGTGAGTGAGTTCCCTTGTGTAGGCGTTTTCTGCAGCGCGCTGGACAGCGATGCGTGTAAGGCCACCGTCAGACTGTACGGCATTGACGTAGGCCTCCTTCGTATTGAGACCGCTCTTTCTTGCTAGTTCTCGTATGCTCTGGCCTTCGAACGGAAGATCCAAGTCCCACGCGCGGGCGCGGTACTTTTTCAGTGCCTCGATACCTTCAGTGCGGGAGTCTGAGAAATCAAACGTGACTGGGATGGCCTTGAATTGGGAGGTGGGGACGTTAAGTTCGACACCGGTGGTGGGGTCTGGATCGGCAAGTGCAGGGGAGGCCGTGACCAGGCCAGTGGCGAGCATGGATGCGGTAAGCGCGGCGGTGAAGCGGTAGTGGCTCACGATGGGGTCCTTTCAACGAGAATATTGATCTGCAAAAATGTTACCAGAATTTTGCGATCGCACTGTGAAATGCCTGTGAGTGGGGATAGGCGCTGGTTTTGAGTTAGCTCGCCCTATATTAGGGTTGACTTACTTTTTGTTAAATCGCTATGGTGTTCTTAATTACGCAATGGAAATGTTGCGTAAAAGACGCGTTCGAGGGCGTGAATGCTGCGCCATGCCCCGTCGGTCGAAAAGATGAAAACGTGGATTTTCGGCGGGACGGAAACCACACGTTGCCGCGGCACGCGGCGTAGAAAGGTGACTTCATGGCTCACAAGAAAATTGCCGGGCTGATCGCTGGCTTCCTGGCAACTGGTCTGGTTCTTTCCGGTTGCTCTAACGCGACCACGTCTGAGACAACGACGCAGGCGGCTGAGGCTGCTACCGTCACAGTCGACACGGATAACGGGCCCGTGGAGGTCCCGGTCAACCCGGAGTCGGTGGTTAGCCTCGATAACCGCACCTTTGAGACGCTGTCCGATTGGGGTGTAAAGCTCAAGGCCGCGCCGCGGGAGCTCATGCCGCACACCATCTCTTACAAGGATGATGAGTCGATCGTGGACATCGGAAACCACCGAGAGCCGAACCTCGAGGCCATCGTGGCAGCCAACCCGGACCTTATTATTCAGGGGCAGCGCTTCAGCAAGTACGCCGATGATCTGAAGGAGCTGGCCGGCGATGCCGCCTTCGTTGACCTCAACGTGCGCGAAGGGCAGCCGCTTGATTCCGAGCTGAAGCGCCAGACGACGGAGCTGGGCAAAATCTTTGATAAGAGCAAGGAGGCAGAAGCCCTCAACACGCAGCTTGATGATGCCGTCGAGAAGGTGAAGGCGGCGTACAAGCCGGAGGAGAAGGTTCTCGCCGTCAACGTTTCCGGTGGCAAGATTGGTTTCATCGCGCCGGAGAAGGGACGCGCGATCGGCCCGCTGTACCCGATCCTGGGGCTCACGCCTGCTCTGCAGGTGGAGAACTCCTCCGATAACCACAAGGGTGACGAGATCTCCGTCGAGGCGATCGTCGCGGCCAACCCGCAGTGGATCCTCGTGCTCGACCGCGACGCCGCAATCGATGACAACGCAACTCCTGCCAAGGAGGTCCTGGAAAATAACGATGCTCTCAAGAACGTCGATGCTGTCAAGAACGGCCACGTCGTGTACATGCCTGCTGACACGTACACCAACGAGTCCATCCAGACCTACATCGAATTCCTGAACGAGCTCGCCAGCAAGTTGTAAATTACGCGATTTGAGAATTGACCCTTTCGCGCCTGCGGAAGGGGCTTCACCAAAGTAACGAGGAGGCCAACTCGATGAGCACACCGCTAGCTACCAGGAGACCGAGAATGGAAAGGACCTGGAAACTCGTGGTGGCGGTTGTTGTGGTTGTGGCGCTTCTCGTTGCTTCGCTGTTTACGGGGGTCTACGACCTTACAGGCGAAGACGGTGTGGAGATGTTCTTCACCACGCGCGTCCCGCGCACCGTGGCTCTTATTTTGGCGGGGGCAGTTATGGCCATGAGCGGTCTCGTGATGCAGCTCATCACACAGAACCGCTTCGTTGAGCCGACAACGACGGGCACGACAGAGTGGGCGGGCCTCGGTCTCATTGGGATCATGATTGTCTGGCCGACGGCGCCGATCATCGTCCGCATGATCGCCGCGGTTGTGGCCGCGACGATCGGCACGACAATCTTCTTTCTCTTCCTGCGTCGGGTGTCGCTGCGCAGCTCTCTTGTGGTTCCCATCGTGGGGATCATGCTCGGGGCGGTTGTTGGAGCCTTGTCGACGTTTGTTGCCCTGCAATTCGATATGCTCCAGGCCCTAGGTGTTTGGTTCGCAGGCTCGTTTACCTCGGTGATTAAGGGGCAATACGAGGTCTTGTGGATCGTCACCATTGTCCTTGTCGTTGTGTGGTTCATTGCGGATCGGCTGACGGCTGCCGGATTGGGTGAGGACGTCGCCACCAACCTGGGGATTAACTACAAGCACGTGATGCTCACAGGCACGCTCCTGATCGCGGTTGCCACCGGGGTGGTTACCGTCGTTGTGGGTAACCTTCCATTCATCGGGCTGATCGTGCCTAACATTGTTTCTCTCATGTTGGGCGACAACTTGCGCAAGAACCTGCCGTGGGTGGCACTTCTCGGCATCGGCACCGTCACTGCGTGTGACCTCATCGGTCGAACGATCATCATGCCGTTCGAGATTCCCGTGTCGGTGGTGCTCGGTGTCGTCGGCGCTGCTGTGTTCATCGCACTGCTTGTACGGACGACGAAGAAGGCAGGGTAGGAAGAGATGACTCGGATTGTGAAGACAAAACCCGTTGATGCGTCGACGACCGCAACCGAAGGAGCGTCGACAAGCAAAAACAGGAGACGGGGACCGTTCGGAACAGCCCACGGCAGGCGCGTGTACGCCGTTACGTTCGTGGTCGTCCTTGCGTGCTGCGTGTTGTTTACCTCGGGTCTTCTCATGTATAAGAATCCGATGGAATTTGGGACGCCAGGTTTTTGGCTGATTGCGAAGCGCCGCGCGGTGTCTCTTGTCGCGATGGCGATTGTCGCCGTGTGCCAGTCGCTCGCCACGGTCTGCTTCCACACGGTCACATCCAACCGGATCCTCACGCCGTCGATCATGGGTTTTGAGTCTTTGTACCGGCTCATCGCGACGGCGACGGTGTTCTTCCTGGGCTCGGCGGCCCTCGTGCACTTTGAGGGGATTGGACTATTCCTCCTCCAAGTTGCGCTCATGGTGGGGCTTTCGCTCGCGCTGTACGGCTGGCTGTTTATCGGCGGGGTGAAAAACCTTCACCTGATGCTGCTCGTTGGCATCGTCATCGGCGGAGGACTGGGCTCTGTGGCCACCTTTATGCAGCGGATGTTGTATCCATCGGAGTTCGATGTCCTCGCGGCGCGTCTTTTCGGTTCCGTCAATAACGCCGACGCGGCGCTCTTCCCTGTCGCAATCCCCCTCGTCGTGCTGGCGGCTGCGGGCCTATTCGCCCTGTCTGGGAAGCTGAACCTCATCAGCCTGGGGGAGGACATTGCCATTAACCTCGGCGTGAATCACAAGCGAGTGGTAATCGCCGTCCTAGCTCTCGTTTCCGTGCTTATGGCCGTGTCCACGTCCCTTGTGGGGCCGATGACGTTCCTTGGGTTCCTCGTCGCTACGCTCACTTACCAGTCCTGCGACACCTACGATCACCGGCGTCTTCTGCCGCTGTCGGTATTCATGTGTTACGCGATCCTCACTGGCGCGTACTTCTTTATGAATCACGTTTTCCATGCGCAGGGCGTGGTGTCGGTTGTTATTGAGCTCGTCGGTGGGCTCGCATTCCTGTGGGTCATTATGAAGAAAGGACGCCTATGATCACCCTCGAAAATGTACACAAGATCTACGGCTCCGACACCTCGGTCGGCCCCGTTACCCTCGATATTCCCGCCCACGGCGTGACTGCACTGGTTGGTCCGAATGGGGCGGGGAAGTCCACGTTGTTGACCATGATCGGTCGCCTTCTCAAAATGGATGAGGGTACGATCACCGTCGGTGGCATGGACGTGTCCTCCGCGAAGTCTGCGGATTTGGCCACGGTTCTGAGCATTCTCCGGCAGGAAAACCATTTCATCACGCGTCTCACCGTCCGTCAGCTTGTGGCCTTTGGTCGCTTCCCCTATAACAAGGGGCGCACAACCGTGGCCGATGAAGAGATCATTGACCGGTACATTCGTTTCTTCGAGCTGGAGGAGTTGGAGGATCGCTACCTCGATGAGCTCTCTGGTGGGCAGCGGCAGCGCGCCTACGTGGCGATGGTTCTCACCCAGGAAACCGAGTATGTCCTCTTGGATGAGCCCCTGAACAATTTGGACATCGCCCATTCGGTGCAGATGATGCGGATGCTGCGGCGCGCCGCTGATGAATTCGGCCGCACGATCGTCGTCGTTCTCCATGATCTCAACTTTGCTGCCCAGTACGCCGATTGCATCTGCGCGGTGAAGAACGGCCAGGTTTTTGCACAGGGTAGTGTGGACGAGGTCATGGTGGATTCGACGTTGTCCGAGCTCTTTGGTACGCCGATCACGGTCATCGATGGCCCGCGCTGCAAGCTCGCCTGTTTCTAGTACGCTTTTCGACGCTCCGTCTCTTGCGGTTGGCGGTTGCGCAGCTCTCGGTTCGGGGATTCCCACCAAATCCACAGCTATAGGTGGGGAAGACGTGACGAACATGGACTAGAGTGACTTCTGTGATCACATTTGACGCTGTTACTAAAACGTACAAGACGTCGACTCGGCCTGCGCTGGACAATGTAAGCGTGGAGATTGGCAAGGGGGAATTTGTCTTCCTCATCGGCCCATCGGGATCGGGCAAGTCGACCTTCTTAGAGCTCATGCTGAAAGAAGTAGACCCCACCTCAGGTGACGTGTATGTGGGGGACTACCACGTCAATACACTGCGCGGAAAGGCCGTTAACCAGCTGCGCCAGCATCTGGGCTACGTGTTCCAGGATTTCCGTCTGCTACCCGGCAAGACCGTTTTCGAGAACGTGGCGTTCGCCCTCGAAGTGATTGGTAAGCGCAAATCTACGATCCCAGACAAGGTGGAGGAGACTCTGGAACTCGTGGGACTTGCCGGCAAGGACAACCGTTACCCGCAAGAATTGTCCGGTGGCGAGCAGCAGCGCGTGGCCGTGGCCCGTGCCTTTGTGAATCGTCCGCTTGTGCTCCTCGCCGACGAGCCGACCGGCAACCTCGATCCTGACACCGCCAACGACATCATGGTGGTGTTGAATCGGATTAACCAGCTGGGTACGACAGTGGTCATGAGTACGCACAACGCGCAGGCTGTGGATTCAATGCGGCGGCGCGTCATCGAGCTGCACAACGGCGTTTTGGTCAGAGACGATGCACATGGCGTGTACGGACAGGGGCGATAGGAATGGGATACGTACTTAAAGAGGGCCTCAAAGGCCTGGGTCGTAACATTACGATGACCCTCGCCCTCATCATTACCACCGCCATCTCGCTGGCGCTTCTGGCCACCGGTTTCCTAGTGACCAACGTGACCAGTGACACGAAAGACATTTACCTGGAGCGCGTTGAGGTGATGGTGCTTCTCGACGAGGAGATTTCTGCCAACGACGAGAACTGTTCCACCCCGGCCTGCCGTGAGGTACTTTCCGCCCTGGACAGCAAGGACGGCGTGGATTCGGTGACGTTCCGCAACCGTGCCCAGAGCTTCGAGCGCTTCAAGGAGATGTTTGAGAAGACGGACCCGGTGCTTGTGGAGGAGACATCCCCTGACGCGCTGCCGGCCACGATCTATGTGCGGCTGACGGATCCGCTGAACCCCGCGCCGCTCGATGCGGTGCGCGATATGAAACAGGTCACCGATGTCGTCGACCAGGCAGATGACCTGCAGGCAGCAACGAAGAACCTGGATGCGGTGCGCAACGCAACCTTCGTTGTGGCTGCTGTCCAAGCACTTGCTGCACTGTTCCTCATCGGCAACATGGTACAGATCGCCGCCTTCCACCGCCGTGAGGAGGTCTCCATCATGCGCATGGTGGGTGCATCTCGCTGGTACACGCAGGCACCATTCGTCCTCGAGGCTGTCCTATCCACGCTGATCGGCGCAGTGGTTGCCATCGGTGGCCTGTTCCTGGGGAAGAACTTTGTTGTCGACCCGGCACTGCAGCCACTGTACGATTCGCGCCTTATCGCGCCCATCACCGCATCCGACCTGTGGACAGTCTGGCCACTGGTCACCCTCCTCGGACTCATTGCGTCCGGCGTGACTGCCTACGTCGCACTCCGGCTGTACGTAAGGAAGTAACAGTTAGCAGCACACGGCTACGGCTAGTGGCATTGAGCGACGCGTAAGATGGGTAACCACTATGGGCAAGAAGAAGAAAAAGAACGCTGGCGGTAACGTCGTCGCCACCAACCGTCGTGCCCGCCACGATTACAACATCCTGGAGACCTACGAGTGTGGAATTTCGCTTGTGGGCACTGAGATCAAGGCGATCCGCGAGGGGCACGTTAACCTCGCGGATGCCTTCGCCATCATTGAGCACGGCGAAGTGTGGCTCCGTAACCTCAACATTCCCGAATACAGCCTGGGTACATGGACAAACCATCGCCCCATGCGGCACCGCAAGTTGTTGCTGCACCGGAAGGAAATCGACTCCCTTGCCGGCAAGGTTCGCGACGGCAACAAGACACTCGTGCCATTGAAGCTGTACTTCAAAGACGGCCTGCTCAAGGCCGAACTCGCCCTGGCAGAGGGCAAGCAGGACTACGACAAGCGTGAAGACATCAAGCGGCGTACGGAAGAGCGCGAAGTTGTTCGTGAACTCGGCCGTCGAGTGAAGGGAATCAAGGCATAGCAGATGATCACCTGCGTCAAAATTCATGACCTACGTAAAGACCCAGAACTAGCCCGTGGCACCACCGTGCTCGTGGATCGCCTGTGGCCGCGTGGTGTGAAGAAGGATGCCGTGCACCTGGACCACTGGCTGAAAAACGTTGCCCCAAGCCCGGAGCTGCGGAAGTGGTTCAACCACGACGAGGAAAAGTTTGAGGAGTTTTCCACCCGCTACCGCAAGGAGTTGAACGCTTCGGAGGAGGAGGACGTCGACAAGCTTCAAAAACTCGTCTCCGATGGTGATGTCACCCTCGTGTTTGCCGCGAAAGATCGCGACACCAACCACGCGGTGGTGCTGAAGAAGTGGCTTGAGGAATGGCTTGAGGAATAAACCGTCAACGGGTATCGTTGAACTTCTTGCAGAAGATGCACAATCCCGCTGCAAGTTAAAACGGGGCTGACTTTTGGTTTCGACTTCGTTTGTTAAGCCAGGGGAAGCGTGCCGGTGCAGGCAACGACCACCGTGAGCGTCGTAGCAACTTATTAAGCGCCGAGAATACTCAGCGCGACTACGCACTCGCTGCATAAAGCGACTGCCTAGTCTGTCGGCCCAGGTTTGCCTCTGACCTGGTTACCGG
The DNA here is from genome assembly GCF_001815555.1 of Corynebacterium sp. HMSC073D01. Classification (NCBI taxonomy): domain Bacteria; kingdom Bacillati; phylum Actinomycetota; class Actinomycetes; order Mycobacteriales; family Corynebacteriaceae; genus Corynebacterium; species Corynebacterium sp. HMSC073D01. Next base: position 5,707 of record NZ_KV821029.1, on the reverse strand, counting down.
CATCGACTAAGAGGCTTGGGTTTCTCCCGCGTCGGCGGGGGAGGAACCGACATTTTACCGTCGACTGGGCTCATCATCCGGACGTGTTTGCCCGAGCCGGAGAGCCGAGTAGAGATGCCAGCGCGAACTGCGCACGGAGAAGCCCTGGCTAAATGGCGAAGGACCCGGGTTCGATTCCCGGCAGCTCCACGAGTAGGGAAACCCCAGACCGGTAACGGCCTGGGGTTTTCTTTCGTTTACCAGCCTCTTGATGCCGTGCAACCCTGCTGTGGATCGAATGGTTCGCAGCGCCCGAGACCGGGGATGCCGAGGTCGTCCCGGACGATGAAGCGCTATGGCTACAAGCGAATCACGATGGGGCAGTCCAAACAACCAAGACGATGCCGTCAAGGAGCCAGACGCTCCCGAGAACGATAGTCAGGACAACTCCAACGAGGAGAACAATTCCGGAGAGAAAGAAAAAGAAACCTTCGACCGGGAGTACGTCAAGAAGCTTCGCGACGAAGCAGCAAAGTACCGCACGAAGGCGAAGGAGCTGGAGCCGTTGGCGCAGAAGATGCGTGAGCTTGAGGAGTCGAAGAAGACTGACCTCGAAAAGGCTCAGGATCGCATCAAACAGCCGGAAGAGGTAGGCCAGGCATCTGGAACCGTGTGCTAAGGGAGAAAACAACTCTACGTGGACACTCGTTTTCACTTGCCCGATAGGCGTAATGTTCGAGGTAATGGATAGGGTGAGTCGGCACCGCTAGCGGGGTGCTGGCTGTACGGTTGGCTCTGGAAGGAAGTGCGATGACTCTTCGCTGGTGGGCTAGCCTCATTGCGCTTTTGGCAGCGACGCTGTACGCGCTCAGCGTGCCACTGTCCAAGATTCTGTTTGAGCACATGAGCTCCACCATGACTGCCGCTATGTTTTACCTCGGCGCGGGGTTCGCCATGGCGATCATCGCGGTTGTAGAAAAACGGCGCGCCCAAACGGACCGCTCATGGATGCCTCCGCCGCGACTTGTTCGCTCAGATCTGCCGTACACCATCGCCATGGTGGTTTTAGACATAGCAGCCCCCATCCTCCTTCTCGCAGGTGTCGCACGGACGCAGGCCGCGACAGTCTCCCTCCTCAACAACTTTGAGATCGTCGCGACGGCGCTTATCGCTCTCGTGTTCTTTGGCGAGAAGGTCTCCCGGAGGCTGTGGGTCGGTATTGGGCTCGTGTTGTTCGCATCCGTACTGCTCACCGCCGATGCTGGGGATCTCGCAGGAGGTTTTTCCCTGAACAGTGGTGCGTTGCTTGCTCTCGCCGCGACGGTGTGTTGGGGTGTGGAAAACAACTGCACGAGGAAGATTTCTGACAAGGACTCGACTCAAATCGTGCTCATTAAAGGCCTGGGGTCAGGTACCGGTTCCCTCACGATCGCTCTCGCACTTGGCGACGCTGTGCCCGCCATACCCTGGATCTTCGCAGCACTTGTCATCGGCGCATTCGCCTTCGGCCTGTCCATCAAGTTGTATATCGTGGCGCAAAGACATCTGGGTGCCGCAAAGACATCGGCTTTCTACTCCGTCGGCCCGTTCATCGGCGTTTTCTTTAGCTTTGTCATGCTGAGAGAACACATGACCGGGCAGTTCTTCCTGGCAGCAGCCGTCATGGTCGTGGCCACCATCGTCATTGCCCTGGACACGATCGGCATCCAGCACACCCACGAGCACGTGCATGTGCACACGCACGAGCATTCACACGGTGACCTTGTACACACCCACCCCCATGCCCACGCGCACTCCCATACCCATGCGCATGGACAAGACATGTCGCTCCACGAGCACACCCACCCCGACTTTCCCGATCATGACGCTGATTTCCCCGGTCACGGCGGGCATAACGAGGTGGACTGACAGTCAGGGACACAAGCGCGCACCGGGAAATATCGGTGCGCTCCTTTGTGGACGATGGTTTACTTTTTGTCCCCTCTGACCTCGAGAAACCCCTGCAAGTCATGGTCGCGCTTGGCGATGCGGGCATCCGGGTCGTCGCCGAAGGCCTCCTCGACAGCTGTGAAAATATCCTCCATGTGGCCCAGATCCGGTTGGAGCGGCTTCAAGGTCGTATCCCAGTCGTAGGCAATATTTTCAAAAAACCCACGAATGCCCTGTTTACCCCCACCGAGCTGGTTCGCCTCGAACGGGCCGACGGTGGCATACCGCAAACCAAGGGAGTTGCGAACGATGCGGTCGGCTTCCTCGACATCGACGACGCCCTCTTGCACCAGGCCGATGAGCTCCCACATGATGATCTTCTGGATGCGGTTGCCCACAAATCCCGGAATCTCTTTCTTCAGTTGCGAGGGGTCCAGGCCAATCTCTTTGTACACCGCCAGGGCCTTATCGACGATCTCCTGCGAGGTTCCCGGTCCGGGGACGATCTCAAGCACAGGCATTAGAGACGGAGGGGTGAACGGGTGACCGATAAGGATCCGGTCTGCAGCCGGGTTGCCCTCGGCAATTTTCGACGGAAGGAGGGCACTACTCGACGATGCAAGCGGCACACCGTCGTCTGTGGCTGTGGCAAGATCGGCGAACATCTGTCGCTTGATCTCGATCTTTTCCGGCCCCGACTCCTGGACGAAGTCCACCCCCTCGGCTGCCTTTTTCATGTCTGTGGAAAAGGTAACCGTCGTCCCGAATCTGTCGCCGAATGTATCTGTGACCTTCTCCTCAACCTCGGCTGCGACATCGGCGATGTGGACATTCCAGCCGGAGTTGACAAAGCGCTGTGCGAACGACATTCCAATGAGACCCGCCCCTACAATCAATGCCGTACTCATGCCTCGACTCTACGCCGCGAAAAGTCCTACGAACTCGCTAAATAACCCTCATATAGGGGTGTTAACAAAAAGAAAACATATAACAATGGTGCAGGTGCCTGGAAAACGGGGTTGGGGTGGCAAACCAGTATCCTCTTGTCGGGAGTGCCTCATGCGACCGGACGATCCGGTTAGGTGCTGGTGAAACCTCCGTGGACAGCGGGAAGCCGAAAGGGAGATACGTTTCACCACATGCGCCCTCCTCATTCCCGAATGGAAAGGATAGCTTTTCTGGGGTGCACCGGTAGCCTGATGCCACGACGAGTAAAGCAATAAAGAACCTCTAGAATCCGCCCCCATCGGGATCGAAAAAGCCCCCGCTCGTCGGAATCGCTGTTGCATTCCGCTGGGCGGGAGCCAACCGTTTCGCGGTAGAAGGTCGTATTACTCCACTTCGGTGAACTTACGATCCCATGCAGAGCGGACCGGGTTAGCATCGGCAAGAAGGAGATCAAAGCGGTCGTTGGCGATCTCGACGATTTCCGAAAGGATCGCGCGGTGCTCCTGCTCCGGGGAGTTGGCGAGGCGACGCACACCCGCATCGATAACGCGATCGACGGTGTCGTTGGTGTCTAGGTAGGCGACAAACGGCATGTTGAACTTGTCGTGGTAGGCGGTGGAGATGTCTTTCAACTTGGCGGTCTGAACGCTGTCCAGATCCGTAAGCCCAAGTGAACCGCGATCGGCGGAGATCGACGACGACTCCGAGTCGTCGACAAGCAAAAGCTCCGCCATGGACGGGTAGTCGTGGACGAGGGCCTCGCGCTTTTCTGCGGGGGCAGTCAGTACCGCGACCTGGATCGCCGCGCGCAACTCGTTGACATCGTTGAAGGGGCGGGCCTCCCAGGCCGTCTCCAGGGGGAAGACCTCGTTGTTAAACAGGGGACGAAGGGCAGCGACGAACTCGTCGCGATCCATCTGGTTGAGCTCCGTCAGGGTTACTCCCTTGCCCGTCGCCCGTGATACACGCGCCCCACTCTGCTTTCCGACGTGGAAGAACAACAGGTTGAGAGCAATAGCGGTAATGGCGCCGAGAGACATACCGGAGGAGACGAACGTCTGAGTCCAGGCGGGGAATACCTCTGCGATCTCGGGCTTGAAGGTCACGAGCATGGCCAGCCCCAGCGCAGTGGTGACAATCGCAGCGTTGCGGCCGTCGGAAAGATCCGCCTTGGCGATGGTTTGCAGGCCGACCCAGGCGACGTTGGCGAACAGTGCAAGGGACGCGCCGCCTAGAACAGGTGAAGGGATGGAGGCGACGACCGCACCGGCCTTGGGGAGGAGACCCAAAAAGATCATGAACCCGGCGGCAGTGGTTGCGACCCACCGCGACTTCACGCCGGTCAGGCGCACAAGACCGACGTTTTGTGCGAAGCACGTGTACGGGAAGGAGTTCATGACACCACCGATGAATGTGGATACACCGTCGGCGCGGATGGCGCGCACAACATCGTCTCGGCGGATACGTTTCTTGACGATTTCGCCGGTGGCAAAGACATCCCCAGTGGTCTCAACCATGGTGATGATCATGACGATGATCATGGAAAAGATCGCGACGAGATCGAAGCGAGGCATACCGAAGTAGAAGGGGGTGGTGATGCCGAATGCGTTGGCCGTTGCAACATCAGCAAAAGAAGTATCGCCAAGAATCAGTGCCACGGCAGTGCCGAGGACGAGGCCGATGAGAACCGACAACGTGCCGAGGAAGCCATGGAAGAAGCGCTGGACAAGCACGATAACTGCCAGCGTGCCGAACCCGTAGAGGAGATCGCGCGTGGCCGGGACACCTTCGGCGTAGTTGACGAAGTCATTGGTGGAAACCGCAAGCAGTGAAGTACCCATGACCAGCAGCACCGTACCGGTAACGATGTGGGGGAAGTACTTCAGCACCCGACCGAACACGGGAGCCGCGAAGAACGTGAACAAGCCCGACACGATGATGGCGCCGTAAATGGTGGGAAGCGAAGCGACACCGCCCTCACCGTTGGTCGCGCCCAAGCCGATAGCGATAATGGGGGACACGGCCGTTGTTGTCACGCCCTGAATAATGGGCAACCGCACGCCAACGTGCTTGCCGATGCCCACCGACTGGATAATGGTGGCGATGCCACAGGTCAGCAGATCGGCGTTAATGAGGTGAATCGTTGTCGCAGAATCGAGATTGAGCGAACTGGCGATCAGCAGCGGCACAATGACGGCACCTGCGTAGAAAGCAAGCACGTGCTGCAAGCCAAGGGCGGCAAGTTTCGGTGCCGACGGGACAGCATCAACCGGATGGGTTAACTGAGCTGTGGTTTCTTCAGCCACGGAAGGTCCTCCTAAACCACGGAAAGGCGAAAAGATACAGTTGTTAGCGTAATGCTCGCGATGCATAAAGCACCATTTGTTTTTTGGGGATCGCCCCCACCTGGTCGCCGGCAAAACACGCAGACGGGAGGCGACGATGAAACGCGCAATATTCTTCACCGGCGGTGTCATCAACATGGCACTCGCACTTATCGGTGTTGCATTGCCGATCCTGCCCACCACGCCATTTGCCCTCGCCGCCGTATTTTTCTTCGCCCGGAGTTCGCCGAAATTCGAGAACTACGTTCGCACGCACCCGGTCATCGGGTCCTACATCTCCAACTACGAAAAAGGGGAGATGACGCGCAGCGCCAAGAAGAAAACCCTCGGATCACTGTGGGGGACGATGATCATCTCCATGCTCATTACCGGAGTTGTCGTAGGGATCTGGTGGGTCCCCGTCATCCTTTTCGTCGTTGCGAGCTGCGTAACCGCGCATATCTGGAGAATGCGGGAACCTTAAACCTCAACTTAACCTGCGGGTTTGTGGTTTTGTTGGTGTGTGG
>NZ_KV821028.1:56675-56878 GCF_001815555.1 Corynebacterium sp. HMSC073D01 | reverse complement strand
GTGTCGTCGAATTTGATGTTGTTGTGTAAGTTCTTCAACGGCCGCAATGATGATGATCCGGATACACCCATGTACGGCCGGATGGTGCGAATAGACGGGTTGGAGTATTGGAAGCCCGCGTTCGGTGGGCCGCTCCAGTTGAATATGCACCCGTGTGCCCAAGGCGGGGCGGTGCGTCTTGCCCGGATGCAACTCGGCATGCC
>NZ_KV821028.1:30540-56575 GCF_001815555.1 Corynebacterium sp. HMSC073D01 | reverse complement strand
AGCCCGACGAAGTCGGGCTATCCGGCATGCCTTAAAGGATCGGGAAGCGCTCGATCGTCTGCTCGCGGCCGGGGCCGACACCGATGTAGCTCATCTGGGCGCCGGAGAGTTCCTCGAGGCGGAGGATGTAGTCCTTGGCCTTCTCGGGAAGCTCGTCGAAGGTGCGGCAGCCGGTGATGTCTTCCTCCCAGGCGGGCATCGTCTCGTAGATGGGCTCCGCGTGGTGGAAATCGGACTGGTTGACGGGCATTTCGTCGTAACGCGTGCCGTCGACATCGTAAGCGACACAGATCGGGATCTCGCCGATGCCGGTGAGCACGTCGAGCTTGGTGAGGAAGAAGTCCGTGAAGCCGTTGACGCGGGCAGCGTAGCGGGCGACGACGGAGTCGTACCAGCCGCAGCGGCGCTTGCGTCCGGTGTTCACGCCGACCTCACCGCCGGTGGTCTGGAGGTATTCACCCCACTTGTCAAAAAGCTCCGTGGGGAACGGGCCGGCGCCGACGCGGGTGGTGTACGCCTTGATGATGCCGAGGGAGTGCGTCACCTTGGTGGGGCCGATGCCGGAACCGACGCAGGCGCCGCCGGCGGTCGGGTTGGAGGAGGTGACGAACGGGTAGGTGCCGTGGTCAACGTCGAGCATCGTGGCCTGGCTGCCCTCCATGAGGATGGACTTGCCGGCGTCAAGCGCCTTGTTGAGTTCCAGCTCGGCCTCGATGACCATGGGGCGCAGGCGGTCGGCGTAGGAGAGGAAGTACTGGACGGTCTCCTCCACGTCGATGGCCTGGCGGTTGTACATCTTCACCAGCATCTGGTTCTTCACGTCCAGGGCGGACTGGACCTTCTGGCGGAGGATGGACTCGTCGAAAATGTCCTGCACACGGATGCCGACGCGGGAGACCTTGTCGGCGTAGGTCGGGCCGATGCCGCGGCCGGTGGTGCCGATCGCGCGCTTGCCCAGGAAGCGCTCCTGGGTGCGGTCGAGAACGCGGTGGTAGGGGGCCACCACGTGGGCGTTGGCGGCGATTTTCAGGCGGTCGGCCTTGGCGCCGCGGGCGAGGAGGCCGTCCATTTCGTCGAAAAGCGCCTCCAGGTTGATGACGACGCCGTTGCCCAGGACGGGGACGGCGTTTTCACTGAGGACGCCGGCCGGAAGGAGCTTGAGGGCGTACTTTTCGCCGTTCACCACGACGGTGTGCCCGGCGTTGTTGCCGCCGTTGGGCTTGACCACGTAGTCGACCTTGCCGCCGAGAATGTCGGTAGCCTTGCCCTTGCCTTCGTCGCCCCACTGGGCGCCCACAATTACGATTACAGCCATATTGGTTTCCAAATCACTCGTTGCCTTATGAACCGTCTAGGCATTGTACTCTCTTACAGTATGAAGCTCCTCTGTGTGGCCTGCGGAACCCCGTCTATCCCCGGCATCGATGCCATCCACTGCGACACCGTCCCCACTCGCCAGCAGCTGCGCCCCGTCGATGAGCTGGCGCGTCAGGCGCTCCCCCACGATCCCACACCGTCGCTGGACGAGATCGCCGCCCAGCCCAATGTCAGGCACCTCGGGCACCCCCAGCCCGCGCCACAGCACCCCAGCGAGCCCGTGCGGCTCATCGTCTGCGGGTCGGACGCGGCGCTCAGCGCGGTACTCACCCGCCTCATGCGGGCGGACACGATGTGGGTGGAGGTCGCCTTCATGCCTACCGGTAAGTCTCTCACCACGTTTGGGCTTGTCGACGCTGGGCAGGCGGTGGATGCGGTCGCCGTCCCCACCCCCGTCGTCCGCAACGACCTCGGCACCGTCGTCGCCGGGGCGGCGACCATTACCAACATGGATCGGCGCACGGAGATCTCCGGCGAAATCATCGTTGACGATCACGTCCTCGTCCACCACGGCGCCGACCCCGCAGCGCGGTTTTTTGGCACCTTCGGCGCCCGCCTCGTGCCCATGATGGACGCCCCCGGCATCGCCGCCGTGCGACTCACCTCCCCGCTGGAGGCGGACCCGCCCAGCGGCCCCTTCGCCGGCCGTGAGCCGGAAGAAAGGCAGAGGCTCGCGGCGCTACCCGTCGTCGGCAAGCAAATGCGGGGAGCAGTGACAGGCCTCAGCGACCCGACAAGCGTATGCACAGGCAGGGCCGTGCAGGCCGGCGGCGAAAACCTCGGGGTGACCATCGACGGCATCGCGCACCCCCGGCCGCTCACGCGCGTGACGTTCTACCGCCACCTGCGCGACATGCAAATCGTGCGCTAATTCTCCGGCGGAACCGCCGGCGTATCCGACGTGGGGGCAAGCACCGCGCGGGCGGAATGCAGGTTGTGACCGCACACCATGAGCAAGTCCACGATGAGCGAACGGGTCTGCGCGAGGATCGAATACGCGGAGAACACGCGGCCTTTCGCGAGCGTCTCGGGGGTCTGCGGGCCGAGCTCGCGGAGTTCGTGGGCGAGCTCGCCGATCGTCTCCGCAGCATCATCGCTCTCCTCCAGATACACCTCCGCCAACCGCTGCGTGATATCCGCCAGCTTCGCGATGAGCTCCACCTGCTCCGGGGCGACCTCGTCCCGGTCCTCCACCAACACCTGCGCCCGGCGAGCCAACACGCGGGTCGTGCGCATCGTGTTGTCCACCGGGCCGAGAAGTAGCAAGAGGCTCACCATCCGGCGGCGGTTCTTCCACTTCAGCGGCGACACCTTCGTCTGCTCCTCCACCGCCTTCGCGCGCGTAATCATGTTGTTGATCCCCGCCTGGGAACCGCGCGCCCGGTTGAGCGCCAGGCCGACAAGCTCGGCGTCTTTGGTGTGCAGGGCGCGGGACACGTCGTGCAACACGCCCGACGCCGTGGCCAACACCTTGCCGATCTCCCGCTCCCCGTGAATCGACGACTGCGGCAGGAACGCCACGACGATAATGCCGATCACGCCGCCGATGAGCGCGTCCACCATGCGGTCTGTGCCACCTGAGGTGCCCGGCGGCATGATCGTGGCGATGAGCACCGCGCCGATCGCTGTCTGGTTCATGACGAGGGGCGCCGTGTCCACGAAAGAGGCAAGCGTCAACGCGATCATCACGGCCAGCGAAATCTGCCACGCGCCGGAGCCGATGTTGGAGATGATGAGATCGCCGAGCCCCACGCCCAGGGAGGAGCCGATGACCATCTGCACCGCGCGCTTGACCTTGCCGCCGCCAGACATCGACAAGATGATGATCGCCGCCATCGGCGCGAAGAACGGCTGCGCGTGGCCGACGACGTGGCGGGCGACGTAGAACGCGAGGCCCGCGGCGATGCCGCCCTGGATCGCGGGGAAAATGGAGCTGCGCATCCGCCGCAGCCGGTGCGGAATGTCCACTCTGTCGCTCACGTACGAGCGCGCTTCCCTGGCAGATGGAATATGCATACTGACTCCTTTCGTCCCTTACATACTATGCAAGACTGCGCCTGGGGTGGAATTCTGCCAATAGCAAAACGCGCCGCCGACCGAAGTCGTGCGGCGCGTGAAGCGTAAAAACTTACTTGTTGTGGGAGCCCACAGAGTGCAGGTCCTTGCAGGCCTCGATGACGCGCTCGGACATGGACTGCTCGGCCTTCTTCATGTAGGAACGCGGGTCGTAAACCTTCTTGTTGCCCACTTCGCCGTCGATCTTCAGAACGCCGTCGTAGTTGGAGAACATGTGGGACACGATCGGGCGGGTGAAGGCGTACTGCGTGTCGGTGTCAACGTTCATCTTGATGACGCCGTAGGTCAGGGCCTCCTCGATCTTCTCCTTCTCGGAGCCGGAGCCACCGTGGAAGACGAAGTCGAAAGGCTGTGCGCCGGCCTCGAGGCCAAGCTTCTTCGCTGCGACTTCCTGGCCCATCTTCAGAACCTCGGGGCGCAGCTGCACGTTGCCCGGCTTGTACACGCCGTGGACATTGCCGAAGGTAGCGGCCAGCAGGTAGCGGCCGTTCTCGCCGGTGCCGATGGCATCGATCGTTTTCTCGAAGTCCTCGGCGGAGGTGTAGAGGTTCGCGCCGTGCTTGGCCTCAACGCCGTCCTCTTCGCCGCCGACAACGCCGATCTCGAGCTCGAGGATGATGTTGGCCTTGTGGGCCTTGGCCAGGAGCTCCTGGGCGATCTCGAGGTTCTCATCGATCGGGATAGCGGAGCCGTCCCACATGTGGGACTGGAAGAGCGGGAGCTCGCCGGCGTCGACGCGATCCTGGGAGATCTTGATGAGGGGACGGACGTACTCGTCGAGAACTTCCTTCTGGCAGTGGTCGGTGTGCAGCGCAACGTTGATGCCGTAGCTCTTCGCAGCCTCGTGTGCGAACGCCGCGAGGGCGACAGCGCCCTTCACCTTGTTTTGCACGGCCAGGCCGGAGCCGAAGGAGGCACCACCGGTAGAGAACTGGATGATGCCGTCGGACTCGGCCTCAGCGAAGCCCTTCAGCGCGGCGTTGATCGTCTCAGAGGACGTGCAGTTAATGGCCGGGTAGGCGAAGCCGCCCTTCTTGGCCTTATCCAGCATCTCGTTGTAGATATCCGGAGTTGCAATTGGCATGTAGTTTTCCTCCTCAGGAGTTTTTAGACGTGTCTACCCTCTATTATGCACAATTCGCGGGAGAATTTGTCGTCCATGACCGTTATCACACACGCGTAGCGGAGTATTTCTCCGACACCCGCGCGGCGGCCTCCATGAGCATCCAGCCGGACAGCTGGACAGAGAGGTCACGCTCCGGCACGGTCGAGCCAAGAATCGTTCCGCGCTCGCTCGTGGCGGGAACGGCATTGCGCGGCAGCTGGGCATCGGTGTCCCAGTGGTTGGAAAAAACTGGCAGGCCGTCGACTTCGAGGCGGTGTCGCCACTCGGATTCGGCGGAGTTCAGCACCATGCGGGCGGCGAGGCGCTTAGTGGCGCGGTTCAGGTGGCTATCGGCGGGCAGGCGCAGGGCGACGTCTGCGAGGTAGCGGGCGAGGATGCCGTTGAATAGCCCGCCGTCGCCGCCGGTTGTGGGCCAGTTGAGGACGTAGTGCGTGGAGGCGAGGTGGGTTGCCGTGGACTGCACGAGGTCGCGGATGAGCATGATGTGCGGGATGTAGGCGTCGGCGGAGTCAGCCTCGGCGTACTCGAGGTTCTCGACGGGCGTGGCGGACTGTCCACGCAGTGCGAGCGCGATCTCCAGCTCCGCGCCCATGAAGGTGCCCTGGTTGTAGGGGTGGATATCGGTGACGACCTCGGGTCCGTGCATGCTCATGCGGACGCCGTCCATGACGATGCCGTCATCGTTGATGAGGTTGCGGCTGATCCAGTCGGTGACGGAGACGGCGAGGTCGAGGCGACCGCTGCGGGCGCACATGATGGCCATCGGGCCGTTGGCGGGCACGTTGAAGAAGCTAGCACCCGTCTTCCAGGGCAGGACGCCAAGGTTGGGGTCGACGCCAGCGATGATGTCCATCTCCAGGGCGTCGAGCGTTGACGGCGGGTGGACACGGGGAAGGCCGCGCATCCGGCCGAGGGCGAGGGCCATCCAGGCGCGGTCGTCGTAGTAGCGGTTGCGTGTCAGGGGGCCGAGGTTGCGCAGGCGGATGCCGCGCACCGTGCGGGTGAGCCGTTTGGCGCGGACGTTGGTGGCACCGCGGTTGAAAGCATCGATTTGGCAGTCGAGGTAGTGGGCTTGCCACCAGTAATGCCAGTGCAAGAAAAGTTCATCGCGGCTGGCCGACGGCCAGGCGACAACGCCCAGGTTGGTTCCCGGGATACCCCACACTTTGGAGGCGTGGCGATCGTTGATCGCGGCCTCTGCAAGGTCGGCCCTGTGGGCCCAAATCTCTAACACATTAGTTCCTTCGCTGACGCGCGTTGGTTTATTACATGAGTTCTACCACGCCCGGCTGAGATCCGCATGCTGCCTGATCCAGGTGTGCATGGCGATTCCCGCGGCGACGCCGGCGTTGATGGAGCGGGTGGATCCGAACTGGGCGATGGACAGCGTCATCACCGCCGCGTCCTGGGCTTCTGGGGTGACGCCGGGGCCCTCCTGGCCGAAGAGGAGGAGGCAGCGCTCGGGTAGCGTCGCGGTCTCGAGTGGAACGCTCCCGGGGATGTTATCTATCGCCAGGACCTGAAGGTCCTGTTCATTTGCCCACGAGATGAGGTCGGCGATGGTGTCGTGGTGCATGAGGTGCTGGTACCTGTCGGTGACCATGGCTCCGCGACGATTCCAGCGCCGACGGCCCACGATGTGGACGGTGTCCACGGCGAACGCGTTGGCGGTGCGCACGACGGTGCCGATGTTCATGTCGTTTTCGAAGTTTTCGATCGCGATGTGCAGCGGGTGGCGGCGCGTGTCGATATCCTCGACGATGGCCTCGCGGGTCCAGTACCGGTAGGCGTCGACGACGTTGCGGTGGTCACCCTCGGCGAGTAGTTCCGGGTCGTAGCGGGGATCTGTGGGAAGCGGGCCGTCCCAGGGGCCAACCCCGTGGCGGCCTTCTCCCCATTCGGTTGGGCCTTTAGTCAAGGCCGAGGTCCTTCAGCCCCAGGAGGTGGCGGTACTCGTAGCCGGCCTCGGCGAGAACGGCGTCGGCACCGGTCTCACGGTCGACGACGGTGGCGATGGCGACGACCTCGGCGCCCGCCTCGACGCAGGCCTTGGCGGCGGTCAGCGGGGAGTTGCCGGTGGTCGTGGTGTCCTCCACGACGAGCACCTTCTTGCCGGCGATGTCCGGGCCCTCGATCCGGCGCTGCATGCCGTGTTTCTTGGCTTCCTTGCGCACGATGAAGGCATCGATCGGGCGGCCGTCGGCGTGCATGATGGCGTCGGCGACCGGGTCGGCGCCCATGGTGAGGCCGCCGACGGCGTCGAACTCAAGGTCTGCAACCATCTCGCGCATGAGCTTTCCGATGAGCTTCGAGGCGCGGTGGTGGAGGGTGGCGCGGCGCAGGTCGACGTAGTAATCGGCTTCCTTGCCGCTGGACAGGGTGACCTTTCCGCGGACTACGCAGAGGTCGGTCACAAGCTGGGCGAGTTCTTCTTTTTCAGTCACGAATCTAGTGTGCCACAGCCCTCGTCAAAAATAGAGCTCGGCTCCATCTTGCGGGTGGCTTTCGCCGGCGCGGGGCCGGTCTGGGGTGCCGGATCGATACGGCGGGAACCGTCGGCGATGGGTACCACGTCATCTGCGGCGACGACGTAGTCGTCGGCTTGCCCGAGCGTCGCCCCAACGGCTCGTTGTGGGAGCTCTACCTTTGGCTTGTCGACGCCCTGGTCGTCCCGCTGGGCGCGAATGGCCCGCACCGGGCGCGTCGGGTCCGACTCTGGGGCGGTGCGTTCGCGGTAGCCACCTGCGGGAGGAAGCGCGTAGGCGGCGTCGGCAAGCAATTGGAGGGACTCGAAGGCGTCTGGGCTGCCCTCAGCACGCACCCACTCCCCATCGACGGACACACGGGTGACCTCGGCGGGAAGGGTGGCCAGGGCGGCGTCGACACGCGAGTCGAGGAAACGGCGACCCGCGGGCTCGCTGGCCTCGACGGAGAACCCATCGGCCCCGCGCGTGAACGTCACCGACGGGCCTGCCGACTCGTCGCGGCGCAGGCCACACAGGCCGTTACCGGCGGCCGCCTCGTAGCCACCAACGATGCCGCGGGCTGCGGGCGAGGCCGGAAAACCCGGCACCGACGGGACAACCTCGAAGCCGTTAGCAGCGGCCCACGCCTTCAGCTGCCCCCGACCGCCCGGCGCGCGCAGCAGGTAGATGCCGACGGCGAGGAGGACGAGGGCAAGGACAATAAGCGCTAGCCGCATGAACTAATCACCCGTTGCCACGGGGTTCTTCGGATCGGCGCACCACTGCGACCAGCCGCCGAGGTAGGTGGCGGCGCCCGGCAGGCCCGCCAGCTCCATGGCGATCAGGCCCTGCGCCGAGTGCAGGCCGGAGCCCGAGTAAATGATGACATCGGAGGCGTCCGTAATCCCCTTCGAGTCGAAGGCCTGGCGGATGACCTGCGGATCCTTGAAGGTGCCGTCCTCGTTGAGGAAATCCGCCGTGGGCACGTTCACCGCGCCCGGGATGTGGCCCGCCTTGAGATCCAGGCGCTCCGTCTTGCCGGTGAAGCGGTTGCGCCCGCGCGTATCGACGAGCAGACCTGAATGCTTCTTCACGTCCTCCGTGGTCACGATCGGCATGTGGCCCGGATCGACCTTCAGCGCCCCCAGCGAGCGCGGGTTGCCGGGGCCGCCCATGCGCGGGTACTTCAGCTCACGCCACTTGGTCAGGCCGCCGTCGAGGACGGAGACGTTCTTGACGCCCGCCCAGCGCAGCACGAACCAGGCGCGGGCGGCGAGGATGCCGCGCGCCTCGTCGTAGCAGATGACGTGGTGATCATCGCCCAGGCCCCAGCGGTCGAACCAGCGCTGGAGGATATCCGGGTTCGGCAGCGGGTTGCGGCCGCCGAGCTTGCTCGGGGTGCCGGCGAGCGCGTTGGCCGCGTCGCAGAACAGCGCGGTGGGGATGTGGGACGCGTTGAACATGGCAAACCCGTCGCTGCGGGTTTCCTCGTACATCGCGTGTAGGAGGATTTGCTTCCCGCCCTTTTGCAGGTTGGCTTTCAGCTCTTCAGGGGTCACGAGGATACTCATGGCCCCAATTTTAAATGCCTCCCCGCATTTTGCCTACCCTGCCGCGTTTGCCGAGGGATCCCAGGCACCTCGCCACGGGCCAGAGCCACCCGCCGACCAAAGCCCCAGGAAACCTGGACACGTGTCCTACCACTTTTCCCCGCCACCTTCCATTTTGTTGACACGTCACATCCAATTGCGGCATGAAGAAATTTGGATTCTTGAGCTTTGGAGACTTCGCAATCGGCCACCAGCGCGGCATCAGCGGCGCGGACGCCCTCAAACAATCTCTTGACCTCGCACAGGCCGCCGATGACCTCGGCGTAAACGGCGCCTACTTCCGCGTGCACCACTTCGCCCCGCAGGCGGCTTCCCCCATGCCGCTGCTCGGCGCGATAGCCGGCTCCACCGAACATATAGAGGTGGGCACCGGTGTTATCGACATGCGCTACGAAAACCCGCTCTACCTCGCTGAGGAGGCGGCGGCGTTGGATCAGCTCGCGGACGGGCGCGTGGCACTCGGCGTATCCTGCGGGTCACCCGAGCCCGCCAAGGACGGCTGGCGCGTCTTCGGTTACGACGCTGCGGAAGCCAACGGTTCCGACATGGCGAGGGCCAAGTTCGAGCTCTTCCTGTCTGCCATCCGCGGCGAGGGCACCGCCGAGGCTGACTCGCTGGAAAACCAGTACCCGCAGATGTACCAGCCCGGCCCCACTCCCCGGGCCTCGACCGGCGCATTTGGTGGGGCTCCGGCACGAACGCCACGGCCGTAAAGGCCGCGAAGGGCGGCGTCAGCCTCATGAGTTCCACCCTCGGCGACATCCAGGCCGAGCAGATCCGCCAGTACCGCGAGGCCTAGGCCACAACTGGGAGCCGCGGGTCTCCGTCTCCCGCACCGTCTTTCTGCTTGTCGACGACGAGACTCGCCGTCTCCTCTCCCCTCAGGGTTCCAGCAAGGACCAGATTGGGTCGCTGGGTGAGGGCAGGCAGGTCACGTTTGGGAAGACGTATGCGGCTGAGCCGGATGTGCTCGTCGAAAAGCTCCGAGCAGACCGTGCGGTGATGGACGCAGATACGTTGATGCTGACTGTTCCGAACACCATGGGGGTCGACCTGAATGTGAAGATTTTGCAGGCCTTCGCCGAGCATGTAGCACCGGCGCTGGGGTGGGAACCTAGTAATTCTCGCGGCGCTTAACCCAGGCGATGAC
Organism: Corynebacterium sp. HMSC073D01; assembly: GCF_001815555.1. Lineage (NCBI taxonomy): Bacteria > Bacillati > Actinomycetota > Actinomycetes > Mycobacteriales > Corynebacteriaceae > Corynebacterium > Corynebacterium sp. HMSC073D01. The sequence continues at coordinate 46,771 of NZ_KV821028.1, read as the reverse complement.
CGGGTAGGTGACGGGGAGCAGGACGACCTCGATGAGCGTTTTCCACACGAAGCCGACGGCGACGTAGTTGAGGAAGGCGCCCACCGAGTCGATGCCGATGACGGGCGCGGCGATGGTGCAGAAGATGGCCGTATCACCGAGCTCCCCCACCACGGTTGAGCCGATCAGGCGTGCCCACAGGGTCTTTTCGCCCGTGCGAAACTTGATTTTGACGAGCGTCCACGAGTTGAGGAGCTGGCCCACGAGGTAGCCAGCGAGAGACGCGGCGACGATTTGGGGAACAAGCCCGACGACGGTGGCGAAGGCCTCCTGGCCGTCATAGAAGGAGGCCGGCGGAAGGGCGATGCCGATATAGAAGGCAACCACGGCGAGGAGCATGCAGCCGAAGCCTAAGAAGATGGCACGGCGGGTGGCGCGGAAACCGAAGCATTCGCTGAGCACGTCGCCGACGACGTAGGCCAGCGGGAAGAGGAAGAACGCGCCGTCGAGGACGAAGGGGCCGATTTCCACGCCCTTGGTCGCGTTGATGTTAGAGATAAGGAAAACGACCACAAACACCACCACGAGCGGGGTGTACAGCGATCGCTGGATTTCAATGTGCCTGGTGTTACCGGACGCAGCCGCTGCGGCTACGCCCTGCCCAGACCCGGGGTTATTCGTTGTCATGGACTAAAAGGGTACAGGTAGCTGCTAGCCTGAGGCGCACCCAGAACCGACAAAAATCCGCAGTTCGCGTGAACTGCGGATTTTTTGTGCGTTACCTCGATTCGATGTCGAGGTGCTCGCCACCGTCGGCAACATCGACGTGGACGGTGTCACCGTCGCGGACGTCGCCGGCCAGCAGCTTGCGGGCGAGGGTATCGCCGATGGCCTGCTGGATGAGGCGACGCAGCGGGCGGGCGCCGTAGGCGGGGTCGTAGCCGCGGTCGGCAAGCCAGCTCTTGGCGGCGTCGGAGACCTGCAGCGTGAGGCGGCGGGCGGCGAGGCGCTCGGCAAGCTGGCCAACCTGGATGTCGACAATGCCGGTGAGCTGCTCCTTTGTAAGGGAGTCGAAGATCACCACATCGTCGAGGCGGTTGACGAACTCCGGCTTGAACGTCCGCTTCACGGCATCCATCATCTGCTCCTTGGTGCCACCGGCACCAAGATTCGAGGTGAGGATCAACAGCGTGTTGCGGAAGTCGACCGTGCGCCCCTGGCCGTCGGTAAGCCTGCCGTCATCGAGAACCTGCAGGAGGATATCGAAGACGTCGGGATGGGCCTTCTCCACTTCGTCGAAAAGCACAACCGTGTACGGGCGGCGACGAACGGCCTCGGTGAGCTGACCACCCTGGTCGTAGCCGACGTATCCGGGGGGAGCGCCGACAAGGCGGGCAACGGAGTGCTTCTCGCCGTACTCGGACATGTCGATGCGGACCATGGCGCGCTCATCGTCGAAGAGGAACTCCGCGAGCGCCTTGGCCAGCTCCGTCTTACCCACACCCGTGGGGCCGAGGAAGAGGAAGGAACCGGTCGGGCGGTTCGGATCGGCGACACCGGCGCGGGCGCGGCGGACCGCATCCGAGACCGCGGTGACGGCCTGCTTCTGACCGACAACACGGCCGGCGAGGACATCCTCCATATAAAGGAGCTTCTCGGTCTCACCCTGCAGCATCTTGCCGGCGGGGATGCCCGTCCAGGCGGAGACAACCTCGGCGATCGTGTCCGGGGTGACCTCCTCCGTCAGCATCGTGTCCTGCTCCTTGTTCACCACATCCTCGGCTTCCTGCAGGGCCTTCTCGGCGGCCGGGATCTTGCCGTAGCGGATCTCGGAGAGCTTGGCCAGGTCGCCTTCGCGCTCCGCCTCCTCGCTTTCCGTGCGCAGGCGGTCGAGTTCCTCCTTCGCCTTCTGCACGTGGCTGATGGCCTCCTTCTCGTTGGCCCAGCGTGCGCGCAACTCGGAGAGCTTTTCCTTCTCGTCGGCGAGCTCGCGGCGGAGCTTTTCCAGACGCTCCTTGGAGGCGGCGTCCGTCTCCTTCTGCAGCGCCAGCTCCTCCACCTCGAGGCGGCGGACGATGCGCTCGGCCTCGTCGATCTCCTGCGGCGAGGAGTCGATCTCCATGCGCAGGCGGGACGCGGCCTCGTCGATCAGGTCAATGGCCTTATCCGGCAGGTAGCGGTTGGTGATGTAGCGGTCAGATAGCGTCACAGCGGCGACGAGCGCGGAGTCCTGGATGCGGACGCCGTGGTGCACCTCATAACGCTCCTTCAGGCCACGGAGAATACCGATGCCGTCTTCGACGCTCGGCTCACCGACGTAGACCTGCTGGAAGCGGCGCTCGAGCGCGGCATCCTTCTCGATGTACTTGCGGTACTCGTCGAGCGTGGTCGCACCGACAAGACGCAGCTCACCGCGGGCGAGCAGGGGCTTAATCATGTTGCCGGCATCCATTGCGGAATCACCGGTCGCACCCGCGCCGACGATAGTGTGCAGCTCGTCGATAAAGGTGACGATCTCACCTTCAGCGTTCTTAATCTCCTCAAGAACCGCCTTCAGGCGCTCCTCGAACTCGCCGCGGTACTTCGCACCGGCGACCATCGAGCCCAAATCCAAGCTAATGAGGCGCTTGTTCTTCAAGCTCTCCGGGACGTCGCCCGCAACGATGCGGCGGGCAAGGCCTTCGACGATAGCTGTCTTACCCACACCGGGCTCGCCGATGAGCACCGGGTTGTTCTTCGTCCGGCGGGACAGCACCTGCATAACACGGCGGATCTCCTGATCACGGCCGATCACCGGGTCAATCTTGCCCTGGCGGGCGCGCTCCGTCAGATCCGTGGAGTACTTCTCCAGCGCCTGGAACTGGTTTTCCGGATCGGCGTTGGTGACCTTGTGACCACCGCGGACCTGCTCGAAAGCCGCTTTAATGTTCTCGTACGTGGCGCCGTGGCGGGCAAGCATCTTTGCTGCATCCGAATCGCCGCGCGCGATGCCCGCGAGGAGCACCTCGGTGGACACATATTCGTCGCCTAGTTCACCGGCGAGTTCCTGCGCGGCGTTGAAGGCGTTGAGGGCACTGCGGTTAAAGTTCGGGTTCGTCATGTTCGAGCCCGACGCCGAGGGGTAGCCCTCAACAAGCTTGCGAGCCTCGGTGGCAATCACCTGCGGGTCTACGCCTGCGGCCTTAAGCACCGGGGCGGCGACGCCGTCCTGCTGCTCAACGATAGCGACGAGGATATGCGCGGGGCGGATATCCGGGTTACCTTTTCCGGAAGCGAGCTGCAGTGCTGTCTGCAGGGCCTCCCCTGTTTTAGTTGTTGGTGTGAAATCACTCATGGTTTATTGCTCCTTTTCTTTACCTATCATCTATAACGCACCACAAGTTGAGTATGTTCCACTCAAGGAAAAATATTTTTGAGTCGCTTTGACTCAACTTTACTCCTCGGTTTCCCCTCCGGTTATTGAAAACGTATCCTAGTTAGGATTCGATATCCCCACGGCTTAGGAGCACAACGATGGCCAAACACGGACACCAGGACAGTCGCCGCAGCGGCTTTACCGGCGCGCAGCTGGCGCTCCTCGTATTCATCGGCATAAGCACCCTCCTCACGCTCATCGGACTCGCCGCCTACTGGCCGCCGTCCACCGCGCCCGCCATCAACGAGTCATTCACCGCCAACTTCGCCCTCAACCAGGACTACGTCCCCGGCACGGTGACCACCGTGGACGAGGGCGGCTGCCCGCCGCCCAACGACACCGGCTGCAAGCGCAACACCGTGGCCATCACCGGTGGGCCCAACGAAGGCATCTCCACGCAGCTCGTCACCCACGACGTGGCCGGCGAACCGCAGCTTAACGTCGGCGACAAGATTCTCCTCACCCAGACCGCCACCCCCGACGGCTACACCTACGCCTTCGGGGACTACCAGCGCGCCATCCCGCTGGCGATCTGGGGGATCGTCATCGGGCTCGCCATCATCGCCCTCGCCGCCTGGTACGGACTCCGCTCTCTCATCGGGCTCACCTACTCCCTGGGCGTGGTCGTCGTGTTTCTTGTGCCCGCGCTGCTCCACGGCGAACCCGCGATCCCCCTGGCCGTCACCGCAGTGAGCGCCATCATCATCGTCTCCGTCCCCCTCGTCCACGGCCTCAACTGGAAATCCGCCTCGGCACTGTCCGGCACCTTGCTGTCCATCCTCGTGACCGCCGTCCTCGCCACGTGGGCGATCGGCACCACCAACCTGCGGGGGCTTGGCGACGACGAGAATCTCAACCTCGTCCTTTACCTCCCTGAGGTGCAGATCCTTGGCGTCATGCTGTGCGGCTTCATCATCGGCGCCGTCGGCGGCCTCAACGATGTCACGGTTGCCCAGGCATCCACCGTGCAGGAGCTGTCCGCCGCCGACCCCGGCGCGCGGCCGTGGTCACTATTCACCTCCGCCATGAAGGTCGGCCGCGACCACGTCTCCTCCATGACGTACACACTCGTCTTGACGTACACGGGCACCGCGCTGCCGATGCTGTTATTACAGTCCGTTTCCTCGCGCTCCGCCGGCCTCATCCTCACCGGCGACCAGGTTGCCACAGAGCTGCTGCGTTCCGGCACCGGCGCGCTGGCGATTGTGTGCGCTGTCCCCTTAACCACATTTATTGCGGCACTCGTCATCCCCGCGCGCAAAAAGTCATTACACTACGATAAAAGTAAGCAATGGCTAAATCACGCCCAAAGGACGACGCACAGTGAATGACACGCTTTCACCCGTAGCCGAGCGGCTGCGTTCTGTTTCCCCCGAGTTCCATGAACACGTGCGCGCCAACTTCTTTGACAAGTGCCCGGAGACGATGCTCGTATTCCCACTGCACAAGGAAAATGTCCATGCAGACCTGGGGCGAGTTCTCTCCTTCGTGTTCGACCGCACGCCGGTGGACGGGCACCTGACCGATGAGATGCGCACGCTCATCACCCAGCTAGGCAAAGATCACCGTAAATATAATGTCTCGCCGCGCTACTTCCACCCCTTTGTGGAGTGCCTCCGCGATTCGCTTCTCACTTTGTGCTCCGACCTGCAGTTTAAGTATCTCAACGGGGCCGACACCGCCCTCGGTGAGGTGTCCACCTTGCTTGCGCGGTCCATCGCGCGTGATGATGCCGCAGGTATTCCCCGCAATTACACCGCCACCGTTGTCGATGTGCAGCGCCGCTGCCGGCGGATTTCCGTCGTCCGCTTGAAGACGCGCACGCCCATCGACTTCCAACCCGGCTCCTACTTCCCCATTTCTTCGGAGGTCACCCCCGGCATCTGGCGCTTCTACACGTCGGCCCTGCCACCGACGGAGACCGGGGAAATGGAATTCCACGTGCGCACGAATGAGGGTGGTCTGTCCTCCGTGCCACTGGCCAATTCCCGCATCGGCGATAAGTGGCTGCTGGGCAACCCGTACGGGCGCGCGTCTATCGACGGAGACAGGGATGTGCTCATGATTGCGAACTCCGTGGGGCTCGCGCCGCTTCGCTCCCTTATCCTCTCCCAGGTGGGCCAGCTGAATCCTGCGCGCGTTCACCTGTTCTTTGGCGCTGAGTACCCCGGTGAACTGTACGATCTGCGCACTTTGTGGGAGGTCGCCGCAACCGCCCCGTGGCTTACGGTCACCCCTGTGGTGGAGCATGACACCGACAAGTGGTGGGTGCGTGCCACCGAGTGGTCGCAGTGCCCGCGCGGTCTCAATCTCACAGAGCACGGCACGTTGGAGGAGGTTCTCCCCCGCTACGGCACGTGGGCGGACCGCCAGATCCTCATCGGCGGGCCCCCTGCCTGGATCCCCGACATGCGCGATGCCCTCGTCGAAGGCGGCACCCCGCCTGAGAACATCTTGTACAACGCGCTGTAGCCCCCCTCCCATCACGGACCAAAAGTATCCGAAAGGGGAACGAAAGTTCCGCAAAGTGGGTACTTTTGACACCCCTTTGGCTACCGGCGGGTGGGTCATAATAAAGGGGAGTTCCCTAAACCACCCTTTATTTGGGTGGTCCCGGACCGGGGTAGCCTTTCTTGGGCGTTAAGCTACCAAATATCCGCGGGATCATCTCACAGATGACGCCGCCACCGGCACGACCGTAGACGATGCCGGTGGCGGCGTTTATTATTTGTGGTGTTATGGATCTCTTGCGGAACAGGCCGGTCGTCATCGTCGCGATGACGGGTATCACCGTCCTCATCATCAACCTGCTGCTACGCCCAGAGGCCGTCCACCCCGTGGTGATTGCTTCCGGAACGGCACTCGTCGTGTTCACCCTCACCGCGTTCCGCTTCCCTATTGTCAGCTCCGCGCTGTTTATCGTCGTCTTCCTCACCATCGCCGCCAGCGATTACCGGTTGGTGAGTTCCGTTCTCCTGGCACCGATCCTTGCGGGCGTGGTGGCGTTTCGGGGCCGCCGGATCCTCACGCTCTGCGTGAGCCTGGGTTTGTGGGGGATCGGCGTCATCGACCCCCGGGATCTCCAGCACGGCACCAGTGCACAGGGCATTCTCGTGTGGGGTGCAATCATCGGCGCGGGCACGGCGTTCGGCTGGGCTGCGGGACGCTACCAGCGCAAGCACGAGAAACTCGTGGAGGAGTGGACGGAGGACTTGGCCAAGCACCGCAAGGCACTGGCGCTGGCCCTGCACGATTCCGTCGCTAGTTCTCTCACCGCCACTGCGATGCGCTCGGAGGCCCTCGCGCTTGAGCGGGCTCATGATGAGGCGTTGGCACATGAGCTTAACCAAATCGCGCAGGACGTGCGGTCTGCGATGTCGGAAACACGGGCGCTCATGAAGGTGCTGTCCACAAACGATATGGATGCCCTGCATACGGACTCCGCTTCCCCCACGACGTTCCACGCGATCTGCGAGATCGTCACAGAGCGGCTCGAGTCCGTGGGGTTGCATGTGGATGTTGTGTCCATGGCACCGGCGGAGGCCCTTCGCTTCAACGCGCGGACCTTGCGGGCGATAGCGGACATCCTCAACGAGGCATCGATCAATGCGATCAAATACTCTAAACCCGGATCGACGGTGACGCTTTTGGTGACAGACCGCAAGCAAACCGTGGCTATCTCCATGGAAAACGAGATGCTGACCGGCGACGCGGATCGCTCCATTTTGCCCCTCACTCCGTCGGCGTTCAGCTCTGGCTTGGGACTGCCCTCGATCACGGAACTTGCGCAGAGAGTTGGCGGAAATGTGCACACCGAGAATGATGGCCGGATGTGGACACTGACGCTGACCCTGCCCACGCCCTAAATCCGGCTCAGGTGGAAAATTGCGACCGAGCTGCCTAGTATAGGAGGGCAGCAATCACAAAGGAGTTACTCATGAAGCGTTTCATCGCCTCTGCACTGACCGTTCTTACCATCACCGCAGCAGCCCCTGCAGCAAGCGCGATCTCTATCGCCGACGAGTTCTTCACCTGCCCTGGGAACGTGTGGTGCAGGTAGGAATTGGACCAGATTCGTGTCATCGTCGTTGACGATGATCACATTGTTACCGACACTCTAGAGCGGTACTTTGCCACGACCGAGGACATCGTGACTGTCGGCACCGCCAGCAATGGGTCGGAAGCCCTCGATGTTCTGCACTCCACCCTGGCTGATGTCATCGTGGCGGACATCCACATGCCTGGCATGGACGGGGTGCAACTTTTGCGTGCCATGAAACGGATGTCGCATCCCCCCACATTTGTGGCCATGACCTCGCTTGACTCCGACGAGATCATGCTTGAGGTGCTGTCCCATGGTGCCGCCGCCTATATCATCAAATCGGCCGAGGCATCGTTCATCATCGAAACGGTCCGCCAGGCCGCACACGGTGGGACGGTTGTCTCCCCCGAGCCTATGTCGCGGCTCGTGGGCTACCTCCCAACGACGCACGTCGCCCCGCCTCTTGTGGCGGAGGACCTGCCGGAGGCGCAGCGTCTCATCCTGGATTTGCTTTGCGACGGCCTGTCCAACAGCGAAATCGCCGAAAAGTCCGGCTATTCCGAGTCCACCGTGAAGAAGCAGGTGTCTAAGCTCATTGCTCACTTTGGCGCGAGTTCGCGCCTCAACCTCGTGGTCAAGGCGCTGCGTTCCGGGTTCGGGGGCTAGTCCGCACCCAGCACGGGGAGACTCTGGCGTGCCTTCTCCACCGCCGTGGTGTCGAGTTCTGCGTAGAGGATTCCCTTGTCTTGCTCCAGTTCGGCGACGACCTGGCCGAGGGGGTCGATGACGCTGGAGTAGCCGACGCCGACGGGGTCGGTGCGGCCATCGTCGAGGAAGGCCTGGTCCGTCGCGAGGATGAAGGTGGCGGAGTCCAGGGCCCGGGCGCGGGACAGGAGCCGCCAGTGGTACACCTTTTGCTCGCCCGGCGTCCAGCTCGTGGGGACGATAATGGCCTCCGCACCCGCGCGGGCCATCTTCTTGAACAGTGCGGGGAAGCGGATGTCGAAGCAGATGGCCACACCGAAGGTGATGCCCTCCCAGTCGAAGGTCACCACGTTTTCTCCCGGCGCGACGGTGTCCGACTCGGCGAAACCGAATGCATCGTACAGGTGGGTCTTGTCGTAGAGGAGCGGTTCCTCGTTCGGGCGGGCGATGAGCGCGGTGTTGTACACGCGTTCCCCCTCCTCCGGACGGAAGCAGCCGCAGACAACCGCAACCGACAGGTCGTCGACAAGCGACTGGATGGCGGTGGTGAACCAACCGAAACGGGCGGCAGAACCGGTGAGGGGACCGGCGCCGAAGGCGTGCATCGTGGCCTCAGGGAACACGATGAGCCGCGCGCCCTCCGCGGCCGCCGTGCGCACGTTCTCCTCCACGAGGGCGAGGTTCGAATCGATGTCTCCGGAACTATTGATCTGACACAACGCAACTTTCATGGCAGCGATTGTAGACTTAACACAACAACCCGTGCATGAAAGGCGAGTATGAAAATCACCATTCCCGGCCTCGGCCAGTTCGACATCACACAGGTAGCAGGCGCCGTCCTCGGCGTCATCACGCTGCTGTCCACCATTATTGGGATCAGTGTCGCGGCGACGCAGCCCGCGCCGGAAAAGGAAACGACCTGCAACTGGGCTGGTGACGACCTTCCCCTGATCAATGGCACAACCAACAAGCTGCTTGCGGATTCAACCGTGACGGTGGAACTCACCGACCTCACCTTCGGCGACACGTACCTCGACCGCTCCGACTGCCCCAAGTCCTACACCTCCCTGGGCAAAGGAAACCCGACGCTGACCGTCACGTCACCGAAGAAGGCCACCCTGTACTTTCACCTTGGCTACGACGATGAAAACACCGTCGGCGGGCGCACCAAGGCCCCGTACATGGTGACCATCACCCGGCCGAGTGTCGACGAGCCCACGCAAAAGGAAATGGGCAACACCTTCGGCGGCCAGCTGTGGTCTGTGTACCTCAACCCGGGAGAGGCAACAACCATCACCATCACCCCCAAGCACGGCACCTCCCCCGTGTACCCGGGACTCGTCTTCGGCAGCCCGATCATTGCGCTCGAGCCCGAGAACGCCCCGGAGGAAGCTACCTCCTCCAGCTCCTCCTAGAGGCGCAACAGCTGGGGAACAATCCTAGGCAAAAATCCTAGGCAAAAATCTGGGAAATAAACCTAGGCAAAAAATTAAGGCATAAAAAACGGGAACCCACCAGGGGGTTCCCATTTTTTGTTCGTAGCTAGCGACGGCGTTTCCACAACACCACGGCGGTGGAGCTCGGCACGTGGACCAGCTCACCACCACGGCGCGGGGAGCGATCCAGCTTCACGCGCAGTGCTTCGTTTTCTGCCTCGAGCTCGGCCAGCTTGGCTTCGAGCCGGGACTTTTCCTCTTGCAGCCGCGTGATCGCCTTGATGCCGGCGAGGTTGACGCCTTCATCGTGGCTGAGCCGTTGGATTTCCTGGAGCTGTTTTACGTCATCCCGGGTGTACCGCCGCCCGCCTCCGCGGGTGCGCTGCGGGGTGACAAGTCCCATGCGATCGTAGGAGCGCAGTGTTTGGGCGTGCATCCCGGCGAGCTCGGCGGCCACGGAGATGACGAAGACTTCGGTATCGTGTGCGTTGTTTTCCTCAGACATCCGTCACCTCCTTTGCCATTCTCGTGGTTGTTGCTGCTACTGGTTATTCTTTTTCATCCAATCCTCGCGCGGGGAAAAACCGGAGTCTTTCTCCGCCTGGGCGTAGGTGCGCAGGGCGCTTGCCGCCGCCGAGTCGAGGTTGGTGGGGACGGTGACGGTGACGGTGACCATGAGGTCGCCGCCCTTCACGCCACGCCCCTTGAGCCGAAGCGTGCGGACGGTGGGGGTGCCCGCGGGGAGTTTCACCTTCACGGGTTTCCCCAGGGTGGGCACGGTGATGGTGTCGCCGAGGGCAGCCTCGGCGAAGGTGACGGGGACCGTCACTTCGAGGTCGTTGCCCTCACGGGTGAACACCTTGTCCGGCCGGACGGTGACGTTGACAAACAAGTCGCCCGAAGGTTTCCCATTGGGGCCTGCCTCACCTTGTCCGGCGAGTCGAACCTTCTGACCGTCGCGAACCCCGGCGGGGATGCGGACGGTGATGGATCGAGTCCGGCGCACGGTTCCGGTTCCGTGACAGTTGGTGCACGGGTCGGTGATCTTCTGCCCGCTGCCACCGCAATCGGAGCAGGGAGCGGAGAAACCGAACGCGCCTTTTTGCTCTGAGGTGAATCCCGACCCGTGGCACGTGGGGCACGTGGTGGGATTCCCGGATTTCGAGCCTGACCCGTGGCACGTCCCGCAGGGCGCGTCGCCGGTCAGTTGGATGGGGATGACGGTTCCCTCCACCGCTTCGCGGAAGTCGAGCGTTATTTCCGTTTCGACGTCGGCCCCCCGCGACGGCTGCGCCGTGCGAGAAGCAGACCCGCTGCGGTTGAAAAGACCACCGAGGATATCCCCAAAGCCACCATCTCCAGCAAATCCCGATCCGCCTTGGGCGAAGAAGTCCGAGAACCCGCCGGGCGCGCTGTTCGTCGACGAGCGAAACCCGCCCGGGAAGCCCGGGCCTCCGTTTCCGCCAAAGAATCGGCCGGAACCAACCATGGCTTTGAACTCGTCGTAGTCCTTGCGCTTCTTGGCGTCGCCTACAACGTCGTAGGCCTCGGCGGCTTTCTTGAACCTTTCTTCTGCGGCGGGATCGCCGGGGTTGGTGTCCGGATGGTTCTCACGCGCCAGCTTTCGGTAGGCCCGCTTGATCTCATCCGCGCTTGCGGACGAGGAGACCCCCAGGTCCGCGTAATAGTCTTTATTAGCCCATTCGCTTTCTGCCACTGGGCATCTCCTCCTTTCCTTAAATTTGTGTCGTTATTTAGTTATTCTTCGTCTGTTTTGGCATCCTCGATGTCCTCGACATCGTCGATAATGACCATCGCGGTGCGCAGGAGACGGTCGCCGATCATGTAGCCCTTGCGCAGGACCACACCGAGGCGCTTCTCGTCGCCGGAGGACAGGTCTTGGACGGCCTCGTGGATCTCCGGGTTGAATTCGTCGCCCTTCTCTCCGAAGGCGGTCACTTTCAGGTCGGTGAGGATGCCGTTGAGTTTGCCTGCGAACGCCTTGAGCGGCCCCTCGGCGAGGTCGCCGTGTTGCTCCGCCAGATCGAGGTCATCGAAGACGGGGAGGAACTTCTGCACCGCATTCGACGTCGCCTGGTCGATGGTTGCTTGCCTCTCCTGGGCGACCCGCTTGCGGTAGTTGGCGTACTCGGCGCTGATGCGCTGGAGGTCGTCGGTGCGCTCTGCGAGGAGCGCGGTGAGCTTCTCCTCCGCAGACGGCTCCGGGGCTGCCTCAGGCGCTTCGCTAGCCTCAGGTGCTCCGCTTTCCTGAGCGTGAGTTTGCGAGGCCGCCGCCGCGTCTGCGGCGGTGTCTGCAATATCGGCCTCCGGCAGTGTGCCCTCACCGGGGGTGGCATCAGCAGCCGACTCCGTCACCTCGGGCTCCTCAGGGGTGGGGTGCTCGCGGTTCTCGGGGTCCATCACTACTTGTCACCGTCCTTGTTGTCGTCTTCGTCAACAACCTCGGCATCGACAACGTTGTCATCACCGGCGGCACCTGCGGCGCCTGCCTCGGTCGTGCCCTGTGCTGCCTCCTGGGCGTAGATGGCCTTGCCCATCTCCTGGGACTCGGTGGACAGCTTCTCAACGGCCGTCTTCACGGCGTCGATATCGTCGCCCTCGAGAGCCTTCTCGACCTCCTTCGCTGCATCCTCCACCTTGGTGCGGATGTCCTCGGAGACCTTGTCCTTGTTCTCGTCCATGAAGGAGCGAGTGGAGTAGACCATGGATTCAGCCTGGTTGCGGATCTCGAGCTCCTCGCGACGCTTCTTATCGGCGTCGGCGTGCTCCTCCGCATCCTTGATCATGCGGTCGATCTCCTCCTGGGAGAGGCCGGAGCCGTCCTGGATGGTGATCGTGTTTTCCTTGCCCGTGCCCTTATCCTTAGCGGTCACGTGGACGATTCCGTTGGCGTCGATGTCGAAGGTGACCTCGATCTGCGGGATGCCACGCGGTGCCGGGGCAATGCCGCCGAGCTCGAAGGAGCCGAGCAGCTTGTTGTGGGCTGCGATTTCGCGCTCGCCCTGGAAGACCTGGATCTGCACGCTGGGCTGGTTATCCTCAGCCGTGGTGAAGGTCTGCGTCTCGCGCTTCGGAATGGTGGTGTTGCGCTCGATGATCTTGGTCATCACGCCGCCCTTGGTCTCAATGCCGAGGGAGAGCGGGGTGACGTCGAGAAGCAGGACGTCCTTGACGTCGCCGCGGAGAACACCAGCCTGAAGAGCAGCACCGACGGCCACAACCTCGTCCGGGTTCACGGACTTGTTCGGCTTCTTGCCGCCGGTCAGCTCGGTAACGAGGTCGGCCACGGCGGGCATACGGGTGGAACCACCGACGAGCACAACCTGGTCAATCTCGGACGTGGAAATGCCCGCGTCCTTGACCACCTGGTTGAACGGCTGCTTGGTGCGATCCAGCAGGTCCTTGGTGATGTTCTGGAACTCAGAGCGAGACAGGGTCTCATCCAGGAACAGCGGGTTCTTCTCCGCATCCACGGTGATGTACGGAAGGTTAATCGTTGCGGACTGGGAGGAGGACAGCTCGATCTTTGCCTTCTCCGCTGCCTCGCGCAGACGCTGCAGGGCCATCTTGTCCTTGGTCAGGTCAATGCTGTGGGAAGCCTTGAACTTGTCAACGAGCCAGTCAACGATGCGCTGATCCCAGTCATCGCCACCGAGCTTGTTGTCACCGGCGGTGGCCTTCACCTCGACGACACCGTCGCCGATCTCCAGCAGGGAGACATCGAAGGTGCCGCCACCGAGGTCGAACACGAGGATCGTCTGATCCTTGTCGCCCTTCTCCAGGCCGTAAGCAAGAGCTGCAGCCGTCGGCTCGTTCACAATACGCAGGACGTTGAGGCCGGCGATCTGGCCAGCTTCCTTCGTGGCCTGGCGCTGTGCGTCCTCGAAGTATGCCGGGACGGTAATCACGGCGTCCGTGATCTCCTCACCGAGGTAGCTCTCGGCGTCCCTCTTCAGCTTCATCAGCGTACGTGCCGAGATCTCCTGCGGCGTGTACTTCTTATCATCAATATCTACCGTCCAGTCCGTGCCCATGTGGCGCTTGACGGAGCGGATGGTGCGGTCGACGTTGGTGACCGCCTGGTTCTTGGCGGACTGGCCGACGAGCACCTCGCCGTTCTTGGCAAAGCCGACCACCGACGGGGTGGTGCGGGAGCCCTCAGAGTTGGCGATAACGGTGGGATCCCCACCTTCCAGTACTGCAACTACAGAGTTGGTTGTACCGAGGTCAATACCTACTGCGCGTCCCATAATAAAATCTTCTCCTTTTTCGAAATCCGTTTGTCTTGTCATCCGGCCTGGCCTGTCACCGCCTAGCCGGTGTGACTTGATTGAGTCTCACTCAACTTCAACAGCAACTGTACCAGCCGCCTTGAGCGTGTGCTACTCAATCTCACACTCAGTACAACGCAGACTCCCCAAAGTTATTCCCCCTCGACTCAACTTTTTCTATTTCCGCAGAAAATTGACCATTCTTTGGTGGTACATATCCGGCAAACAGTGCGCCGCCACGAGCCTTTCCGCCACCTCTTTATCGCCGAGCGCCCCCGCGAAGACATCGCCCATCGTCATGCCGTGGTCCGGGGTGTGGAGGACCACCAGCTCGTCGCCGGGGTGGACGACACCGGGAACCACGACCCGCAGGTAGCTGCCCGTGCGACCACGCGCCGAGAACCTCTTTATCCACCCGGGAACGCCCATCCAGCCAGCAAACGTCCGGCAGGGGGTGCGAGACACCGACACTTCCAGCTCCGCGGTACCGACCCGGAAACGCTGGTTGACAATGGCCTCCTCCCACACAATGCCGGAAGTTGTGAGGTTTTCGCCAAACGAGCCGTCGACAAGCAACATGCCGAGCTCCCCCTCCCACCAATCGAGCTCCTCGCGGGCGAACGCGTAGACCGCCTTCTGCGCGCCACCGTGGTGCTTCGTGTCCCCGACCGTATCCCCCACAACCCCCGGGCCGTCGCCGTAATTCGGGCCGGGGGTGAACAGCTCGAGCGAATCAACAGGGACCTTGTGCATGCCGGAAACGCGCGCCGTACCGCCTGGATCGGTGCGCGGAATCGCCTTATTGCAGGACAGAACGTGTGCCATGAGGCAATCGTATCCCGCGTGCCACAATGGGGGCATGGATTTCGACGTCATCATCTTCGGCGCGACAAGCTTCGTTGGTCAGCTCACCGCCCGCTACTTGCACGCCACCTACCCGGACCTGTCCCTCGCGCTCGCTGGGAGGAACCAGAACAAGCTCGAGGCGCTGGGGATCGATGCCCCGCTCATCATCGCCGACGCCGACGACCCCGCCGACATGGACTTCCTCGCCGAACACGCCCGCGTGGTGATCTCCACCGTCGGCCCGTACACGCACTACGGTGAACACCTCATTCGGTTCTGCGCCGAACGCGGCACCGACTACGTCAACCTGTGCGGCGAGGCGCCGTTCATCCGGCGCATGATCGACCGGTACCACGCGCAGGCGGTGTCGACGGGGGCGCGGATTGTTAACTCCTGCGGCTTCGACTCCGTGCCCAGCGACATGGGCATGTTCGCGCTTTCCGAGGCCGCCGGCGAAGAATTCACCCGCGTGCAGATGGTGGTCACCGACTTAAAGGGCGGGCTCTCCGGTGGCACCATCGCCTCCATGAAGGCAGCGCTCGCAGAACAGGACGGCGAGAACGCGTTGCACGGCAAGTACTCGCTGTGCCCCGACCCCGACAAGGAGGCAAACCTCGTCGGACAGAAGGACATGGACATTGACCGCACGCCGGAGGGCTGGGCGGGCCCCTTCTTCATGGCCAGCTTCAACACGCGCGTCGTGCGCCGCTCCAACAGCCTCCTCGACCACGCCTACGGTTTTAACTTGCGCTACACGGAGCGCCAGAAAACCGGCTCCAAGCTCGCCGCCTACGCCCTGGCCGGCGCCCTGACGGCGGCTTTTAAAGCCGCGAGCAAGGACGGCCCGTGGCAGAAGCTCATCCACAAGCCGGGCGAGGGCCCCAGCCCGAAGGCCCAGGACGCCGGCCATTTCACCACCGTCCACCACGGCCTGACCGTCAGCGGCACGCACGTCACCGCCACCTTCCACGGCGACGAGGACCCCGGATATAAAGGCACAGCGAAATTCCTCGGCGAGGCCGCGATGACGCTCCTGAACAACGTCGACGAAGTCGGCGGCGACGAAGTCGACGCGGGCGGCGGCGCGGGCGGCGGCGCGGGCGGCGGCATCCTCACCCCCGCCTCCGGCCTCGGCGCAGCGTACCTCGACCGACTGCGCGCAGCCGGGTTCACGATTACGACGCGGACGGTGGTGTAGGCCCCGTCTCTTCGCGCTCCTCATCGCTGCGACATATGCTGCGCAGGTTGGAGCCAGGATGCAGGCTAAGTTTCGTCATTCTCCGGGGTTCCATAGTGTGTCCTTTTGGAAGCCTAACGGGGAGTCCATTTCCATCAGCCACGCATCGTCAGCACGTGATAGAGAATCTCGTAGCTCACCCACTACGTCGGTGTTGAGTCCAATTTTCTGAACGATGAACACAGTGATAACGAGAACGACGTAAATCGACCCATAATCTACCCCCCTCCAACGGTTGTTTTAGTAACTCAGCCGCCCTCGTAAAATCCCATCCCTTCG
>NZ_KV821028.1:0-30440 GCF_001815555.1 Corynebacterium sp. HMSC073D01 | reverse complement strand
TGGCCTCTCAAGCACAAACACGCCGAACCGTAGCTCACAGATTCACCACGCGAACCGGCTCTTGCGAAGACCCGTTTGGACCCCCAGCATTAGATTGGCGGGCCCGGGCCGACATCACTTACACACCAGCCACACAAATGCTCCCCACCCGTTGAAATTGCACTTTGCAATTCAACTGATGGGGAGCACTTCAACGAAGAGTACAACCGACGCATTCTTGGGGTCGTTGCAAAAACGACCGGTTAATTAGGGTAGATGACACCGGTTTGTTGTAATGCGCCGGCCATGACTTCTACGGAGAGTGAGCCAGCCGAATGTTTTGCATGGTTTGTGGTTGCGAATACTTGCGTCCTTTCGCTTTATTCAGCCTCTACAGGCTGGAAAGTGAGGTCGTTTAACGGAATGAAAAGCGAGCTGGTCTTGGATTCCTTCCATTGCGCAGGTTCTTCTCAACCCCTTGTCTCGAACTATAGTTCGGTTGACTCGAGAAATCTTCCCAACTAGAGTCTTAGACACTGTTCAATTCCAATTGTCATGAAGGTAGGTCATATGATTATATAACGTACAAGAGATGCTTGCTTGGCACTGGCCTTCGGTACTGTTTTAGCTCTTACCACTCCTGGAACTGCGTTTGCACAGGAAACGGAAGTTGCCCCGGACAGCGTTACAGTTTCTGCCATAAACACAGAAACCGACTTTGAGCTGTCTCCCGGTGAAACCAAAACCGTAGACCTGTCGTCTGCCGAGTCGAAACAGTCAGCGGAAATCAGCGTGAATGACGAGCCAACAATGGCCTTCTACGATGCGGCGAACACCGCTCCCGGATGTATGTCTGCTGTACACCGTCTAACTGTGATCAAAGTCCGAAATAACTACCCTACCCCTATTCGAGTGAAGATTGTTATGACTGGCCCCGTCGGAGCTCAGGATACTGCATGTAAA
This sequence comes from Corynebacterium sp. HMSC073D01, assembly GCF_001815555.1. Classification (NCBI taxonomy): domain Bacteria; kingdom Bacillati; phylum Actinomycetota; class Actinomycetes; order Mycobacteriales; family Corynebacteriaceae; genus Corynebacterium; species Corynebacterium sp. HMSC073D01. The sequence goes on along the minus strand of NZ_KV821028.1, from coordinate 29,498 downwards.
AGCGTCGATCCGGGAGCTGAAGAGACCTTTGCTCGGTTGATGGTTCCCGGTGTTACTCGCATCGATAGAGTGGAGAATTGCTAATGAAGAAATTACAGGCTCTGGCACTTGCACTCGCCTTTCCTTCTATAGCGCTTACCCAAACTCAGGCTGCTCAGGCGGCTGATGTTGTCAAAAATGAGTTGGGCATGATCACCGTAAAATGCCAGGTAGTAGAGAATGCCCCCGGCAACCCTATCGTAGGTTTCGTAGTTGGAAACCACCCTTCAAACCCCAATGCCGCCAAAGACGACGCACATTTGTACGAAAACAAGTTTAATAATGCCCATAAGAGGCATTGCTACCCCCAAAGGAAATATCGGCCATCAGGCGCCTATGACACGAATTGGAATCCAAAATAATGTCCAGTGACATTACTCTGACCAGAACCTATTTCCTTGCAAAGGAAGAGGATTTGCCTCGGTGTTATCAGCGCTATCTCGAGCGGGTGGAGCGTGTGAAACAGTTCACTACCGTCTATCTAATCGCTGATTCGGAGTTCCATGAGGTGGATTCACTTGTGAAAAAGAATCTGCTTGATGATCTCCAGGCTCAGAGCAATGAACCGGTTGACGGGGACGAATGGGAAATGTACAGCTACTCCACCGCACTAGGAACGATAGATGAACCCATTGAACCCGGGGCAACAGTGTCACGATTGTGGGAGGACATGCTCCTGACCGATGATGAAGAGTGGCCACGATCCTTCATCAGCTCCGTTGACTTCTCGTCATTCATGTCACGGCCGAAGTAACAAGCGAACGCAGCTCGACGCAGCAGTGAAGACTGAAAGTAACCGGAGTAGATGCACAAGCTTTTTCTCCCCGGTGCCCTCATAAGTAGCTCCATTGGGCAACCAGGGTTACCGGTTTGTTTTCGTCCAGCGACCAGAAGCCGTCGCGTGTTCTGCCCCACTCACATGTCTGCCACAGCCGGACAAGATCCGGAAAATGAAGTCTCTTAATCTGGTGCTCACCAAAATTAGGGGACGCTCGGGAAAAATCGGTCACGATAGACACGCGGACAATACGATCGGGCTCAGCCGCCCTCGTAAAATCCCATCCCTTCGAGAAAAAATGAATTGATCCGAACGGATAGCTACGGTGGTGGCCTCTCAAGCACAAACACGCCGAACCGTAACTCACAGATTCACCACGCGAACCGACTCTTGCGAAGACCCGTTTGGCTCCCCCAGCATTGGATTGGCGGGCCCGGGCCGACATCACTTACACACCAGCCACACAAATGCTCCCCACCCGTTGAACTTGCACTTTGCAATTCAACTGATAGGGGAGCACTTCGATTAAGAAGGCAACGCCGACCACGTCGCCGCTGCTTACAAAGCGCGACGCTAACGCCTGCGCTTCCACACCACCACCGCCGTGGAGGCGGGAACGTGGACGAGTTCGCCGCCACGACGGGGGGCGTGCTCGAGCTTCTGGCGAAGCTCCTCGTTTTCCTCCTGCAGCTCTTCCAGGCGCCGCTCCAGCGCGGATTTCTCCTCCTGCAGTCGCGTGATGGCTTTGATGCCTGCGAGGTTGACACCCTCGTCGTGGCTGAGCCGTTGGATTTCCCGTAGCTGCTCGACATCATCCTTGGTGTAGCGCCTGCCACCGCCGCGGGTGCGGCGCGGGGTGACAAGCCCCATGCGGTCGTAGGACCGCAGCGTCTGCGCGTGCATCCCGGCAAGCTCAGCGGCCACGGAGATGACGAAGACTTCGGTATCTTTAGCGCTGTTTTCCTTAGACATCCGTCACCTCCTCTGTGATTCGTGCCTGCCTACTACTGGTTGTTTTCTTTCAGCCAATCCTCGCGCGGAGTAAAACCGGAGTCTTTCTCCGCCTGGGCATAGGTGCGAAGCGCACTCTTTGCCGCCGCGTCGAGGTTGGTGGGAACCGTGACCGTGACGGTAACCATGAGGTCGCCACCCTTGACGCCACGCCCCTTGATCCTCAGTGTGCGACCCGAGGGGGTTCCTGCGGGCGGCGGCATCCTAACCCCCACCTCCGGTCTCGGCGCCCCCTACCTCGAGTGGCTCCGCGGCGCCGGGTTCACGATTACGACGCGGACGGTGGTGTAGGCCCCGTCTCTTCGTGCTCCTCATCGCTCTGCATGCTGTGCGCAGCAAACCTCGATGACAGCAGCGATCAGTGTGGACACGGTGCAGGCTAGCGCAACGTTTCCGGGAGAACGCTCGAAGGGTGACAGCTGGGGTTTGAGCTCATTCCATTTACCGAGGTTCGACTCCAAAGCTTTGAGCCATCGGCATGGCGCCGACAGTAGGAAAAAGCCCGCCTATTTCAGAGTATTCGTCATTCGAGCACTAACCTTGGCGGGTCTTGTTGCAGACAATGTATCACACGATTTCGTCATTCAATTGACCGGAAGTCTTCCTCCACGCAACGGACCACACGTAGCGACGGGGATGGTCACGACTCCACTCAGACTCGAATCACACTCGAATGGTGACAAGACCGGAAAACTGGACGCAGTTGGGCAGCCTGAAGCACGCTTCCAGGTACACCGATAGGGCAGCCATTCATTTACATGGATGGCTGCATGAATTACTTCAATAGCGATTTGAGGATTTTGTAAATCCCGTACAAGATCGCAACCGGCAAACCAATGATCACTAAGATCAGCAGGGCTTCAACAATTCCGATGCTCATATCTACTCCTATCACTTATGGTTTGATCTGCACGCAGGCGTAGCCAGACCACATGCGCCAGCACCAGGCCGCAGATCGGGCCGACATCGATATGTCGCCCAAAATCTCACCCGATGAAGCTAAGCCCCAGCCCGATTCAGAGCCATGCGTCTCAGACCTGCGACCGCCTCCGTCATCCCAAAAAAGTTCACATTGGTCTGCTGTCGAATTGTCCTGTCCTGCATCGAGATAATTTACGAAAGCGTTTTCGACGTACTGACCCGAACTGTTCACTTTGATTCCGACGAAGGACCCGCGGCTTCCAGGTGCTGCAGTAGCACCATCTGCGCTCCGCTCCGACTGAATACGGTCGCCGTCAAATGAAACAAAGTCGGAGTTTTCTGGTGTGAATTCTCCCTGTTCTTGCTCCATTACCACGATCGGGTCGGCCAGCACATCAGCCTCTACAGCTTGCGCAACGGTGCTCACGCGGTAACCGCCGCTAGAGTTGCGACAATTATTTTTAATCCCCATTTTTCACCTTTCATTTTGGAGTTTTGGGTATACGCGCAGTTTTCGTTACTACTCTTGCCACACTACAGATCAGTCTTCCGGAACCACTGCGTGTTCATCATGATTTATTTAGAGATTTTTTACCTATTTCGTAAACTATTGGCCTATAAATTTTTCCAGACAATAGTTTTCAAACGAGCGTTACATCTGGCCTTCCATAAACCGCCTCAACCACCCATCTACAAATTCCCAGCTACGACAGTTTTCGTGCCCAGATTTTCGTTCTCGGATACTCGTCAAGCCCTCCCTCGTCCAGCTCAGCAGAACTCAAAACTTTCAAACTGTCTCAATAACGCCTTTTGCGTTAGACTTCCAGCGTTACCAATAATCACAAAAACCCTGAAAGTAGTCATGAGTTCAAGTAGGAAAGTTACAGCCGACGACAACGTCGACGGCCGCACCCGCGAGGAGCTTCACGAGGCCATCGAGGAGTCCCTCGAGGATGCCAACGACGCAGACCCGCGCAAGGATCCTTGGCCCGAGTCCGGTGCCGATGGTGCCGACCGCTCCGTCGTGTTGAGTGCCGACGCAAAGCTCGTCGCTGCGTGGGCGTGGCGGTTCATCGGTCTGGCCATTGCCATGTGGATTTTGGGCAAGGTCATCGGCTCCATTTGGGCTGGTATCCTCCCCATCCTGATCGCCGTTTTGCTGTGTACGGTTTTGTGGCCACCGACGAAGTGGATGAAGGATCACAAGATCCCGATTACGCTATCTGTAATCCTCACCCTCCTCGGGTTTGTGGCGATCTTTTCCGCCGTGGTCGCCGCCATCGCGCCGACGTTTAGCACCCAGGGCAAGCGCCTGTTCGAATCGGGTAAGGAAGGTGTGTACCAGCTCGGCGACTGGATCCAAGGCCCGCCACTGAACGCCCAGGCGGAGCAGGTTGACCAGGTCATCGACGAGGTCTTCGGGTGGCTCCAGGATCAGGCATCGAACATCGCCTCTGGTGTGTTCAGCGGCCTGTCGGCTGCCTCCTCCGCGTTGGTCACCTTCGGTGTTGCTGTGATCTTGAGCTTCTTCTTCTTGAAGGATGGCTCCAAGCTCTTGCCGACGATCCGTGGCGTCGTTGGCCAGAATGTTGGCTGGCACCTGTCTGAGGTTCTCACCCGCACGTGGAATACCCTCGGTGGGTACATCCGCGCACAGGCTGCTGTCTCCGCCATCGATGCTGTCATCATCGGCCTTGGCCTGTGGATCCTCAAGGTTCCGATGGCTCTTGCCCTCGCCGTTATCACGTTCTTCGCCGGCTTTATTCCGATCGTCGGTGCGTTCTCGGCTGGCGCTCTGGCTGTATTGATTGCGCTTGTCGACGGCGGTCTCAAGACCGCTATCTTCGCCCTCATCCTCATCGTCCTCGTCCAGCAGCTGGAGGGCAATATCCTCTCCCCGATGCTGCAATCCAAGGCGATGGATCTGCACCCGGTTGTGGTGTTGCTGTCCGTCACCGTCGGTGGTGGCCTGTTCGGCATCATCGGCGCTTTCCTCGCCGTTCCGGTCGCCGCTGCCGTTGCCGTGTGGATCCGTTACCACCAGGAAATGGTCTCGCTGCGAACCGGGGAGATCACGTACGACGACATCAAGATCTCGACGGCCGACGGCGACCCCTCGATTACCACCGAGGAGGCGTTTGCCAACGTCCGCGCCCGCTTCAAGCACATGGGCGGTGGCCGCACGAAGGCCCGCACGGTCGTTGACTCTGCCGTCGAAAAGCAGCGGGAAGGCGACGACGACTAGACCGTCGACGCGTAACCACACGCCTGGCTCAGTACCCTGAGCCGGGCGTTTTTCCGTTAGAGCACCTGCTGCCAGCGGTTTCTGCTAGCGTGGCTGCCATGGCAATAACACTATTCCCAATCGCTAAGTCCATTTCCGCAGCCGCAGTCGCCTTCGCCACTGCGCTATCCAGCAATATGGGGGTCCCCATGGCTGAGAACATGAGCTCCGATGCCATCACCAACGTCGCCACAGCAGCGCCGACCGTCCCCGCAGCCCTGACGGCATCCACCGTCAAAACCACCGTCCCGAGCAACGAGGAAGCCCAGAAGCTCCTCACCGGTCACTGGCGTTCCGCCATCTTCCCGGACGAGGTAACCCTCGACTTCTACGGTCACAACAAGCTCACCTACCAGGGCGACTGCAACCCCGTCACCCAGGCTGATGTGGCCCTTGCCGACGGCAACCTCACCGTCACCGGCGGTGCCGCAACCCTCATGGCCTGCTCCCCGCGCGACGACGAGCTCGGCGCAGCGCTGCGCAGCGTCCTGCTCGCCCACCCGCAGGTGCTCAAGGGTGCCGATGGTCAGCTCGTCCTGAAGAGTGGCGACAAGCAAATCGAGTTCATCCGCTAATAAATTCCTAATATGTGTGGATAACCGCCATCGCGCCAGCTAGAGGCGTGCAAGAAAGTTCCACATTTTTGCGTTCCTGGATTTCCAACAGGCCTCATTTCGATAGTTATCCACAGGCCTGAAGCACGCGTTTTTGCCCTGTTTTATTGTGTGTGGCATGACGCAATTGACGGATTTTGCTAGCACGTTTGCTCAGGCGATGGTGATCGCCGAGCAAGCGTTTGGCATGTCCAAAAAAGCTCTTATCGGATTGGGGTTTGATCCGACGCAGGCCAGCGACATTAAGAAGATCGCGGATACCTACTATGGGCACGCCAGCGCCCCGCGCCGCCAGGAACGCGCACGCGAGGCAGCTCGGGCCGTCGGCCACACGTTCTACTCCCTGAAAGCCATCGAAACACAGGTAGCAAAACTGGAGAAGAAAAAATTCGCCTGGCGCATGCGGGAAGAACTCATCCCGCTCGGTCGGGATATTCCCGCCATCCACGCCGCAGGCGCACGCCTCCTCCAAGAGTTGAACACCCACCATGCGGACAACCCCGACAGGAGCCTCACCTATCGTGCAGTGAAGAACTCCACGTTCGCCACACTGACGCTGACAGCGGAATCCTCACGCGTCAAGCAGATCTACGACCGGGCGAAAGCAACCAACAAAGACTGCCCCGCGAAGGGGCTGATCGAGATAGCGTTAACCGCCTCGAATGGGAAACTTCCCCCTGCTGCCATTCCGTGTCTTTTGGTTCCCCTGTATACGTGGTTTACTGGGGCGACGGAAACCGAGCGTGGTCGCTTCAGGTTTTCCCTTACCAATGGTGCAACCATATCTGGTGAGGAAATCGTGGAAGCGGAACTGGCCAAGACTCTGCTTGCAGCGCTTGTTCATCCGTTTGCTCCGAAGAATTTTGGTGTGTACACGGTTGAGATGACGCCGGATTCACGGCATGCGGATTTCCTGGAATGGTTTAACCAGGCTCTGAGGAATCCTGTGTGTCCGCATCCGGGGTGTTCGACTCCTGCTATGGAGTGCGAGGTGCATCATATTGAGGCGTTTAAAAACGGTGGGAAAACCGTATCCGAGAATTTGATGCTGCTGTGTAAGTTCTTCAACGGCAGGAATGATGACGATCCGGACAAGCCCATGTACGGCCGGATGGTGAGAGTCGACGGGTTGGAGTATTGGAAACCCGCCTTCGGCGGGCCACTCCAGTTGAACATGAACCCCTGTGCCCAGGGTGGGGCTGTGCGCCTTGTCCGGAAACAACTCGGCATCCCCATCGACCCCTCACCAGGATAGGATGGCAGGCCGACCTGTCCAAACGAAAAGCCCGAGCAAAAACTCGGGCTAGTCGGCGTGCCCAGACCGCTACAAACCGAGCTTTTCTACTGCTTTAGCCAGCTGTACGGCACCGGGCTCCACAGCGCCTGCCCATTTGGCGGCTGCTGCCTCATCTGCCTGGTCGGACACCTGCTTGAGGAGAGTCACGGGGATGCCGAGGCGGTTACCGACCCACGCAACGGCGAAGCCTTCCATGTCCACGAGCTCGGCAAGTTGGACAATGCGGTTGCGCTCCTCGGTGGAGGACACGAAGTGGTCGCCACTGGCCAGGCGGGCAGTGGGGAGTTCGCCGGAGGTGACGAGCTCGAATTCCTTCTGGGCGAAGTCGTCGTCCATGCCGGTGCCGGCGAAGTCGTGCTGGACGACGTGGGTGATCTCGTAGACGCCGGAGTGGCCGTCGGCAAGCGCGCCGGCGGTGCCAAGGTTGACGATGCGGTCGGGGCGCGTGGTGATGGCGGCTTCCATAACCGCAGTAGCGGCGGCGACAAGGCCCACACCTGTGACGATGATCTGCTTATCTTGTGGCAGGTGGACTGCCTCTTCCGCGGTGGCGGACACGAACAACGTTGTCATAGTCAGTATTGTACGTGGTCTATCGAGGTTAGGATGGGGAGCCGTGGAGTACATCGCGCGCGAAATTGAGCCCCACCTACGGAACATGACGACCTGGTTTCCCATCGTCTTCGTAGGTGGCGCTCGTGGTTGCGGGAAGACCTCTCTTCTCACAAGGATGTTCCCGGACTACCACTACCTCGATCTCGAAAATGGGGCTATAGCTGAGAAAGCGCGCGCGAATCCCATCGGTTTCCTCCGGGAGCATGGTTCGCAACTGATTCTCGACGAAGTTCAAAACGTGCCGGCACTGTTCCGAGCACTCAAAGTGGTGGCCGACGAATCTGAAAAACCTGCCCAGTTCATCATCTCCGGTTCTGTGAATTACCTCCGACTTGATTCCGTCACGGAATCTCTTGCAGGCAGGGTGGGGCTCGTTCACCTCCCGCCGCTATCGTTTCGGGAGATGGGGCTCCCCCTTGACGAGTTTCTGCTCTATACCAGTGGTGACTACCCGGAAGAGCCGAGCGAAGCGAATTACACCACCTTCGACCTGCAGGCGTCCCCATCATGCGAGGAGACCAAGCGGTATTTTTGGAACACGGGGCTCTTAGGCAGTGATGCAGCCGATCCCGCCATCTTTGAGAATTTCGTCGTCGCCGAAACAGCAAAGAACCTCACCAACCAGGGAGCGGAAAACAATCTGTTTTGGTACCGAGGTGTACTCGTCAATGGGATCAATCCGCAGACACTCACACTGACGGGGATCGAACCGTCAACTATGCCACGGGTGGACTGTGCAGATGCGGTTAACACGGTGGGCGACAAACTTGGTGTGGATGCCTCCCGCCGGCAGGTCATCTACCAGGGGTCGGAGGACTTCATGTTGGACGAGGTCCGCTTCATCCCGGTAGAGACATACCTTTACGCGTGACAGTTGATGGGCGTTTGTGGAATAGCAGATGTGACGGATTGGCTCAATGGGTGAGCCCAATTCTTAAACGCCCACGTTTTGTCACGCCCCTGTTCTAGGAGCCCACCGTCGCGACGAGACTTTCCGGTTCGGTCGAGTTGACGTGATCCTGGCGGGCGCGGCGGTGGGCGCGCTCGTAGCGCCAGCTGCGCCAGCCGAGGAATACGCCGAAAGCGATGATAATCAACTGAACGGGCCACATGGTGACATCGGGGAAGATGCGGGGCACGTTGAGGACGACGAGGAGGGTGCCGACGAGAACGCCGAGGAAGCTCGGGTTGAAGCGGCTCACGATCCAGGCGGCCAAGGGGGCTGCGATGCTGCCACCGATGAGGAGGGCCAGGATGAGGGGCCAGGTGGCGAGCAGCCCTTCCCACAGGCCGACGATGAATCCGGCGGTGGCGGAGGCGGTGACGAGGAACTCGGCGGTGTTCACTGTGCCGACGATGCGTCGGGGGTCCTGCTTGTGCAGGGTGAGCATGGTGGAACTTGTGACGGGGCCCCAGCCGCCACCTCCTGTGGCATCGATGAGCCCGCCGAAGAAGCCAAGGCCGGTGAGGAAACTGCGGGAGTGCGTGCCGGCAGTGGGTTTTTGGTGGCGGCGGGCGAAGCGGCGCATGACGTTCAGGCCGAGGCCGGTGAGGATGACTGCGGTAACCACGGGGGACGTGATGGATGTCAAAAGAAGCGCACCGATGAAGGCACCGACGCCACCGGGGATGCCAAGCCAGAGGGCCTGGCGGAGGTCGACGTTGCCGAAGCGCCAGTGGCTGAAGCCGGAGACCGCCGTCGTGCCGAGTTCGGCGACGTGGACGACGGCGGAGGCATGCGCCGGGGTGAGGGCGGCCAGGGTTATGAGCAGGGTGGTGGAGGTGGCGCCGAAGCCCATGCCGAGACCACCGTCGACGAGTTGGGCGAGGAAGCCGGTAATGGCGACGATGATGGCGTTCATGCTGCGACCTCCTCGTAGCGGGCAGCGACGATGTCCGCGAGCGCGACCGACAAGGGCGCGCTCATCGTCCAGCCTGCGGGAAGCTGAAGCTTGTCCAGCAGCAGGCCGTGGGTGACGAAGAGCGGCACGACGTGCGCGCGGTCGAGATCCGGAAGGGGATCTTTGCCGGTTGCACGGTGCGCGTAGGCGGGGATGCCGGTGAGCTCCGCGACGCGGTCGGCAAGCCGTTCGACGGTTTCGTTGGCGTGCGCTCGGCGGGAACCGACGTAGTAGACGACGGCGTTTTCGGCACCATGGGGGATTCGCGATGCGACGAGCTGGGCGATGTCCTCCCCCGTGCCAAGGGGTGCTGCGAGGTGGAGGCGCGTGCCCGTTTTGCGGGATGCCTCGGTCACGACGGCGGGCACGTCGTCGGTGACGTGGAACGCCGAGGTGAACAAGAGTGGCACGACAACGGCGCTGCCGACCTCTTCCGCCGCGACGTGCAACGTGCGCGGGGAGAAGTCGAGGTAGGCGGCGCGGACCGGGCGGTCAGGTGAACACATTCGATTGGCCAGCGCCTCCACTTCCCGGTCCGCGTGCGGGTGACGGGAACCGTGGGACAGGATGATGAGCGGAATCGATGTGTTCATGGTGTTTTCTACTTTCTAGCCCCTGCAAGGCCCGCGGCGAGCGTGGAGCCCGACTGCTTGTCCACCACGATGAAGGAACCGACGGCGCCGCGGGCGGCGTAGGTCTCCACGTGGAGGGGCTCGGCGAGGGTGATGGTGGCGGGGACGATGTCGTTGGTGCCCACGGAGGCGGAAACCTTGCCGCGGACGAGCGAGGTGCCATAGCGAATGAGCACCTGCTTACCGGGGGTCACGCCCTCGTCGGACACGCCGACGAGGGTGGCGTCGAAGGTGCGGACGGCCTCCGGCAGGGTGTCGGCGATGACGCTGCCGCGGGTGAGGTCGAATTCGCCGTCGAGGATGAGGACGACGGAGTCGCCGGCGACGGCCTCGTCCACCGGGCCATCGGTGGTGTCGATCCGGGCGATGGTGGTGGAGCCGCCGTCGAACTCGACGGTGTCCCCCACGTGCACGCTACCTGCGGCTACTTGCCCCGCGTATCCGCGGTAATCGGAGGCGTGCTCCCGGATGACGTACTGGATGGGGAAACGGAAGCCGAGGCCTTCGGCACGGCCACCGGTGACGGGGACGGTCTCCAGGATGTCGAGAACCGTGGGGCCGTCATACCAGTCCATGTTGGTGGACTTCTCCACGACGTTGTCGCCCTTGAGGGCGGAGATCGGCACGGCGATCGGTTCGGCGACACCGAATTTTTCGGCCTCGGCAGTGAAGGCGGCGGCGATCTCGCGGAAGCGGTCCTCCGAGTAATCCACGAGGTCGATCTTGTTCACAGCAAGGATCACCGTCTTCACGCCCATGAGCGCTGCGACCTTGAGGTGGGTGATGGTTTGGTCGACGACGCCGTTGCGGGCGTCGACGAGAAGGACGACGACCTGGGAGGTGGAGACGCCGGTGACGGTGTTGCGGGTGTACTGGACGTGGCCGGGGGTGTCGGCGAGGATGAACGTGCGCTTATCGGTGCCGAAGTACCGATATGCGACGTCGATGGTGATGCCCTGTTCACGCTCGGCGCGGAGGCCGTCGACAAGCAAGGAAAGGTCGAGTCCATCGAAACCGCGAGATGCGGAGGTCGCCTCCACCGAGGCGAGCTGATCGGCGAGCACCGACTTCGTATCGTGCAGCAGCCGACCGACGAAGGTGGACTTACCATCGTCGACGGAACCGGCCGTGCAAAAGCGCAGGTTGTCTCGATTCTCAAGCGTGTTAACCATTAGAAGTATCCCTCCCGTTTCCGGTCCTCCATCGAGGATTCACTGAGTCTGTCATCCGCGCGGGTGGCACCGCGTTCGGTGAGCGTCGAGGTGCCGATTTCGGCGATGACCTCCTCCACCGTGGCCGCCGTAGATTCGACGGCGCCGGTGCAGCTGCCGTCGCCGACGGTGCGGTAGCGGACCGTCTTTTCCACGAGCTCTTCGCCCTTTTTCGGGCCGCCCCACGGGCCGGGTGTGAGCCACATGCCGTCGCGGTTGTAGACGGTGCGCTGATGCGCGAAGTAGATCGGCGGGAGCTCAATGTTGCGAGCGCCGATGTACTCCCACACGTCCATCTCCGTCCAGTTGGAGATAGGGAACACGCGGACGTTTTCGCCGGGGAGGACCTTCGCGTTGTACAGGTTCCACAGCTCCGGGCGCTGGCGGCGCGGGTCCCAACCACCGAAGGAATCGCGGACGGAGAAGATGCGCTCCTTGGCGCGGGCGCGCTCCTCGTCGCGGCGGGCGCCGCCGAGGACGGCCTCGTAGCCACGCTCCTCGATCGTCTCCACGAGCGGCACCGTCTGCAGGGGGTTGCGGGTGCCGTCGGGGCGCTCCTGCAGTTCTCCGCGGTCGATCCAGTCCTGCACGTGGGCGACGTGGAGGCGGATGCCCGCCTGGCTTGCAACCCGGTCGCGGAACTCGATGACCTCGGGGAAGTTGTGGCCGGTGTCCACGTGTAGGAGATCGAACGGGATGGCGGCCGGCGCGAACGCGCGCTTGGCCAGCTCGAGGACGAGGCAGGAATCCTTGCCTCCGGAGAAGAGGATCGCCGCGTTATCGGTCTGCCCTGCGACTTCGCGGAGGATGTAGATGGACTCGTTTTCTAGGTCTTTTAAGTGAGGTGAAAGCATTACTGGTGAAGCCCGCATTCTGTCTTGGAAAATCCTGCCCAGCGCCCAGCGCGGGGGTCTTCGCCCGGGCGCACCTTGCGGGTGCAGGGCGCGCAGCCGATGGAGGGGTAGCCCTGGTGGGTGAGGGGGTTTTCGATGAGGTTGTGTTCGTGGATGTAGCGCTCGGTATCGTCCAGCGTCCACGTGATGATCGGGGAGATTTTCAGCCGCCCGGTCTTGTCCAGGCTCACCGCCGGTGCGGTGGCGCGGGTGGGGCCGTCGGCGCGCCGCAGGCCTGTCACCCAGCCGGTGTACGGGCCGAGCGCGCGGTTGAGGGGGTCAACTTTGCGCAGGTCGCAGCAGGCGGTGGGGTTTGTGGCAAAGAGGTCCGTGCCCCATTCGGCATCCTGTTCGGCAACGGTTTGGCGGGGCACCGCGCGCACGAGTTTTTGGTTGGGGTAGCGTTTCTCGACGGCATCCGCCACCTCGAGGGTCTCCGGGAAGTGGTAGCCGGTATCGAGGAACAGGCCGTCGGCGTCCGGGAGGTAGCAGCTGGCTAGCTCACTGAGCACCGTATTTTCCATGGAGAGGGTGACAACGAGCGGCCCCGGTGCGTGCTCATGGGCCCAGGTGAGGATGGTTTCGGCGGAGGCATCGTAAAGACTGTCCGCGTAGTCCTCCACGAGCCGGGCGTTGGTTTCGGCGATGTCCGGGTCCAACGGCGGGGTGGGGGTGACGGCTGGGCGTTTGATGCTGACAAACGAGCCACCTGTGAGATTAATCATCGCGTTTTATTCCTTTTCTCGCATCTTTGAGATGCGCCTCGTGCGTAGAGGATGAGGGTTGGGGGCGGTTGTCAGGGTCATCTTGGCCGTGGAAGCGGACGGAGAATACGCGCAAGCATTCGCCACACTTCCAACCGAACTCATCCACTTCATGTGGGGTGAGTGCGGTGGACGCGCAGTAGGGGCAGTGCGTGGGGAAGTTCCTGTTGGAGTTGGGCTTTCGTCTTACTGCCACTGCAGGTCCTCCTCTGCGGCTCGTCGCACCCAGTCACGGAACTGTTCACCGGGGTGACGCTGCTCCTTGAACTTTTCGACGACTTTTACCACGTAGTCTCCGAGGTCACGGCTTTTGACCTTGAGCCCCCGCAGTTTAAAGCCGATCTCCGGGTCCTGCACGCCGAGTGCTCCACCCAGGTGCACCTGGAAGCCCTCCTCGCCCTCTACGATCTGGCCTTTCAGTCCAATGTCTGAGACCTGTGTGCGGGCGCAGGAGTTGGGGCACCCGTTGAGCGAGATGGTGATGGGAACGTCCAGATCGCCGAGGCGCTCCTCCAGTTCACCGACGAGTTCGATGGCGCGGGCTTTGGTTGTGGTGAGGGCGAGCTTGCAGAATTCCAGGCCGGTGCAGCTGATGATGCCGCGGCGGAACTCGGACGGGCGCGGGTAGAGACCCAACGCCTCGAGCTCGTCCTGCAGCGGTGTGACATCGTCCTTTTCCACGTCGAGGAAGAGCAGTTCCTTGCCCGGGGTTGTGCGGATGCGGGTGATGCCGTATTTCTCGGCCACGTCGGCGATGGCGATGAGCTGGTCGCCGGAGGCATGGCCGACGGTGAGCTTCACGCCGACGTAGTAGCGGCCATTCTTTTGCAGGTGGACGCCGATGTGATCGCGGTTGCCGGTGACGATCGGCGGTGCGATGCCGTCGCGTAGCTGGTAGCCGAGGTACTCCTCGAGCACCGCACGGAACCGCTCGACACCCCAGCTGGCAACGAGGAACTTAAGACGGGCGCGGTTGCGCAGGCGACGGTAGCCGTAGTCGCGGAAGATGCGCACGGTGTTCGCCCACACCTCCGGCACCTCCTCGAGGGGCACCCAGACGCCGAGGCGCTGGGCGATCATCGGGTTGGTGGAGAGCCCTCCGCCGACCCAGACGTCGAAGCCCGGGCCGTACTCCGGGTGGGTGACGCCGACGAAGGCGAGGTCCTGGATCTCGTGGGTGATGTCCTGGCGGGAGTTGCCGGAGATGGCGGACTTGAACTTGCGGGGCAGGTTGTGGAACTCCGGGCTTGGCAGGTATTCGTTCTTGATCCGCTCGATGGCCGGGGTGGCGTCAATGATCTCGTCTGCCGCGACACCTGCGACGGGAGAGCCGAGGATGACGCGGGGGATGTCGCCGCAGCCGAGCAGCGTGGATAGTCCGACGGTGTCGAGGCGGTTCCAGATCTCCGGCACGTTCTCGATCTCGATCCAGTGGATCTGAATGTTCTGCCGGTCGGTGAAATCTGCCGTGCCACGGCCGAAGTCGCGGGAGACGCCGCCGACGACGCGGAGCTGCTCCGGTGTAGCTAGGCCGCCGTCGAAGCGGACGCGCATCATGAAGTATTTGTCCTGCAGCTCGGAGTTGTCCAACTTGTTGGTCATCTCCCCGCCGAGGTCCTGGCGGCGCTGCGTGTAAATCCCACACCACTTCATGCGCGGTGCGAGGTCATCGGGGACGATCGAGTCGAACCCCTCGTGAGAGTAGTGCTCAATAATCCGCTGCTTGACCGCGAGGCCGGGGTCTTCTTGCTTGATGGCCTCGTCTGCGTTCAGCGGTTCGCGGCCGTCCAGGGCCCATTGCCCGTCGGAGCGTTTCCTGCGGGGGATGTCCGTGTGGATGGCAAGCTGTGTAGTCATGGTTTTGAACCTCTCTGTTCGTGTAAAACCTTTTTTAGCATACCGTTCGGTCTAGTTGCAATAGACTGCCCAGTTTAATGCCGTAACGTGGCGTTTCCGCACTAAACCTCACTCACTACAGACCGCTCAGTCTGTTCACTACATGCAATTGACAACAGTTTCTATTAAAGCTAACCTTTGCTATTGCATATTGTTTTCACTAAAAGGGGTTAGCCATGCTCACACGCCTGCGCCTGCCGCGCGCGCTCGTCGCCATCGCGCTGCTACTCGCCATGTTCGCCGCCGCGCCTGTCGCCCGCGCCCTCACCCTCACCGAGGGCCACATCGATGCCTTTTATGTCACCAGCGACCTCACCCTCACACTCAAGGACGATGCCGGGCTGCACGCGCCAGAGGATGTCACGCTTGCTATCCCCGCCTCCGCCTACCGGGAGGAAACCGCCGCTATCCTGGGCGAAGGCGCATATTTTCTGCCCCAAGCCCAAGACCCCGACCTCATCTGGCCTGGCTGGGACACAACCGAATCCGGCACTCCCCTATCCATCCAGTTCCTCGACGTCCAGGGCCCCGGCTCCGTCTACCTGTTCAGCCAGGGCACTTTCGGCGGCACGGCACCACTTCTCGACGGCGACTCCCTCGAACTCACCAGCGGTTCCGCGATCCCCCAGGACCACCCCGGCCATGTCCACGCCAACTGGGCGTTTACCGCCCCCGGCACGTACACCATGACCGTCAAGGCTGTCGCCCCCGACGGCCGGGAGACGAATACGGCGACGTACCGTTGGGTCGTCGGCAATGCTGACAATGCTGAGGAGGAAGAAGTAGCGCCGGCAGCCACGGCAACTACGGTGTCGCCCGCCAGCTCAGCACCGACGCCCACCTCCGCACCCGCTGAGCAGCGCACACTTGCCGACACGGGGATCTCCGTCTTGGGCCTCGCCATCGCCTTCCTGGGGCTCGGGCTCGTCGTCTTCGGCGCGGGCATCGTCGCCGCCCGGCGCGCATGAACTGGCGTAAAACGGTAGGAGCCACAGCGATGAGCGCGCTCCTCGCCCTTTCCGGGTGCGCGAGCGCCCCCACACAGGAGCCGACGCGGATTCGGGTGGCGGCGACGACCCCGATTCTCACGGACATGGTGCGCGTTATCGCCGGCGACGACGCGCACGTGGATGGGCTTATCCCCGCGCAGGCTGACCCGCACACCTACGAGCCGAGTCTGCGCGCCGTGCGGAATATTGCCAACGCCGATGTCGTGTTCACCAACGGCCTGTTGCTCGAACCGCAATCCATGGTCTCCGCCATCGATGCAGCAAGTAGCACTCCCCCAGTGGCGGTCGCTGAGGATATTGTCCTCCACGGCGGGGAGCTTATCCCGCTGGTGGAAAACGTCAGCCTCGATACCCCGTGGCTGGGAATCCGCGCCGACGGCGACCGCGGCCTACCCCCGACGACGCTCACCGCCGAGCAGATGTCGGGCCCCGGCGCGGCGTCGGCCTACGTCACCGGTACGTTTGGCGCGCCGGAGAGGTTCTTCGCCGAAGAAAAGCCCGGCTCCATGACGCTCCCCACCGGCGCGCACACACACATGAGCTGGGCTTTTACCGAACCCGGCCGGTATGTGCTCCGCTTCAGCGCCCCCGGCTTTACGCCCCTCGACCTGGACGTGGTGGTCGGCGTCGACCCGCACGGATCAATGGATGCCACACAGACCACGACGATCATCACCGAGGGGCACGTGGATGTTCGCGCGAACTACGCCACCGGGGCCATTGATGTGGAACACGAGGGGGAAAGCGTCGACAAGGCAGTCATCGCCGTGCCGGCGACCTCCGTGGACACGATTCCCTGCGACCCCGCGTTCCGGTTCATCGGCAAGCCCGGGTCGGAGGCCTACGTCCTGCCGCAGGCCGTGGCGGGCAAGCACTTGCACGGGGAGATCGACCCCCACGTGTGGCAATCGGCGCCCAACGCCCAGGCGATGGTCGATGTCATCGCTGAGCGGCTCATCGCCGTCGACCCCGCCCACGCCGCAGGGTACACCGACCGCGCCACGGCCTACAAGGAGGCCATCGCCGGTGCCGACGCGCGCATGCAGGAGGCCGTCGGCGCCGTCCCGCAGGAAAACCGGCACCTCATTACCAGCCACGAGGGCTACGCCTACCTCGCCCACCGGTACGGGCTCGCCTTGTCCGGCATCGTCTCCCCCAACGAGGACATTGAACCTTCCGCCACGGGGCTAGTTGCCCTGTCCCGGGCGATCCAGGATCTCCAGGCACCGGCGGTGTTCGTCGAACCCGCAGCTGAGCGACGCCCCACGCACCTCACCACCCTCGCCCACGACCACGGCGTGCGCGTCTGTCGCCTGTACGGTGACGCCTTCGCCCCACCGGTTACCACCTATCTGGAACTCATGGATGCCAACGCCACCGCCATCCGCACCTGCCTTGCAAAGGAGAACTCATGAAGAAACTCGCAGCCACGCTCGCTGTTGCCCTCGTCGCCGCACTTGCGCCCGTAACGGCATCCGCGCAGCCCACCGATGCCGCGCTTGTCCAAACGGTCACCGACGACGAACCGATCGCACCCCGGGGCACCGCCGTCCGGCTCACTGAGGGGCACGCGGACATCGGCCCCGTCATCGTCGATGGCCACGTGGAGCTCCTGCTTCGCGACGACTCCGCGACACCGCCAACGTGGCGCTACCTGGAGGATGTCACCGTCGTGCTTGCCGACGAGGCGGTGCAGACCGTGGCGAAGGGCTACGACTTCACCGGCGCCCACGCAGGCGATAGTGTCTGGGTTGTTCCCCAGACAGAGGTCACCGGCGTTCCCTGGCTCGGCTGGAACACGCAGCACCCCTCCCTGAACGGCCAGGATGCCACACTCCACTTTGGCACACACGAGGGCGACGGCGACTTTTCCGTGTTTTTGCAAAACGGTGGCTTTTCCACCCCGCAGGTCGTCGGCGAGACGATGTTCGTCCCCGCAGGCACGCACGCCCACGCCAACTGGGTGTTCACCGCCCCGGGCGCGCACACGGTGCCCCTGTCGGTGACCGTCGGCGACACGACGACGGAGCCTGTCCCCCTGCGCTTTGCCGTTGAGGGCGAGGAAGCCGGCACCACCCAGCAATCCTCCCTTCCGTGGTGGCTCCTCGGCATCGGTGCGCTCGTGCTGGTTGTGGGGATCGTCGCCGTCGTGCGGGGACGCCGATGAACCCCGCGCTCACCCTCACCGACTTCGCCGTGACCCGTCCCGCCGTGGTCTGGGACGTGAACCTCACGGTCTCCCCCGGTGAGCTGCACGTGCTGCTCGGCCCCAACGGCGCCGGTAAGACCACCCTGTTCCGGGGCATCCTCGGGTTGCTCCCCACCACCGGGCGCGCCACCTTCGGGCGCATCGGGTACGTGCCGCAGCGACACGAATTTGCCTGGGACTTCCCCATCACCGTCGATCGGTGCGTGGGCACCGGATTGCGAAAGTACGATGCCACCGCCGTCGAGGAGGCCCTTACCCACGTGGGTCTTACGGACCTCACCCGCCGCCCCATCGGGGAGCTCTCTGGTGGCCAGCGTCAGCGCGTCCTCATCGCCCGCGCGCTTGTCTCCCGCCCCGATTGTTTGCTTCTCGACGAGCCGTTCACCGGTCTGGACTTCCCCACCACCGACGCGCTCCTCCAGCTCTTTGAGGATTTAACCGCCGGCATCCTCATGTCCACCCACGCCATCGCGGAGGCGCTGACCGCCTGCGACCGGGCGAGCCTGTTCAACCGCACCATCGTTGCAACGGGCACCCCGGAGGAGCTCTCGCGCAACACCACAGCCTGGCAGGACACGTTCCACGTTCCGTACACCCGCGTCCTAGGAGGATTCACGTGCTGACCATCACTGAGTTTCTTCACGACCTTACCAATCCCGCCCTCGCCTTCCTCCCCCGCGCGCTCGTCATCGCGCTCGTGTGCTCCGCAGTGTGCGCAGTGGTGGGCAGCCACGTCGTGCTGCGCGGGATGGCGTTCATCGGCGATGCCGTCGCCCACGCGGTGTTCCCCGGCATCGCCATTGCCTTTGCACTGCAGGTGTCGGTGCTTCTCGGCGGGGCGCTCACCGGGGCTGCCGTGGCTGTGGCCGTCGCCTATTTCTCGCAGCGACGACGCGTGAAGGAGGACGCCCTCATCGGTATCTTCTTCGCTGCTGCGTTTGCCGGCGGCCTTGTGGTGATGAGCCGTATCGACGGCTATTCCGCCTCGCTGACGAGTTTCCTGTTCGGGTCCATCACGGGCGTTCCTGCCCGCGACGTGACGATCACGGCGGTAGGCGGCGCGCTCATTATCGCCCTTGTCCTCGCACTCACCCGCCGGTTCACCATCGTCGCCCTCGATAGGGAGACCGCCCGCGCACTCGGATATAACGTCTTCCTTCTCGACCTCGCCCTCTACCTCTGCGTCACTGCCGCTGTCGTATTGTCGATTCGCACGGTGGGTAACATCCTTGTCCTCGCGCTGCTGCTCACCCCCGCAGCGACGGCCAGGCTTGTCACCCAGCGCCTGCCCACAATGATAGCCGTGGCGGTGGCGATCGGTGTCGCAGGCTCCGTCACCGGCATCTACCTGTCCTGGGCGCTTGATCTTCCCACAGGTGCAACCATTGTTCTCACCCTCACCGGAATTTTCCTCGTCTTTTGGGTCGCGCAGCGCAAAGGCGGCCGGGAAAATCCCGACCGCCTTCCCTTAAACAGCTAACGAGCTTGCGAGTTAGCTGCTTGCGAGTTAGCTGGGTCACCGGACTATCGCTCCTCAAGGTGCGCGGGATCCGGCGGACCCAGCGCACCGATAAGCTGACTAGCTCCGCTGCCTGCGCCCCAACGCCACGCCGAGGAGTCCGACGCCGACGAGGAGGAATGCGCCTCCCGCACCGGTCGCAACACCAGCCGCCCACGTCACGCGTGCCGGTTCCACACTGGCCTGCACCGTCCGTGGTGAGGACAGCACCTGGCCTTCTTCACCTGTTCCTCCTGCTCGCGGTATGGCCTGTTTCTTCGCATCGTGGCTCCGCTTCGGCGCGGCGTGCGAGGCCGTATTTTTCTTCACCTGCCGGGCCGCTGTCTTAGCCACCGGTGTCCCGCTTGCACGTTCCGCCCGCTCCTGGCCTTGCGCATACGGGCCGCGGGCACGCAGCTCGTTTTTCGGTGCAGGCTTACCGTTCTTCGTCGGAGCGCCAGGCGCGCGCGGCGTGGTGGCCTGCGTGGAGGGATTATCCTGCGTATTCGTTTCATCTGCGGCCGCGCCCACGTCGAAGCGGGCCCGCAGCGTCGCGGTTGAACCGTCGTCGCCGGTGAAGGCGAAGTCGACATCGTAGGTGCCCGGCGCGCTAAACGTGAACGCGTAGTGGGCATGCCCGTGGTCGCCGTCGAGACGCAGGGTGGAGTCGCTATCGCTAGCCAAATGGACGTGTCGCTCACCGAAGGTGTCTGGCGTGAAGACTGTCATGGTTCCCGGCCCATCCACCCGCGCAAGGCGCACGGTGCCGCCGACGGGCGACCACGAGAATCCGAGCCACGGCAGGTCCTGATCCTGCGTAAACGGGATGACCCCGCCCGGCACGACGAACGTCACCGCGCCGGAGTCGCGTTTGCCGACCCCGTCGATGTCGAAGTATGCACGGCCACTCTTAAACGCCATGTCGACGTGTCCTCGGCGGACTTCCACATGCTTGTCGACGGCTTCCCCGTCCGGTTTATTCTCCCCCGGCTGTTGTTTGTGGGGGTTTTCTTCCTTCGGTTTTTCCGGTGTGACCTCTCCCCCACCTTTTTCGCGGTCCTTGACGCGGAAGGTGACGGTTTCCCAGTCGGTTGCCTTGCCCGTGGTGCGGTTCACCGCCCGCACGCGCAGCTTGTGGTCGCCGGTGTCCAGGAAAATCCAGTTGAGGTGCAGGTGTCCGGCGTTTTCAATCCGGCCGGGAAGGAGCATAGTGGGGCCGGAAAGCCCCGTGAGGAATCCAAACCACCCTGTGTCTGAGACCTTTTCCACCTCTATATCCCAGCCCTGCTGGCGCAGCTCCAGGGGCAGGTGCTCGGTGGAGAAACCAGGCCACACCTGCGACTGTTGGTTAGCCCCACTTTGTTCCAGGAGGGAAAATTCCGTCCCCTTCGGGCCGATGAAATCGTAGACGGAATCCAGCATCCGCCCCGTGCTGCGAGTGCGGCGGGCCTTCCCGTCCACCACGAGGGCGGTGGAATCCGGGCGGTGGATGTTCTCGTCCATAATGCGCATGACGACGGTTCCGTTTTCCACCACAGGGCCGATATCCACGTGGCCGGCGGTAATCTCCTCGTGCTCAGCGAAGCTCGCCGTCGCCTGGCCATCGCCTGCGGGGAAGGACACCTGCTGGGAGGGCGCGTCATTGACAAGCGGGTGCGGGGTGAGGGTGGCGCGGACGAGGCCCTCCGTGCAGTAGTCGGTGTAGCGCTGCGCAGGCTCGTCGGGGGTTGCCACGTAGTTGAATTCGCACGTGGGGTACGTATCTTCTGGGGTGTTGTACACCCCACCGGTGACGCGTACCGGCTCGGGGCCGGTGACTGAGACCTCGTGGTAGCCCTCGTGGACGGTATTGGTGACGACGTAGTCCGGCGCGGCGAGGTCATGCTGCACCAGCTCCGGCTTGTTGTCCCACGCCGTCGGCTCACTGACGGTTCCCCACACGGCGCCGTCCTCGGAAACGAACTGTGCTTCGTACATCCCCTCCCCCTTCGGGCGGGGGAAGTGCGCCGTGCCGTCTGCGAGCTGTACTTGTGCCAGTTCGTGGCCGTCGACGTAGAAGATGGCTACACCCGGCGCGTCGGCGGTGAGCGTGAGGCCCGTATCGTCGAAGCGCACGTTTCCGGTGAACTGCGGGGCATCTGGGTCGGGGGTGGGCACGAGGCGCTCGTCGCCGACCCACCACGTCGTTTGCTGCGGGGTGGAGGCGATGACGGAGCCGTCGACAAGCCTGGCGGTAGCACGGTAGGTGAGGCGGTAGAGGCCGGGACGGGAAAATACCGTGTTGAGGTGCGTGTGGGAGCCTGCGGTCAGCGGTGTCCACTGACGGCCGGGGCGCGCACTTGAAAGGAAGATGACCGGGGATTCTCCGGGGTTGACCGCGTCCTGGAACATCGTCATTTCGCCGGGGCCGGAAAAATCGACGAGATCCAGCGAGAAGGTGGCGTCGCGGAAGCGATCGACGGGGACACCCGCGTCGGCGCCGATGCCCTGCCACAGCTTCGTATCCCAGTTCATGCCGACGTTTTCCGGGGAGGCGCAGTACGTGTCGCCCGGGTTGCCGAAGCTGCTGTAGGCCTCATCGTCGGGAACTGTCCACGTGTCGTCTGCCTTCAACCAGGAGACCGTCTCCTCGATGGGGACCGGTTTTTCGAGCGCACCGTTATCCGTCATGAGGGCGAACGTGTTCGCCGTGTCGTCCCAATAGGCCTTCGGTGAATCCGTGTGGCCGACGTCAATGACGGTGGGCGCAAGGGCGGTGAGTGCGGCGAGAAGCGCACCGACGACGGGTGTAGCGAACACGACAAACCTCCAATTAGATGAAAAACGTTTTCAACTATACATCGTTTCGCGCGCACCACCACGCCAGGTACGCTAAAGCTACACAAGCGAACACGAGAGTAGGACCCACTTTGCACATGGATGCGACCACCATCATCGGCCTCATCGGCATCGTCATCACCCTCCCTGCCTGGTTCTTCTTCCTGCGTGGGGCGTGGACGATGTATGCCACCATCGCGCGCGGCAAACGCACCACCACGCGCACCGCCAAACCCATGACGCGCCTCGGCACGCTCATCAAAGAGGTCGTTTTCCACACGGAGCTCGCCCGCAAGCCGCTCGTCTCCGCCATGCACTGGCTTGTCATGGTCGGGTTCCTCCTCGGCTCCGTCGTCTGGTTTGAGGCCTACATCCAGATGTTCAACCCCACTGGAGGCTGGCCGCTCGTCGGTTCCACTGCGGTCTACCACTTCATCGACGAGCTTTTGGGCCTTGGCACCGTCGTGGGCATCCTCGTCCTCATGGCCATCCACTGGCTGGGGAAACGCCACCGCGGCACCAACTGGCGCGCAGCACTTTTCGTTGAGCTCGTCGTCCTCCTCGAGGGACTGGGGATGATCCTCGTCAAGGCGGGGAAGATCGCCACCTACGGCGGCGGGCACCTCATCGTCGACTTCTTCAGCCGCTTTGCCGCGGAGCTGCTCCCCGCCTCCCCCGTGCTCGTGTCCGTGTTCGCGTTCATCAAGCTCGCCACCGGCACGATCTGGCTGTGGGTCGTCGGCACCCAGCTGTCCTGGGGCGTGGCCTGGCACCGTTTCCTCGCCTTCTTCAACATCTTCTTGCAGCGCAACCCCGATGGGGCACCCGCCCTCGGTGCGCTCGCGCCACTGGAGTACGACGGCCAACCGTTGACGCTCGACAACGCCTCGGAGGCCCCACGTCTCGGCGTCGGCACGCCAGAGGACCTTTCCTGGAAGGGGCTTCTCGACGCTCATACCTGCACCGAATGCAACCGCTGCCAGGATCTGTGCCCCGCCTGGAACACCGGCAAGCCGTTGAGCCCCCGCAAGGTCATCACCGACATCCGCGACGGCCTCGAAATCACCGACGACGTCCTGTGGTCCTGCACCAACTGCGGCGCCTGCGTCGAGCAGTGCCCCGTCGACATCGAACACATCGACCACGTGGCCAACCTGCGCCGCTACCGCGTCCTCGAGGAATCGCAGTTCCCCAGCGAGCTCACCGGCATGTTCAAGAACCTCGAGGTCAAGGGCAACCCCTGGGGACGCAACCGCAAGGACCGCATGGCGTGGGTGAAAAAGGCCCAGCGCGACGGCATCGACGTCCCGGTGCTCAAGCCCGGCGATTCTGCGAACGGGTACGAGTACCTGCTGTGGGTCGGCTGCGCCGGATCCCTTGACGACAACGGCGTGAAAACCTCCCGCGCGCTTGTCGAACTCTTGAACGTCGCCGGCGTTTCCTTCGCCGTTCTCGAATCCGAAACCTGCACCGGCGACCCCGCGCGCCGCGCCGGCAACGAATTCCTCTTCCAACAGCTCGCAGCCGAAAACATCGACAATCTGAACGCCGCCGGCGTGCAGACGATTGTCACCAGCTGCGCCCACTGCTTCAACACCTTCAGCAACGAGTACCCCGACTTCGGCGGAAACTACCAGGTCCTCCACCACACGCAGCTGCTCAACCGCCTCGTTCGCGACGGCAAGCTCACTCCCACTCCCCGCGGCCCCGAGCACCGCGAGCGCATCACCTACCACGATCCCTGCTTCCTCGGCCGCCACAACAAGGTCTTCGATCCGCCCCGCGAACTCCTCGCCGCCACCGGCGCCGACCTTGCCGAGATGCCCCACAACCGCAACGAGGCGTTTTGCTGTGGCGCCGGTGGCGCCCGCATGTTCATGGAGGAAAACATCGGCCGGCGCGTCTCCGACTTCCGCGCCGAGGAAGCCGCCTCGACCGGCGCCACCGACATCGCCGTCGCCTGCCCGTTCTGCTCCACCATGCTGGAAACCGGCGTGAAATCCGGCGGCTACACCACCACTATCACCGATGTCGCCGTCCGCCTCCGCGACTCCATCCTCGTCGACGGCCAGCTGCCGATCCGACCGGTGAAGAAAACCAAGGAAGCTGCGCCAGCACCGGCGCCGTCAGCTCCGCCTGTGGCACCGAGCGCGCCTGCTGCGCCTGCTGCACCCTCCGTGCCGACACCTTCCGCGCCCACCGCAGCAACGCCTACACCAGCCGCACTGAGCGCACCCACGCCGTCCATTCCGACGCCTGCAGCACCGGCTGCTGCAACGCCCACGCCGGCTACCCCAAGCGCACCAACGCCATCGATTCCGAAGCCCACGGCACCGGCAAAACCCAGCGTGCCGACGCCAGCGGCAGCAACACCTGCAGCGCCAAGTGCCCCGACACCGGCTAGGCCAACCCCAGCCACTGCGACACCGAAGGCGCCAACACCTGCTGCACCGACCCCAAAGCCAGCAGCCTCAGCTCCAGCAGCGCCGACGCCTGCCGTGCCGGGTGCGTCGACACCGCCCCCTACAGCACCGGCGGTGCCCAAGCCGACCGTAACACAAGCACCCACACCTGCCACACCTACCCCCTCGTCCCCAGCCGTTCCGGTACCAGCCGCCCCGCAGGCCCCGGCAGGAAACCGCGTCCCCACGCCGACGCCAGCCGCGCCCACGCCCGCAGCGCCAAGCGTGCCTACACCGGCGACACCAGCGGCGCCGACGCCGAACGCACCGCGACCAACAACTGTAGATTCGAAAGAGGAGGACGCTGACAAGTAAGAAAAACGGGTAGGCTGAAAGTATGAACTACAGGTTGTCGGACGAGGAACGGACGCGCGCGATGAATACGCTCGGGACGCACTTTGCGGACGGCCGGCTGACGCTCGCGGAATACGAAGAGCGGGTGCAAAAAGTCGCCGAGGCCGTGACCGACGACCAGGTGGCGGGGCTGTTTCGGGACCTACCGGAGGAGTCGTATACCGTCAGCGAGATTGAGGAATACCGGAAGGAATCTGGGCACCCCAAGGCGGGGATTTTGGGGCTGTCGATCGTGGGGGGATTTGTCGGAGCAGTGTTCGCCACCGGAGCACTCGATGCCGTATTCGTTATACTGCCCGTCGTCGTTTTTATCCTCCTGTATGTGATGAAGATCGGGCCCGACTCGTGGTACATGCCGTCGGCGGCGCAACTGCGCAGAACACGGCTGCGCGAGCTATCGTACCAGCAGAAACTCATGGCGCTCGAGCAGAAGAAGAGCGACCAGGAACGCGTGCGCGCCCTGAAGAACAGGGCGCTCGGTGCGGCGGAGAAATTCCTGGATAAGTAAGGGCTACTTGACGAGCCCCTCGAGGACCTCGGGGACCTGGCCGACGCCGTCGGAATCGCGGAAGTGCTTGGCACCCAGGACAACGGTCGGGGGAACGCCGAGGCCGATGGCGAGCTTATCGGTGAGCTCTGCGGGGACCTCGGGGTCGTCGTCGGAACGAATGACGGTGATGCCGCCGACGTGGTCCTTGATGTTGCCCAGGTCGACGCCGTCGCCGACGAAGTTGTTTAGTACGGGATCGTCGCCAAATGACTCGTTGAAACCGGAGACCAGGACCATACGGCCGAGCTTCCACTGATCGTCGGAAAGCGAATCGAGGTACTGAAGAGCCGCCTGACAGCCGAGAGAATGACCGACGATACCGATCTGCTTGGTGACAACGCCGATCTCCAGGGCGATCGTCTCGCGCCACTTCTCCGGATCCGGATTGTCGGGATCCGGCAGCTCGATCGCCTTGAACTTGATGTTCTTCATAATCCCCTGCAGGTTCAGCCACTGGAACCACTTCTTATGCGGCGACGAATGGTAGCCGTGGATCATGAAAACCTGCGTCACAGGCGGGTGGAGGAGGAACGTTTCAATCGACATGGTTTTAAGGGTACCTCAGTGCTGATACTGGCCAGTCAAAATAAGCTCGGCCAACGCGAGGCGCGCCGCACCGTCCGACATCTGCGGCGTCAACGTTTCACAATCGAAAAAGTCCGCTCTCGACATGGTCAGTGGGCGGTACTCGCCTACCAGCACAGCATCCGATGATAGCCGAGCGACGGTTTCCTTGTGCGAGACGCGCGCGGGAAGCGCGGTTGTGCCGGTGGCCGTGTAACCAATAGTCACGGTACCGTCTTGGGGAGAATTATCCCGAAAAGTGTTCTCCGTGACCGCCCAACCCCGTGGAGGATCGGGCGGGAAGAGGCGTGCCGTAAACGGGTGCGCCGCAGCCTCCCGGCTTTGCGGAGTCCACACCTGCACCTGCCGCCCCCTTTTTGTGGCATCTGCGACGCTGCTATCCACGGCGAATACGCCTGTCATGTTGTCCGACACCGCCACGTGATCCACGTCCGCGCCACACGGGTTGTAAACGAGCTGCCACTCGCCGTTTTCAGCACGCGCAAGGCCGGTGCGCCCAGGTATTTCCTCGGTGAGGATCTGTTCCGGCATCAGGCCGTGGTTAAAATACATCGGGATCCCCATCCATACGAACAAGCCGAGCGGATACGCCGAACCGAGCAGCAAAATGAAGAGAAAAGCGATAAGTGGCTTCCGCCTTCGGGGCTTCAAGGGTGCGCTCATAAAAGAATGATACGGCTAGCCCGTCATTTTTTCGTGCGCAACAGGGTATTGTGTGTGGCTATGACGACGCGAGAGTTTGACCAGTCAGAGAAGCTGAAAAACGTCCTGTACGAGATCCGTGGGCCGGTGGCGGCGGCCGCCGAGAAAATGGAGCTCGACGGGCACCGGATCCTGAAGCTCAACACGGGCAACCCGGCGATTTTCGGCTTCGACGCACCGGACGTCATCATGCGCGACATGATCGCTGCACTTCCGCACGCACAGGGCTACTCGACGTCGAAAGGTATCCTCCCCGCACGGCGGGCTATCGTCACGCGGTACGAGACGATACCCGGGTTCCCCGACTTCGATGTGGACGACGTGTACATCGGCAACGGAGTCTCCGAGCTCATCACCATGATCACCCAGGCGCTGCTCAACGACGGCGACGAGGTGCTCATCCCCATGCCCGACTACCCGCTGTGGACGGCCGCCACCTCTCTCGCCGGCGGCAAGGCGGTGCATTACCTGTGCGATGAGGACAACGAGTGGATGCCATCCGTGGAGGACATCCGCGCCAAGGTCACCGAAAAGACCAAAGCCATCGTCGTCATCAACCCGAACAACCCGACCGGCGCCGTCTACTCCCGCGACGTGCTGAAAGAGATCGCGCAGATCGCGCGCGAAAACGGGTTGCTTATTCTCTCCGACGAAATCTACGACCGGATTCTTTACGACGGTGCCAAGCACATCTCCATCGCGTCACTCGCCCCCGACCTGCTGTGCATCACGCTCAACGGCCTGTCCAAGGCGTACCGCGTCGCCGGCTACCGCGTCGGCTGGATGGTGCTGACCGGCCCGAAGCACCACGCCCGCGGCTTCATCGAAGGCCTCGACCTTTTGGCCAGCACGCGCCTGTGTGCCAACGTGCCCGGGCAATCCGCCATCCAGGTAGCGCTCGGCGGACGGCAGTCCATCTACGAACTGACCGGCGAGGGCGGACGCCTCCTCGAACAGCGAAACACGGCGTACGAAAAACTCACGTCCATCCCCGGTGTCAGCTGCGTCAAACCGATGGGCGCGCTCTACGCGTTCCCGCGCCTCGACCCCGAGGTGTACGAGATCCACGACGACACCAAAATGATGCTCGACCTGCTCCTCCAGGAGAAGATCCTGCTCGTCCAGGGAACCGGCTTCAACTGGCCCACGCCGGACCACTTCCGTGTGGTCACGCTCCCGCACGCGGCAGAACTCGCCGAGGCGATCGAGCGGCTGGGGAACTTCCTGGCGAGCTACAAGCAGTAAGCGATTTTCGCTGGCAGCGCGGACGTGACCCCACACTTCTACAATCCGTAGACGTGCCCCTCAACGCGAACAACAAGAGCTACCGTCTGGCTGACATGAGCATTCAGCCGGACGGTGAGGTTCCATACCCTGATCCGGATGAATCCAAAGACCCCGACACCACCTGCATTGAAAATGCGGAGTTTTGCACAGCTGTGTACGCGAGAACCTGGGAAACCGCAGGTGGCTCAGTCAAGCATTTCGCCATCATGCTAAATGTCACGGCCGGGCATCCTGACTACAAATTTTGCAAGGAAATTAAAGGCGCAGCCCCGAACTTCGCACAAGTAAGACGTACCGACACCTGGCACAGCACGGTACATAGCCATCAGTTTTTCCTCCATTCTTCAGATGAAGAGATTGAGGTTCACCAGCAACTCGCCGGGGGTTCGCGAGAGGAAAGATCTCAGCACACTGTCAGCGGAACTTTCAAAAAATACTACACTGAGATGCTGTACGACCCGTTCGACTATTTGAAGTATTGGAAAGAAGGCAAGCAGTGAACAACGAGCAGAAAAAACGTTATCGCGACACGATGTTCATCGCTCAACGCTTTCTAACTTCTATTGGGCGCGGGAGCAATCGAGCTCGATTCCTGGAAAGCCTTGAGGCAAGTGAGCTACCGGCGATTCTTCCAGCGCTAAGCGATACGCTCGCAGTTCACATTCGCGAAGCGGCTGAGCGCCACTTTGCAAGCGGGGAACCGAAGGTTATCGTCCCCGTTGGCAGGGCTGATGACCAGAAAATTAGCGTGCTTATCCTCTCCCAGGAGCGTAAGCACGGATTCTGGTCTTTGAGCATGAACGATTTGCATAAACACGCTCGTATGGGAGACATTGTCGAAACGCTCGATCCAGACAAGCTGTGGGATATCGAGGAACTTAACGGCACACTCCTCCCCGACTTGGTCTAATTTTTCGCATGCCTAATGGCCCGACGGTGTCGGGTCATTGGGCGGGCTAGGTTGCTAGCCCGGTGGGCTGGGGTCGATGGGGATGCCGAGTTGCATCCGGGCGAGACGGACGGCACCACCCTGGGCGCACGGGTTCATGTTCAGTTTCAGTGGCCCACCGAAGGCAGGTTTCCAGTATTCCAGGCCATTGATTCTCACCATGTGACCGTGCTTCGGTTTATCCAGATCATCATCGTTAATGCCATTGTGGTAGTCACA
>NZ_KV821027.1:0-68930 GCF_001815555.1 Corynebacterium sp. HMSC073D01 | reverse complement strand
GAGAGTAGGACACCGCCGACCACAAACATAAAGCCGATGGCCACCACTTGTTGGTTGCCATCGGCTTTTTCTGTGCGGACTTGAGTAACAGAGGTCTATCATTAGCTGTCGCCATTCCTTCGCATATTGCCGATTCCTTTTCCTTCTGCTCGCCTCGCACGTTGCGGTTTGTTAGGGCCCGTCGGAGCCAACGGAGCTGACCATTGTCCTCGTGGCACCTCAGCGAATGTCGAGTCTCGCTTTGCGACTTTGGTTAATACCTTCCAGCCAGTACAATTGCCTAGGCATATTCGCGATCTGCGTGGAGAGTTGCTTTCTCGTTGGACGGATTTAGTTACGGGTTCACCTATCCTTCGGGGATGGAGATCCGTTGAGTGATTCGTAGGATTAATGACGTGTTCATTTCCTGTGCCTTCGGGTTAGAATCTGTGCAGAGGAACGATCCACGCAGAGCTGTTGCAGTTGGCCCTAGAGCAGGTTGCTGCGGCTCCTTTAAAAGAAGTTGACGGACGTGAACTGCCGTGTGTGCGGCGGTTCTACATTATTGATTTGAAAAAGGAAAGTAGACGGTATGACCCCACGGGATGATTTCCACAACGGACGCGGCGATTCCGGACGACGTGGCGACGGCGGTCGTCGCGGAAACGGAGGAAAGGGCCGTCGTTGGGATGCCCGGCGAGGGCAGTTCGTTGACGTCGCCTTTTCCGATGACAAGGGTCGCCCGGCCAAGCGCCGTAACGGGGGCAACGATAGGGAAGGTTCCGGCGATGACCGCCGTCAGCACGGCAACCGGAGGGACGGCAATCGTGGGGGCAGAGGTAACCGTACCCTCGATAAGAAGCACAACCAACAGCGTGGAGGTGACCGTGGCGGTCACCGTAACTCGCAAGGAAAAAGGCCGTCCTTCCGAGACGAGCGGCTTGCCGTGCACGCAAATGAGCCCGATCTGCCGGAGGACATTAACGTCCGCGATTTGGACTCGAGTGTGCGCCAGGATCTTCGTTCTCTTTCCAAGGACAACGCGGATGCTGTTGCCAAGCACATGATCATGGCGGCAACGTGGATGGCTGATGATCCGAAGCTTGCTCTGGAGCATGCTCGTGCGGCAAAGAATCGTGCTGGTCGAGTGTCCGTCGTTCGTGAGACCAACGGCATCGCAGCTTATCACGCCGGCGAATGGAAGGAAGCCCTGTCCGAGCTTCGCGCTGCTCGCCGAATGAGCGGTGGACCGGGGCTTATCGCCGTGATGGCTGATTCAGAACGTGGTCTCGGTCGTCCTGAGAAGGCTCTTGAGCTTGCACGTGAAGAGGATCTGTCAGAGCTGAACCGTGCTGACTCGATCGAGTTGGCGATCGTACTCGCTGGTGCCCGGCAGGATCTTGAACAGTACGATGCGGCGATTACCGAATTGACAAAGCTCAATCCTGATCCGCATGCGACCGATCCTGAGTCGGCTCGACTCGACTATGCTCTGGGCAACGCCTACGAACTCGCTGGTGACAAGCCAAAGGCGCGTGAGTGGTTCGAAATTGCTCGGAAGGCTGACGTTGATGAATTACTGGATGCAGGTGAGCGTCTAAAGGAGCTCGGCTAATGCGGCTCATAGATTGCTACGACGCACTTCTCCTTGATCTCGATGGCACAGTCTGGATGGGTGATGAGCCCATTCCTCATGCTGTCGATGCTTTGGCGGGATGCGCGACGCGGAAAATGTACGTAACGAATAACGCGTCCCGTGGTCCGGAAGCTGTTGCCACAAAGCTGGAGGGAATGGGCTTTGAGGCTACGCGCGATGACATCTTGACCTCGGCGATGGCTGCCATTGATATGTGTAAGCGTGAGCTACCTTCCGGCAAAGTGCTTGTGCTCGGAACTGAATCTTTTGTCGATCTCGTGCGCGAGGCCGGCTATGAACCGGTCAACTCAGCTGATGAGAATCCTGTTGCGGTATTGCAAGGGCACAACCCCGATACCGGGTGGCGGCAGCTGTCTGAGGCATCGCTTGCTATTCACAATGGTGCTTTGTTCTTCGCGTCGAACCTGGATGCGACGTTGCCACAGGAGCGGGGCCTGATGGTGGGAAACGGCTCGATGGTGGAGGCAGTCGTGCACGCCACCGGTGTCCGTCCACATTCGGCTGGTAAACCGGAGGCCGAAATGTTCCATGATGCGGCGCGGCGGATGGGCTCTCGCGTACCACTGGCTGTCGGCGATCGACTCAATACCGATATTGCTGGTGGCAATGCCGCAGGAATGGATACGCTGCACGTGATGACCGGCGTTTCAGGGCATCACGCGCTCGTTGCCGCAGTGCCGGCTGAACGCCCGTCGCTCATCGCAACCGATTTGCGGGATCTTTACTCCCCGCTCGAAAGCCTCAAGCCCGGTCGGCAGGGAGACTTCTCTGCCATGGTGAAAGGCAACGATGTGGTTCTTGCCGGCGGGCGCTCGGATTCCACTGCTATGCAGGCTTTGCGTACCGTGCTTGACGTCGTGTGGAAACATGACGGTCCCACCCCGACGAGCATTATCCCCACCTCTACAGTGGCTGAAAAAGTATTGGCTGAGTGGCGCTAATGACCGGAGTAGGAGGGGATCGCCAGGCAGCGCCCTCCCCAGCGCAGTTATACGAGAAGACCCGACCTCTTACGGAGCGAATCGACGAGATTTTAGATACCCCGTGCGATTCGTTGGCCGACGAGGCGAAGATTCTGACAGATGCGTACGCCATCCTTAACGCTGAGCTCCGTTAAAAGGAGCGACGTGGCGACGAGTTTGCAATAACCGGTTTTTCTGGCGCAGGTGTCTTGCTTAGATACCTGCGCTTCTGCTTGCTCTAGCTGTGGTGGAATGATGCGCGGGCATCTTTTGGCACCCGTTGTGGTTGCTGTTTTCCTTTCTTGGTTGTTTCCTCTGTCTCGTATCTGTACGGAAAGGAAGTGACGGGAATGAACCGTAGTGATGGTGGCTGCGTTATTCTATAAAGCAGTACGTTTTAGCTATATAGTCCGCTGGCGCGAGAACGATGCCATCCTTTCCGCTCAGAGGAAATGGCGCGGTTCCTGCGCCTGAGTTGCGGTTTCCGGTGGATAATACACCCATGATGCCGCCCCTCAGAGCGCTCACGCTGCTGCAGACAGGGCATAGAGGAAACTAGAAAAGAGGCTGCCATGGTGCAACATCGTCGGCTCGATGCGGAGCTCGTGCGGCGAAAAATCGCCCGCTCCCGGGAGCAGGCTCGGCAGCTAATTACAGATGGCCATGTCTTTGTTGGTGGGTTTAAAGCATCGAAGCCCGCGACGGGTGTGACAGGTGATGTCTCTATTCGCGTGGAGGGAGACATCGATGACTACGCTTCGCGTGGGGCACACAAGCTTATTGGTGCCCTCGACGCATTTGAACCGCGCGGGCTTGATCTGAAGGGGAAAAAGATCCTCGATGCCGGTGCCTCCACCGGCGGTTTTACCGATGTCTGCTTGCGCCGTGGTGCGCGAGAAGTTGTCGCGGCAGATGTGGGTTATGGACAGCTCATCTGGCGCTTGCAAAACGACGAGCGTGTCACAGTCCTCGATCGTACGAATATTCGCTACATAACGCCGGATCTGACAGGTGGCCCTTGTGACATGATGGTTGGTGATCTGTCCTTCATCTCACTTCGCCTCTGCCTTCCGCCCATACTCGGGTGTGTGAAGGAGGGTGCGGACCTTCTTCCAATGGTGAAGCCACAGTTCGAGGTTGGTAAGGATCGGCTGGGACACGGCGGAGTCGTAAGCTCACCAGAGCTTAGAGCAGAAGTAACTATTGATATCGCCCGATTCGCGCAGGAACAGGGCGCGGGGTTGCGTGATGTTGTGGCTTCACCGCTTCCCGGGCCCAGTGGCAATGTGGAGTACTTCCTCTGGCTCACCCGTGGCGCCGAGCCGATGAGCGACGAGCACATTGTCGATCGAGTACACACGGCTGTTGAGGAGGGCCCGCAATGACCGATAAACGCGCTGTATTAGTCGTGTCCCATTTTGAGAGGCACGACGTGGATAAAGCCGTGGAACTTCTGCACTCCTACGGCATCAGAGTTGTGTATGACCTTCCCACTGATGACCAGCGTCGAGACGTGGAGCTCGTGCTATCTCTTGGAGGAGACGGAACGTTTTTGCGCGCGGCAGAGATTGCCCGCCAGGCGGATCTTCCAGTGTTAGGGATTAACTTGGGTCACGTCGGGTTCCTTGCTGAGTGGGAAGCTGATTCGTTGGAAACAGCACTCCACGCTGTAGCGGATCGGCAGTACCGTGTTGAAGACCGGATGACGCTCGATGTCACAGTCTTTAACGAGGACGGGAAAATTCTCGAAAAGGGTTGGGCGCTGAACGAATGCTCGCTGGAAAAGTCACAGCGGCGAGGTGTGTTAGATTCGATTCTCAGCGTCGATGGCGCGCCTGTGTCAAGCTTCGGCTGTGACGGTGTCATAGTGTCCACTCCAACGGGTTCGACGGCATATGCATTCTCTGCGGGAGGCCCGATCCTTTGGCCGTCCCTGGATGCCATTCTTGTCGTTCCAAATAATGCACATGCGTTGTTTGCTAAACCCCTCGTTGTCAGTCCGCAGTCGAGGGTGGCTGTGGACACGCGGAAGTCAGCGCATGCGGTCTGTGATGGCTTTAGAGTTCTCACTGTCCCCGAGCGCGGGAGAGTCGAGGTGCAATACGGTAGCCAGAAGGTACGGTGGGTGAGGATGGACGATTCCACATTTACAGATCGCCTGGTCACCAAATTCCGTCTGCCTGTGGAAGGCTGGCGGAGGCGTGTACCGTGGGCAGAGTCGCGGTAGCTGTGGATGCCCAAAAGGTCGAACGGTGCGATGCCACAGCCCAAAGTGATGTGAAGGAGATCGCATGCTCTCGGAGCTAGCCATTCATAATCTCGGTGTCCTTACCTCTGCCGGTGCGCAGCCCGGTGCAGGGTTGACCGTCGTCACAGGTGAGACCGGTGCCGGCAAGACAATGGTGGTGGAGAGCCTACGGCTTCTCAAAGGCGACCGGGCGGATGCTAGCCGGGTCCGGACTGGTGCGTCGAAGGCAATGGTCGAGGGCCGTTTTGTTGTCGATGAGCGGAAGCGCGCAGCCGTCGAAGAACGTGGCGGTGAGATCGATGAAAACGGTGAAGTGATCATTACCCGTTCAGTCACCGACCAAGGGCGGAGCAAAGCGTATTTGGGAGGTCGGGCGGTTCCTGCGGGAGTTCTTCGTGAGTTTACGGCTGACCTTATCACCATCCACGGGCAGCACGATCAGCTTCGGTTGATGTCGGCGGATGCTCAACGCGATGCCCTCGATGAGTCCGATCCAGCGATCATTCCTTTGCGGGAAGACTACGCAGCATCCTACGCATCCTGGCGGTCCCTGGCGAAGGATCTGAAGACTCGCGTAGAAAAGCGAAGGGAGCTCGCGCAGGAAACAGACCGCTTGCAGTTTGCGATCACAGAGATTTCCACGGTCGCGCCGGAGGCTGGCGAGGAGGAAGAGCTAGCAACGTCTATCCATCGGTTGCAGAGCGTGGATCAGCTCCGAGAAGCGGCCTCGACGGCTCTGGCGCTCATCGATGGTGAAGAAGATTCTTTTGAGGACACATCCGCTGCAAGCGCACTGGGGGAGGCTCAGGCTGCTCTGGCCAGCGCAGGTGACCCTGAGCTGAGTCGTCTTTCTGATGTCTTGTCCGAGATTACTTCACAGCTAGCGGAAGTCTCCGTGGATCTCGGACGCTTTGTAGACGATCTTCCGCTCGACCCCGATGCATTGGACAAGGCTCTCCGACGGCAGCAGGCGCTAAAGGGGCTGACACGCAAATATGCTCCGGATCTTGCCGGTGTCATTGAGTGGTGGCACAAGGCGGAGGCGAAACTGGCAAAACTCGACGTGTCGACCGAGAGCCTAGAAGCCTTGAAGAAGAAGGTTGTTGCCGCGGAAAAGAGTATGCGGGCAAAGGCAAAAAAGCTAACGGCCGCACGCGCCACGGCAGCGACCGCGTTGTCTACCGCTGTGACGTCCGAGATTCACGGTCTGTCCATGGGCAACTCTCGTTTCGACGTAGCAATAGAAAAGGCCAAACCGTCGGCTTCCGGGTTCGACCAGGTTGAGTTCCAGCTCAATGGTAAGAAGATTGCGGCGAGTGCATCCGGTGGTGAGCTCTCTCGCGTCATGCTCGCGATCGAAGTGATTGTGAGCCAAGGTGGTGCGACGCTCGTTTTCGACGAGGTTGATCAGGGCGTCGGTGGGCGAGCAGCTGGGCAGATTGGCAAGCGTCTCGCCCTATTGGCCAAATCCAATCAAGTCATTGTGGTGACACATCTGCCGCAGGTGGCAGCCTATGCACAGACCCACGTTTTTGTCTCCAAGGATGTTGAGA
The DNA here is from genome assembly GCF_001815555.1 of Corynebacterium sp. HMSC073D01. Taxonomy (NCBI): domain Bacteria; kingdom Bacillati; phylum Actinomycetota; class Actinomycetes; order Mycobacteriales; family Corynebacteriaceae; genus Corynebacterium; species Corynebacterium sp. HMSC073D01. The sequence continues at coordinate 62,531 of NZ_KV821027.1, read as the reverse complement.
AAGACGAAGCAGAATCCGCTGTTAGGGTGCTATCCGGTGAAGAGCGGGTGGAGGAAATCGCCCGGATGATGGCTGGCCTCGATGACACAGCGACGGGACGCGCGCACGCAAAGGAGCTGTTGGAGCTGGCTTCGGAGTTCAATAAGCAGGGTGATTCTTAGGGAGGCGGGATCTTCAGTAGTGCCCTTCGGGGCGGGACGTGACCGTGTGCCATCCTCGCACGAGAGGAAAAGTTCGCTATGTATCGCCAGTTTCTCGGTGGCTGACTGCGCTCGCATGGTTCGTTCTGAGCCAAAAGGATGGCGGCTCCCCGTACTCCGTTTGGGGCATGTGGGAGTGCCATCCCGCGCGCCTACCGCACCTTAGTCCTGCTCACGTGCACAATAGTGGCCATGAGTCTGTTCGGATCTGGGAAAGATTTGCCGGGTATCACCGGCACGCTGAGAGAGTGCCCCGCTCACCTGCGAAAATTGAGCGCGGGGGACATCGCGCTAGTGGATGTAAGCGATATGACGCGGACATTCGCCAGCCGGCTTGCCGAGGCTTCTCCGGCGGCGGTTGTCAACGTTAGCTCGTTTGTATCCGGATCTGTCCCGCACTTCGGCCCGCAGATGCTTCTCGACGAAGGTATCGTCCTCATCGAGGGGGTGGGAGCGGAAATTCGCTCTGTGGTGAAGAGTGGCAAGAAGGTGCGCATCGATGGCGACGGCGTATACGTGGGAGACCGACTCGTTGCTCGAGGCACCCGGGTCACGCCGGACATCGCGGAAGAGAATTTTCGCACTGCGCAAGCGTCTCTCGTGGATCGGATGGAGGCCTACTTTGGAAACGCCATCGAGTTCATCCATTCCGAGGCTCCACTGCTTGTCGACGGTGTCGGGGTTCCCGATCCTGGCATTGACATTGAGGACCGGAAGGTGCTGATTGTCGGCCCGTGTGATGATCTCCCGCAAGAGTTGAAGAAGCTGAAGAATTTCATCCGCGAGTATGATCCGGTTCTTATCGGTGTGGACCGCGGGGCGGATGTGCTCACTGATTCCGGCTACAAGCCCGATCTCATTGTCGGTGATCCGTCGGAGATTTCAGCCGATGCGTTGCGTAGCGGTGCACGCGTGGTTATGCCTGCGGACCCCGATGGCCACGCCCCCGGTTTGGAGCGCATTCAGGATCTGGGTGTCGGTGCCATCACGTTTCCGGCATTGAGTAAGGAATCCACGGAGCTGGCCATACTGCTGGCTGATTTCCACGGTGCTTCAATGATCGTTCACCTGGGCACCCCCGTTGATCTGCAGACAGTTTTTGCCGGTACGACCGAGCAGCCCTCGGCTCTCCTCACCCGTTTCAAGGCTGGTGGGAAGCTTGTCGACGCTCGGGCGGTTTCCGATCTCTATGTCATGCAGGACACGTCGGCCGTTGCCTGGGTGTGGGCACTTTTCGGCCTCATCGTCCTCGCTGCCGTCACCGTTCTCATTGCTGGGTTCTCTGGAGATGGCACTTTTGGCGAGAACCTGGTGACAACGTGGAACAACGTCGCTCTGACCGTTCAGAGTTGGTTTAAGTAAAGGAGGATGAGTTCTATGGCACGTGTAAACCCAACAGCTGCAGTGACAGCAGGAATCATGTTCGGTCTGGCAGGTGGACTCGTTGCGGGCACGTACCTCCTTGCGCCGAGCCTGTCAGGCTCACCCATCGGTGGCGTGAGCGACAAGCTCGCAGTCGCTGAGCACGATGCGGCTGTGTACCAAGCCCAGGCTAAGTCTGCAGATAGTTATATCGCTGATATCGCGGAGGACACGGTGCGGGGCCGGCTAGCTGACAAGCCCGTTGTCCTCATCACCACCCCGAGCGTAAATGAGGAGGATTTTGGCCATATTGACTGGCTGTCGAAGATCGGCGGTGCTCCCTCAGTGACACGCATTACTCTGACCGACTCGTTCCTCACCCAGGATTCCGCTGAACCGCTTAAATCGCTTGCCGCCACGACACTGCCTGCGGGGATTCAGCTGAGCGAGGATAACCGATCCGTGGGAACACACATGGGTGAGCTCATCGGTGCGACGTTGTCTGAGAGCCCCACGAATGTGGCTGCACCGTCAGACTCTCCCTCCAGCGAGCAACCAGAGTCTCCCGAGGATGAGGGGGAGAACGAGAATCAGGGTGAGCAGAAGCCGTCGACAAGCCCTGTTGGACAAGATGAGCGCAACCTTGTTTTTGGGGCTTTGAAAGAGGCCGGTTACCTCTCCTATGAGGGGGACGTGCCCACTGCCGCCGCAGTTGTACTCGTCACCGGCGACTCCGACGGGAGGGAAGACTCCTTCCGCGTGAGCCAGTATGTGGACTTCGCGCGTGCGCTGGATAAAAGCGGGCTTCCCACGACAGTTGCGGGGCGACTGCCCGCTGCCGGCCCCGACGGATTGATTGGCAGACTGCGAACGAACCAAGAGGATGCGTTGAGCGTATCTACCGTGGATTCCATTGACCGTTTCTACGGGAGGCTCGCAACCGTGCTGGCTACGGTCGAGCAAATCTCTGGCGGCTCCGGTTCTTACGGCACAGCGGACAAGACAGATGCGGTGGCACCAGCATAATGAGTTTTGATTTTTCGGTTTTGTCATCTGAGCACCTCCTCGATGCCCCTATCATCTCCGTCCGGCGTGATCTCGTTACGATGCCGACCGGTGAAGCGAATCGGGAAATCGTCGAGCATTTTGGTGCCATCGCGGTCGTCTGTGAGAAGGATGGAGCGATTGCGCTGGAAAAACAGTATCGGCACAGTGTGGGCGCACACCTCTGGGAGCTGCCTGCCGGCCTCTTGGACAAGCCAGGTGAGACGGCTCTCGAATGCGCGCAGCGGGAGCTGAAGGAAGAAGTGGGACTGGCTGCGGGTTCCTGGGCGCTCATCACGGATTTGGTTACTAGCCCGGGCTTTTGCGATGAGGCTGTCCGCATCTTCCATGCCACGGATGTCTCGAAGACCCTCCGACCGGAGGCGGAAGATGAGGAAGCAGACCTCACCTGGGAGTGGGTTCCGCTCGACACTGCCAGGCGCATGGTTCTCGATGGTGAGATCTGTAACTCCATCGCCATCGCCGGGATCATGTGCTGTGGCGGAAAAGAGCGCAGTGTTGACACACCATTCAGCCTCCGCCCCGTGGCGCTTGCCGACCGAAAGCGAGCTTTGCAAGCTGGCGGTCGGCCCTAGGAATGGTGAAGACGAATCCGGCGGAGCCCGTCTCGAACCCGCGGCGCTCCATCAACAGCCGTGACTGGGGAGAGCGTCGCGGAGCGCGTGGCGAAAGTCGCGGAGCGCAGACAAGCCAGCGCGAAACCGAAGACTCTGCCGACACGGCGGATTCTCGCCCGTTGCGGAGTGGAAACCGGCATCAGGCGGAAACATCGGCAGCGAAGGTTGCCCGCCAGTGGATCACTTACCTTACTGTCGAGCGTGGCAAGGCGCGGAATACGATTGCGAGCTACCGACGTGATCTCGCTTCCTACCTCGATTTCGTGGGGGAGAGGTCTCTGGATTCCATCGCTGCGACCGACATTGAGGCATTTCTTCAATCCCTCGGCAGGCACGGGCTCGCCGTTACCAGCGTACGACGGATGCTCTCGACCATCCGTGGCTTCCACGCCTTTGCACGCGACGAGGGAATTGTCGCTGATGACGTAGCACATGACATCACGCCCCCGGCGATGCCTCAGCACCTCCCAGACACGCTTAGCGTGGACGAGATAAACACCCTCATTGAGTCCCAAGCTGGCGACAGCGCTGTTGCTTTGCGGAACAAGGCGCTTCTGGAGCTCCTTTACGGAACGGGCGCACGCATCTCCGAGGTCCTCAGCCTTGCGGTGGATGACATCACCGCGTTGGAGGAAACCGATGGCATTCTCGTGCTTACTGGCAAGGGCGATAAGCAACGTATCGTTCCCGTAGGTTCTCACGCACGGCAAGCCGTGGATGCGTATCTCGTGCGTGGCCGTCCGCAGCTGAACAAGGGGAAAAGCGCAGCCTTGTTCTTAAATGTGCGCGGAGGTAAAGCAATGTCCCGGCAATCAGCGTGGCAAGTGGTCAAACAAGCTGCGACGGAGGCCGGCATCACGAAAGACATCTCGCCGCATACTCTTCGTCACTCGTTCGCCACCCACCTCCTTGAAGGCGGGGCAGATGTCCGCAGCGTCCAGGAGCTCCTCGGTCACGCCTCAGTGACAACTACGCAAATCTACACTCACATCACCGCTGATTCTCTCCGCGCCATGTGGCGCACGGCGCACCCGCGCGCCTAAGGAGTGAGGGTGCGCAGCGAGGTGACGGGGGCGTCCTTGTGCCTTAGTGAGCGTAACGACGAAGCGTCGACAAGCGAGATCCCGGGACAAGGAGCAGAAAGACGCGGAGAAAATTGCCGAATGACAACTCCGAGGAGAAGGCCCCTGGCACAGTAAAACTAACGGTGAAGTGCATGTTGAGGGTTTGGACACGCGCGGCGATCGCGTCGTGGGTGCCGGAGATGCGTTGTAGACTTTAAAAACAAGAAGAAGCTAATTACGGCGCTGTAATTCCCCGCAGGAGAAAAATCCTTTTTCGACTCGGGTGCGGTTGTTGGTGAATGTTCATGGAGGTGCTGTGTCCACGCGCGATGATGACGGACTGTTTAGCAAGTCCGACCTGCCGGCAGATTCCGAGTATGGTCTGACCGGCCGTCCGCTGCGCACGATTCCGGAGCCACCGGAGCTGACCACGCACGGTCCGGCAAAGATTCTCGCCATGTGCAACCAAAAAGGCGGCGTGGGAAAGACAACCTCAACGATCAACCTCGGCGCCTGCTTGGCTGAGCAGGGACGCAAGGTGTTGCTCGTGGACCTCGACCCCCAAGGCGCCCTCTCTGCGGGACTCGGAATCCGCCAAGATGAGCTGGATCTCACTGTGTACAACCTGCTGGTGGATACCGATGCCACCATCGAGGAAACGGTCATGTCTACCCGTGTCCCGGGGATGGACATTGTTCCGGCGAACATCGACCTTTCAGCAGCGGAAATCCAGCTCGTTAACGAGGTCGGTCGCGAGCAAACTCTCGCCCGTGCATTGCGTCCGGTGATGAAGGAATATGACTACATCGTCCTGGACTGCCAGCCCTCCCTGGGGCTCCTCACTGTGAACGCCCTGACCTGTGCACAAGGTGTGATCATCCCAATGGAATGCGAATACTTCTCGCTGCGCGGGCTTGCACTCTTGACAGACACAGTGGAGAAGGTGCGTGACAGGCTCAACTTTGACCTCGACGTGCTGGGGATCTTGGTCACTATGTTTGACCGGCGTACGACGCACTCTCGCGAGGTTATGGACCGGCTCGTCGACGTTTTTGGCGATAAGGTGTTTGACACGGTCATTACCCGAACTGTGCGGTTCCCCGAGACCTCCGTCGCAGGCGAGCCGATTACCACGTGGGCTCCGAAGTCCCAGGGGGCCGAGCAGTACCGAAACTTGGCCAAAGAGGTCATCGAACGGACCACACTCGAGTGAGCCCTGTAACGAATATCAGCGACGACGCGTCACTTTCTCAAAAAGCCGAACAGCCGGAGCTCACCGGGTTCCGCGTCGCGCTTCACAACTTTGAGGGCCCCTTTGACCTGCTTCTGCACCTCATTGGCAAGAAGAAACTGGACATCACCGAGGTGGCCCTAGCGGAAGTGACGGACGAATTCATCGCGTACACGCGCGCGTTGGGGGAAACCGCCGACCTCGATGAAACGACGCAGTTCGTACTCGTCGCGGCAACGCTCTTGGACATCAAGGCTGCCCGCCTGATTCCCCATGGTGAAAGCGATTCCGAGGAGGAGTTGGAAGCTCTCCGTGAACGGGAGCTACTCTTCGTCCGACTTCTCCAGTACCGGGCCTACCAGAAGGTTGCGGCACTGTTCCGGAAATGGGAGGCGGAGGCCGACAAAATTTACCCCCGCGAGGTCTCGATGGAAGAACCGTTCGTGGACGTGTTGCCCCCGCTGCGCCTGGATATTGACCTGGCAGACTTTGCCACGTTAGCTGCGAGCGTCTTTCGCCCGCATAAGGACGAAACGGTGGACACCGGTCACCTGCACCAAGTAGAGGTTTCCGTCCCCCACGAGGCTGGCTTCCTTCTCGATACTCTCTCGCTGGCTGGTAAGGGTACGTGGATGACTTTTTCCACCCTGACCCGTGACTGCACCGTCACAATGGAGATTGTCGGCCGTTTCCTCGCGTTGCTCGAGCTCTTCAAAGCACACGCCGTGGACGTGGATCAACCCGTGCCGCTCGAAGAACTCAATGTAGCCTGGACGGGGAAGACAGTGGATCCAACGGTTGTTGCTGCTGCGAACTGGGACTAGGAAAGTGCCCCTTCTTCCGTCGCGGCATTAATCATCTGAGAGGCTTCTGGAATTGATTATTGGGCAACGTTGAGAGTTCGTTATTTTGTGAAATGACCGCTTGAATAAACGTATTGAACGGAGTTTAATCATGGGTATGCAGTTACGGTCTGAGTTGGAATCCATTCTATTGGTGGTGGATACTCCTGCGACTGTTGCGGCGCTAGCTGCGGCGACAGAGCACTCAGAGGACGACGTTGCTACCCAGTTGCGGGCGATGTCCAATGATTTCAGCGGCCGGGGTAGCGGGATAGATCTCCGTGAAGTTGACGGAGGTTGGCGCTTTTACACCCGGCGCGAGAACTCCCGCGTTGTGGAACGTTTCATCACAGGTGGAAGCCATACGAAACTCACGAAGGCGGCAATGGAGACTCTAGCGGTCGTGGCCTACCGCCAACCCGTGACGCGTTCTCAGATTTCTGCCATCCGTGGCGTGAACGTCGACGGTGTGATGCGCACGCTGAGCCTTCGCGGGCTCGTTCGCGAATGCGGCACAGAGCAGGGTGCAATTCTCTATGAAACGACGGAGCTTTTCCTTCAACATTTGGGTATCGATTCGCTTGACCGGCTGCCAAACCTTGCCCCCTTGCTGCCGGAAGTAGACCAGATTGAGCAGATATAACCAAGATGAAATAGAAACGGATGCAGTCGATGTGTCGGACGTCGCTACGTCATCCGACACCGCCCATTCACCGGGTATGCCCACTGCACTGGGCGTAGCTCATGGCGTGATTGCGGATGATGAAATGAATTCAGCCGATAGCGTTCGTGAGTCACTAGACTGGGAACTCATCGCCTTTGATCGGGAGCATCTCTGGCACCCCTATGCTCCCACCCCCAACACGTATCCCCACGTGCTCGTTCATGGAGCAGAGGGGGTCTACCTTTCCACAACTGAGGGGAAGCTCATCGACGCCATGAGCTCCTGGTGGGCTGCAGCTCACGGTCACCGCCATCCGGAGATTGTGGAGGCGGCCAAGAAGCAGATTGACACGTTGGAGCACGTTATGTTCGGTGGCCTGACGCACGAACCAGCGGTGCAGCTTGCTAGGAAACTTGTACAGCTTACGGGCCTTCAACGCGTCTTCTACTCTGACTCGGGATCCGTTTCCGTCGAGGTGGCAATGAAGATGGCGCTCCAATACCAGCGGGGGAAGGGCCACCCGGAAAAGAATCGATTTCTGACCTGGCGCAGTGGCTACCACGGCGACACGCAAGGACCCATGAGCGTGTGTGATCCCGAAGGAGGTATGCACTCTATGTGGGAGGGGACCCTCACGACACAGATCTTCGCCCCCGCTCCACCTGTCCTGGGTGCAACGGAGGCAGAACAGGACGCGTATGTGGCGGAATTCGAGAGCTACATCACCGACTCGGTGGCTGCCGTCATCGTTGAGCCTCACGTTCAAGGCGCTGGGGGGATGCGCTTCCACGACACAGCACTTGTGGAGAAAGTAGTGGAACTCTGCCACAAGCACGGAATTTTGTTCATCGCTGACGAAATCGCCACCGGCTTTAAGCGGACCGGACCGATGTTCGTCACCACAGGTATGGGTGTGGACATCATGTGTGTGGGCAAGGCATTGACCGGGGGCTTCTTAAGCTTCGCAGCAACACTCACAACCAGTGAAGTCGCCGAGGTCATTGGGACACTGATGCATGGTCCAACCTTCATGGGCAACCCACTTGCGTGTGCGGTATCGCTGGCCTCAGTCACTCTGATGGAAACGGCACCGTACGACATTGCACACATCGAGTCGGTGCTCACCGAAGGACTAGCACCAGCGAGGGACGTGCCCGGGGTAGCTGATGTAAGAGTGTGTGGTGCTATCGGTGTCATCGAAATGAACCACGATGTGGACATGATCGCTACGACTCGGGCTGCAATGGACGAAGGAATCTGGATTCGCCCATTTGGGCGCCTCATTTACGCTATGCCACCGTTTATCTGTAGCGATGACGAACTCGCCACAATTTGCCGGGGCCTTGTATCCGCTGCCGCACATGCGTAGCTCTTGCGGGAAACCGACACCAGCTGTGAGAGACAGCGAGAGTCCCACAAAAACGCAACGCGCAGTTGGCGAGAACATTCTCGAGGCTGCCAGGGAAACCAATTGGTGGTCAGTGGAAGCCCCAGTCGAACGGCCAGAAATGGATGTGCCTCCAGAGATGGTTGTGCCTAGGGAATACCTAAAGAATGACTAAGGAACGACAAAGGAACAATTCGGCGCAGCGCCAAGCAACGCTACGCAGCGCCACGCAGCTCCAAGAAGCGCCAAGCAACGCCACTCAGCACCAATCGCAACGGTAAACACAATGACGCAACGTGAGCTGCGCAGCCCCATTTTAGGGCTCCCTCCGACTAGAAGTCCGGGCAGCTGCGGGGCACGGCAGCAACCTGAGTGCTCAGGGAATGGCGCAGAAACCACGGGAATGACGCAACACTAAGGAAATAGAGAAAGAGAGAAATTAGGAATGAAGATAGCAGTCACTGGAACCAACACCGATGTAGGAAAGACGATCGTCACTGCGGCGTTGGCAGTAGAGCTCAATCGTCGAAACGTTGCAGGTGGGCAATGGCACATGATCAAGCCAGTGCAGACGGGAGTCAACGATTCGGACGCGCGGACCGTGCGCCAGCTCACCGGCATCGAGACTGAAGAGGTCATGCACTACCCGGAGGCTCTCGCCCCCGATCAGTCGGCTCTGCGAGCGGGGATCGAACCGGCGACGCTGGAGGAGGTAGCCGCTGAGGTGGACAAGCGTGACGGTAATTACCTCGTCGAAGGTGCAGGCGGCATTCTTGTTCGTCTCGGGCAGGACTGGACCTTCCTTGACTTGTGCCTCACTCTGAATCTGCCAATTATTGTCGTCACGTCCATGCAGCTTGGTTCCCTTAATGCAGCTGAGCTCACCGTGTCACACATTCGCTCCCGCGGTGTCACGGTGCTCGGTGTCATTGGCGGCAGTTATCCGGCAGATCCGGACTTGCCCACTCGCCTGAACGTCGATGAGATGGAGGCAAAGACGGGAGTGCCCTTCGCTGGTGTAATGCCAGAGGGAAGTGGGACCCTTGGGAAAACAGAATTCGCCCGTGTCGCAGCTGAGCTGAAATTGAATAAATTGGGTCTGTAGTGTACCGTTGCCCCGTCGAGCGTCTTCCGAGTTCAACGGTGGGCGCAGGAAACGACCGGCTCCACGGGATCGCCAGATAGCGAAGCGCGTGGAGGGCTAGAATCGGATTCAGATCAGCGCGCGCACCACCATGCACGTGCTGAATGGTGGCACCACGGCACTGATCAGGGAACCGATGAGCTAATCTGCGAACCGATTAGCTAAAAACTCTACAAACGAAGAAGGAATATTTGTGACACCATCCGCTCGCCGAGACGGCACACCGGGAAGGAACAAAGGCCGTAATGGCGGCTCCTCATCCCGGTCATTCAGCAAAAATACATCAGGAAAAGGCAAGGGCGCGAAGCGCTCCCACAAGAACCCGCACGCGCGCGACTATGAGCAGCCCCGCACCGGTGGTGCGGCAGGCGGACGAAACGGTCGACGGGCACAATCACAGGCTCCGGGGCATTCTCGTCGCGCCGAAGACGTTTACATCTCCAAGGCCAAGCCTGCACGTCATCAGTATGTCCACGGCGGTCACTCCGGTGGAGGAAGTGCCGGCGCCGAAGGTGGCGTTCGTCTGCAGAAGGTTCTCGCGCAAGCGGGTGTGGCTTCCCGTCGCATGTCGGAGGAACTGATCGCTCAGGGTCGCGTCGAAGTCAACGGTGAAATAGTCATGCGTCAAGGCGTGAGGGTTGATCCGGATACCGCGGTGATCCGCGTCGATGGAGTGCGTGTCAAGGTGAACGAGGATCTCGTCTACATCGCTTTGAACAAGCCACTAGGTGTGCAGTCGACAATGAAGGACGACATGGGGCGCCCGTGTGTCGGCGATATTGTGGGTGAGAAGGTGGATGCGGGTCTGCATCTGTTCCACGTCGGACGCCTCGATGCGAAAACAGAAGGTTTGTTGCTGCTCACCAACGACGGCGAGCTTGCTAACCGTCTGATGCACCCCAAGTACCACGTCTCCAAGACATACCTTGCCACGGTCCTTGGTGAGGCCGATCGCGAGCTGGTGAAGAAGCTTCGCGAGGGTGTCGATCTAGAGGATGGCATTGCTAAGGCTGATTACGTTCAGATCGTTGACACCTACGAAGGGCGCTCCCTTATCCGTGTCGAACTACATGAGGGGCGCAAGCACATAGTCCGTCGCATGTTGAAGGAGCTTGGCTTCCCCGTGCAGCAGCTTGTGCGCACAAAGATTCACACTGTTCAGCTCGGGGAGCTGACCCCCGGCGCGATCAGGCATCTCAACGATTCTGAGCTCCGCGCTCTTTACAAGGCGGTGGAAATGTGATTATTGCGATTGATGGGCCATCAGGAACCGGAAAGTCCTCTGTTTCCCGTGCCGTAGCCACACAACTCGGTGCCAAGTATCTCGATACCGGTGCGATGTATAGGATTGCCACCCTTCACGTATTGCGTGGTGGTATCGATCCTGCAGATGCCACCGCAGTTATCGAGCGGACGGCGGATGTGCCACTGCAGGTCTCCGACGATCCCGCAGACACGCGCGTCTTCCTGGCAGGTGACGATGTTTCTGCCGAGATTCGCGGTCCGGAAGTGACGGCAGCTGTTTCCGCTGTATCGGCGATCCCCGAGGTTCGCGAAAACCTCGTTGCCCAGCAGCGTCGCATCGCAAAAGAGGCTGGCGATATCGTCATGGAAGGGCGTGACATCGGTACTGTAGTGCTTGTCGACGCTCCAACCAAGGTGTACTTGGACGCTCGCCCGGAGGTCCGGGCACAACGTCGCCACGACCAAAATCTGGCGGCAGGAAAGCAGTCGGATTATGACACTGTCCTCGCCGACGTCATTCGTCGCGATGAGCGTGACTCCAGCCGGAAGGCATCACCGCTCCGCCCTGCAGAGGATGCCACTATCATCGATACGTCTGACCTCACCATGGACGAGGTCATCGCTGCCGTCATCAACGCCTACCAGGAGGGAAAATGACCGATAAGCCAGTTAATGAAACAGACGGTGACGACATCGTCTTCGTCTATCCGGCTGCGGACGGAGGAGAGATCTCCGCTGATGATGCCTTCTTGGAAGAAGATGTAGAAGTTACGGGCGGTGGTTACGCCAACTCCGAGTTCGAGCCCTACGACTTCGACTTTTCCACTTTCGATGAGGAGATCGACGGGTTGGATGACGATGATCTGACCGATGAAGCTAAGTGGGAAGAGCTGGAGCGTGCGTTCGGTGTAGAGAAGCCCACACACACGGAGGAAGCCCTGTGTACGGTCGCTATTGTCGGTCGACCGAATGTTGGCAAGTCTTCACTCGTGAACCGCTTTCTCGGACGCCGCGAGGCGGTCGTGGAGGACACCCCCGGGGTCACCCGTGACCGCGTGAGCTACCTCGCTGAGTGGAATGGACAGCGCTTCTGGGTGCAGGATACGGGTGGCTGGGATCCGGATGCCAAGGGTATCCACGCGGCCATCGCTCGCCAGGCGGAAGTTGCAATGGAGACCGCTGATGTCATCGTAATGGTGGTAGATACCAACGTCGGGATCACCGCTTCCGATGAGGTCATGGCTCGTAATCTGCAGCGTTCGGACGTACCCGTGATCCTCGTGGCGAACAAGGTAGACTCTCCGAAGCAGGAGGCAGAAACCGCAGAGTTTTGGGGCTTAGGTCTCGACTACCCGTACCCGGTTTCCGCACAGCACGGCAAGGGTGGTGCAGATGTCTTGGATCAGATTCTCGAACTGTTTCCTGACGAGCCACGCCAGACGTCGATCACGGAGGGGCCACGTCGTGTCGCTCTCGTTGGCAAGCCAAACGTGGGTAAATCTTCCCTTTTGAACAAACTGTCCAACGAGGAACGATCCGTTGTCGATAACGTCGCCGGAACCACCGTCGACCCTGTCGACTCGCTGGTGCAACTCGAAGGTGGCCTGTGGAAGTTCATCGATACCGCAGGGCTGCGTCGAAAAGTAAAAAATGCCTCCGGTCACGAGTACTACGCCTCCCTTCGCACCAAGACCGCGATCGATGCAGCCGAAGTCTGTATCCTCATCATCGATGCCTCGGAGCCGATTTCCGAACAAGACCAGAAGCTGCTGGGGATGATTGTGGAGTCGGGCAAGGCTCTCGTTATTGCTTTTAACAAGTGGGACCTCGTAGACGAAGATCGAAGGGACTACCTCGACCGGGAGATTGACGAGCAGCTGGCTCATGTTCCGTGGGCGAAGCGGATCAACATCTCGGCCAAGACAGGGCGTGCACTGCAAAAGCTTGAGCCTGTCATGCTCGAGGCACTTGAGTCCTGGGATCAGCGTGTGTCCACAGGCCAGTTGAACAACTGGCTGCGGCAAGCTATCGCCGCCAACCCGCCGCCGATGCGCGGTGGCAGGCTGCCACGCGTGCTTTTTGCCACGCAAGCATCCTCCCAGCCACCGGTCATCGTCTTGTTCTCCACAGGGTTCCTCGACGCGTCCTATCGGCGCTACCTGGAACGCAAGTTCCGTGAGCAGTTCGGGTTCGAGGGTACTCCCGTGCGGATCGCGGTCCGCGTGCGTGAACGGCGCGGTGGCAAAACCAACCGAAAGAAGCGTTAGCTCTTTTCTGCAGCATGATGAGTGTGCTGATGTAGGCCCCGGCGGCATCCCCAAAGGAGGGTGCCACCGGGGCTTACCTTGTGGAGTGATGAGGCTCACGAATATCGAGCCATGTACGGACAGACGCATGCCGTAGCGTAAGCTAAAACCCATGGATTCGAGGATTGCGCTGGCCATCGACACCGCTAAGCTTTACTACGTCGAGGGGCTTTCTCAATCCGAAGTCGCAGGAAAACTAGGTGTGTCCCGCCCGACGGTGTCCAAGCTTCTCACCCTTGCCCGGGATGCCGGATATGTGCGCATTGAAATCGATGACCCCCGTACCTCTAGCTCAATCCTCGCCGAACGCTTAAAGCAGGCCTTCGGGCTAACCGAAGCGCGGGTGGTTCCAGCAATTACGGCAGCATCTGGGGCGACAGTTAACGATGCGCCCTCCCTTTCTCTCATGGAGCTCGGAAAAATAGGGGCTCAGCTGCTCGATTCCCTTGTCTCCGATGGCGACCTCATCGGCGTGAGCTGGGGAAACACCCTGCACGCTATTGCCAATCAGCTGCATCAGAAAACAGTGACTGGCGTGCGGATTGTCCAGCTAAAAGGGGGTCTATCACACTCGGCGCACAGCACCAACGATTTCGACACCATCTCAAAGTTCTCCGAGGCGTTCTACGCCCCCGCGCATCTTCTGCCACTTCCCGCAGTTTTCCAATCTGCAGAGGTAAAGCGATTGGTGGAGCAAGAACCGTTCATTGAACAGCTGACTTCGCTCGCCCGCGAGTCCACGATCGCTGTTTTTACAGTCGGCGCGGCCAGCCCGGATTCCACGCTTTTGCAGCTGGGATATTTCAGTGACGCGGATGTAGAGCGGATCCTCGTACACGCTGTGGGCGATATTTGCTCCCGGTGGGTCACAGCCGACGGTGAGATCGCGGTGCCTGAAATCGATGCCCGCTCCGTGGGGATTAGCCTCGCAGATCTGCGAAAAGTTCCGGTGCGGTTACTCGTAGCGGGAGGGTTAGAGAAAGCAGCTCCTCTCCGCGTCGCCTTGGAAAAGGGGATGGCCACCCATCTCGTGACAGATGCGACCGTCGCCGAGCATATTCTCCAGACCCTTTAGCACGCACCGGTAGGCAGACGCATACCGGTTGGCAGACGCATACCGGTGGGCACCTGTCGGCGGGTACCTGCTGCCGCTAGGCACCTACCGACAGTATCCGGCCAGAGGATACCGTTTGGCACACCGGTTGCCAGCGGGTGCAAGCCACAGTTGTACACTCTTCGGGTGTGTGATGGAAGGCTGCGCGTGGTCAACGGGGTGTGTACGTGGGTAGTTGTATGCTGTCTTCTCGCCCTAGCGTTTTCAGGGGAGCCTGTAGCTCGAGCACGAGAGCAGAATAGCCGTCTAGCTGGAGACGGACAATGCTGTGTGTCAGCCTCGTTGGCACCCACATCGTTCCCGCTGGCCGTAACCGATGAGTCAGGGGCTATTGTCGCGCGCGAGCGTACTCACATCACTGTTATGTATACCGCGAGCGGGCGCTGGGTGGAGACATCCAATGCCTACGAAGTTGTGCCTGCGTTATCCCTGATAAAGCTCCTCATCGCCGAATACGTTATCCGTCACGCAGACGGCCTCGGCGCAGCCGCAGATCAAACCAAGGCCTTGGAAATGGTACAGGGCTCTGACGATGAGGCAGCCAAAGAACTGTTTGAAAAATATCCTGCATCAATTCGAATTATTGTCAAAGAGGAAAATCTCCGCTCAACCTGGGTGGGTAACAAGTGGGGCGCAGGGGTAACGACGACAGGCGACATGGTTCGCTTTCTCCACAGCTTAGTAAAACAGAATTCGCCAGTTATAGAGGCGATGGAAGCAGCCCACGAGATAGCAGCAGACGGTTACGCACAAAACTTCGGCACTGCCACCTTGCCTGGCGTGACCGGGACAAAATTCGGCTGGTCGAACGACCGCCGCTCGTTCCACTCCACAGCCTCGGTCGGAAATGGATTCATCGTAGTGGCTTCAACCCAGGGGTCGCGGCAACAACACACCGCCGATGTCACCGGTGCGTTCACTCACCACACGTGTGTCGTCTCACCGATGATTTCTCTTTTGCCTGCGGCACCCACGAGCGTGGAGGCACCTGCGAGGGACGAATGGAAAACGATCTTGCTTCTTCCTGAAGCAATGCCCAGGGAAAAACAGAGAAAATACGCATCATTTATCGGTTTACTCCCGGCGTTATCCAGTGGGTCCTGTTCCACTGATGACATAGAGGTGCTCCCGGTCACCCCGGTCCAACGCGTTCCTTCTCTACCCGGCGATGCGATGCAGTGCACCGTGGGGGACAATCAGGTCAATCCGCATCCTGTGGTGTTCGCGGATCACAGATAACCGCAGCCCCAGCGGAGAACTGTGCCACCCATGCAGGATCCTTGTACACGGCCGGTACGCGCCCGCGCATGACGTCGGAGGAAAGCGCGGTGGCAGCCGACGAATCCCGCTGTGGGAGCTGAACAGACGAGGCGAGGAAGACGATGTTGCCACCACGCTTGCCCTTCAACACCGTGCTGTCTGCGATCAGAGCGACATGGGCAAACGTCTCCCGAAGTGTGGCCGCCTCACGTTTGGCGGTATCGAGACCAGCCTGCGCACCACAGTTAACGGCGTAGAGACCCGGTTGTGCCAGACTGCTCTGCACTGCCTCAGTGAATCCCACGGTAGTGAGGGGAACAGGAGTGGTGGAGGATGAAAACACATCCCGGATGACAATGTCCCGAGATGCTGGACGAAACGACTCAGTCACGTTTCGCGCATCGCCAACGCGAATCTTCACGTGTGGCGCGCGAGGTATGTCGCACAGATTTCGGGCTAGATCCGCAAGCGCAGAATCAATCTCAACAACGGTGTTCCTGCTGCTAGGGTACGTGGCTGCCATATATCGAGCTAGCGAACAACCGGCGCCGCCAAGGTGAGTGATTCGACGAGGTTCGGTGCCTGTCTCTCGTTCGAACCACGCTACTCCGGCTGCGATCCATTGCATGTAGGGGAAGGAAAGGCGGGTAGGCTCACCGACGGTGATGTGAGACGAGTACTGGCCGTTAATGAGAAGGTTCCAGGAATCCGCGTAACCGGCTACCTTCTCAAAGGTAGCAATTCCGGAGTCGATGGGGTACTCCCGTCCGTTTTCACGGACGAGAACATCGTCGGAAGCGTCTTCGGCACGTGTGAGCTCGACGGTATTTCGCCGACGTGTTCCAGGTTTCCTATGCGCCATGACTCTTTCCCTCGCCGCTGTTAAGCGCTTGCCTATAGAAATCGGTGAGGGTGCGCGTAGCTTCCAACCAAGAGTATTTTTCAGCCTCGGCGCGCGCCTGCTCAGGGAACGCGGAGTTCTCATAGGCGGCAATGATGAGACGAACCCATTCCTGTACGTCGTCCGGTGGCGCAAGAAAACCGGTGTGGCCATCGACAACAGTGAACGGAATCCCGCCTGCGCGGGCTCCAACGACCGGGATACCGCTGGCCATCGCCTCAAGAGCCACGAGACCGAGGGTTTCTGTTTTGGAGGGGAACAAGAATACATCGGCCGACGCGAATGCAGCAGCCAGCTCTTCCCCCTGCATGTAACCCATAAACGTGCACCAATCCGAAGAGAAGAGTTGCTTTAACTCCTCTTCATCGGGACCTCCGCCGACAAATGCCAGGCGAGCCTTCGGTAAACGCGTGCGAAGGTCGGACATGACCGAATGAAGAAAAGCGAGGTTCTTTTCCTTGCTTAGCCGACCGACAAAGAGCATGAGAGGATCGTCTGGGTGCCCAGAAGAGAGCTTCTGACGCATTTCTTGAGTCGCCCGTCCGGGGTGGTAGAGATGAGTGTCCACAGCCTTTGGCCAGAGGTGAACGTTTTTTATTCCAACGCTGGTTGCGCGTTCGAGCATTGGTGTAGATGTGACGAGGTTGATCTTCGCACGATTGTGGAAAAAACGAATGATCCGCTGAACGGGTCCACTGATAACCCCTAAACCAAGGTCATTCATGTAATCGGGGACGTTAGTGTGAAAACTAGCAACCAGCGGAATTCGCTGTGTACGCGCTACGCAGATGCCACCCGCAGCCAACCACACGGGATTCACGACATGGATGATATCTGGGTTGAAATCAATAACGGTGCTAACCGCGTGCGGGGTGAGCCACCCGTACTTAAGTTCCGGGTAGACGGTTAGCCCAGTAGCAGGGACACCCACGACGGGGAATCCTGCGAAGGTAGTAGGGCAGGGCTGCGGTGCAACGACGATGCATTCGTGCCCGAGGACACGGAGCTGCTCGAGCGTTTTCGTCAAACGCGTGACGACACCATCGATTTTGGGTAGAAATACCTCAGTGAAAAAGGCGATGCGCATGAAAATTAGTGTAAGAAGAAAGGCACCGTGCGCCCGCACTGGGGTGAGCACACGGCGCGACAATATTACTTGTTCAGGTTCGGCTCACCGGGGTGCTGGTGCTTTGTCCACAGCGAGCGAGCCGGGATCTTATCAAGATCGGCGCGGTCTGCGTACTTCTTTGCGGTGTTTTCCACTTCATGGAGAAGCCCCTCGGACAGGGTAGTAGGTTCCAAACCAAGTTTGAGGAAGTTGTCATTGGTGACGAGTAGCTCGTTTTCAGCAGATTCCTTCCTGGGATTGGGAACCATCTGAACCTCTGCTCCGGTGATCTTGGAGACGAGCTGAGCGAGATCCCGCACTCGGTGGGTCTCGGTCATCTGGTTGAAGATCTTCACCCGATCGCCGCGGGATGGAGGATTCTCGATAGCGAGCTCGATGCAGCGCACCATATCACGGACGTGAATGAATGCGCGGGTCTGTCCACCGGTACCGTGCACCGTCAGCGGGTATCCGAGGGCAGCCTGCATGAGGAAGCGGTTGAGAACGGTCCCGTAATCGCCGTCGTAATCGAATCGGTTGATGAGGCGCTCGTCTCGTTCAGTTTGCGGTGTGTGCGTACCCCAAATGATGCCCTGGTGAAGGTCGGTGATGCGCAATTCGTCGTTTTTGGCGTAATACGCGAAAAGGTTCTGATCGAGTACCTTGGTCATGTGGTACACGGAGCCTGGGTTCGTGGGGTACAGGATTTCCTGCTCAATCTCTTTACCGTCGGCCTTCACAGTCACGGTGAGGTAGCCCTCAGGGAGTTTCATCCCGGCAGTACCATACCCGTAGACACCCATCGTGCCCAGGTGCACGACATGAATGTCCTGATCATTTTCCACAATGGCGACAAGCAAGTTGTGTGTCGCATTGACATTATTGTCCACGGTGTAGCGCTTGTGCGTGGAGTTCGTCATGGAATACGGCGCGGAGCGCTGCTCAGCAAAGTGCACGACCGCATCGGGCTGCTCAGTGGCAAGGAATTCCCGCAGCTTGTCGTACTCCTGCGCAATATCAATGTTGAAAGTGCGGATCTCCTTGCCGGTTACGTCCTTCCAGGCCTTGACCCGCTCATTGAGGGGACAAATCGGTGTGAGGGAAAATGCGCCGAGTTCCTCGTCAATCGCTCGCCGTGAACCGTTGTCCACTATGAGTACGTCGTGTCCCGCATCGGACAAGTGCAAGGCTGTTGGCCAGCCGCAAAAGCCATCGCCTCCGAGGACTGCAATTTTCACGTAGATCTCCACATACCATGGTCGAAAATAGTTACAGCGTTCAACTTTAGTGGGTATTTACTAACTTCGCTGCGCAAGAACAAAAATATTGATGAGCCGGTTACCCCCAATGATGGTGCACATGGGGGAGCACACGAAGATGGTCAGCCTCAATCTGCTGAGCTATGGGGGACATCGCACGTGCAGATGTATCCGTGTGGGGCATCAGATCGTTTGCGCTGGCTGAGAAACTTTCGCAGCTCGTCGTGGTTAGTCCCCTGGTGACGGCGAACTGTAGGAGGAGCGGCACCGTATCTAGAAACGTCAGTGCCCGTTTGAACGCTGAAAGTCACTGAAAGGAAAGGTTGGACCAAAAACAGAAACGCCACCGGTCTCCCGCACCTACTAGTGCGGGCAGTTGGTGGCGAATCGATATGAAGCGCTTCGGACGGACCACCATAGCAGTCCGGGAGAAAGACGGTATGTGCACGTTGAATGTCTATGACACTCACGTTGCTGATGGGGAGGTTAGTTGCTCTCCTGCTTCTTTTCCGGCAGCTGAATGCCGAGAGCATCGAAGGCTACGGGATAATTCTTGGTTGCAGAATCGGTGCCGTTCCAGCACTCCACGTTCTTGATTTCCGGAAGCATTGCGCGGTGGAAGATCGGATCCAACCCCTTGGAACGCTGCTCCGAGTAGTTGCGCAGCAATTTGATAGCTACACCACCGAGTGGAACGATCGCGATGAGGTTGATGATCACCATCGTGCCAGCAAAGGTGTCGCCGAGTGCCCAGATGAGCGGAACAGATCCGACGGAACCAAAGATGACGAACAGAAGAACGACAACTCGGAATACTGTCAGAGCCGTCTTGGAATCGGTGAGGTACTGCACGTTTGCCTGTGCTAGGTAGTAGTTGCCAATCAGCGAGGAGAAGGCGAGACAGAAGAGAACGAGCGTTACGAAGTGGATACCCCAGGTGCCCACGGAATGCGCAACGGCGTCCTGGGTGAGAGACGAGGTTTGCCCGTCGGCAGCAGTGTGGTAATCGCTCAGGAGGATGATGAAGGCCGTGATGGAGCAGACAAGGAGCGTATCGAAGTAGACTCCCAGAGTCTGAACGAGCCCCTGTTTCACCGGGTGCGAAACCGTTGCAGTTGCTGCAGCGTTCGGGGCAGACCCCTCGCCGGCTTCGTTGGAGAATAGGCCACGCTGCATTCCGTACATGAATGCCATGCCCATAGTGGCGCCACCGATCTGGCGGAACCCAAAGGCCGCACCGAAGATGTCGGCGATCATTCCAGGAACCTGTTCAATGTTCAGAGCGACGATGATGATGCCGAGGATGAGGTAAGCCACAGCCATGAACGGGACGATCATTTGGGTGAAGTTCGCAATACGCTGAATTCCGCCGAAGATAACAAGGCTGGCGAGAACCGCCATAACAATGCCGATTCCGAGGCGTACGAGGAACGTCGTATGCTCATCCATTGGGGAACCAATGGTTTCGACTGATTTAGCGATGGCTTCTACGACGGCGTTGGACTGGAGGGCGTTGTACACAAAACCGAAGGTGAAGGCAATTGCGATAGCGAAGATTGTTGCCAAGACCTTGGAATTTAATCCGCGCGTCATGTAATAAGCTGGGCCACCGCGGTAGGAATCTCCGTCGTGGGTCTTCCACAGCTGGGCAAGAGTCGATTCCACAAAGCTCGTGGCACCACCGACGATGGCAACCATCCACATCCAGAAGACGGCGCCAGGGCCACCAGTGGTAATGGCGATGGCGACACCGGCTACGTTGCCAGTGCCCACGCGAGAGGCCGCGGAAATCGTGAATGCCTTGAAGGGGGAAATATCTTCCTCGTTTTGCTCTGCAGGCTTTTCAAGAACAGCCTTGAACATATCGGGGATTTTGCGGATTTGGACAATGAATGTCCGGAAACCGAAGTAAATGCCTGCCAGCATGAGGGGGATGGGCAGGAATGACCACAGGTGACCGTTAAAGGTTCCCACAGCATTCTCCAACACACCCATGACGCTGTTGAAGCCTTCCATAATATTCATGGGAGTAGATTACACGACTGGCATTTAGTTAAAGTAACTGAAACCTCCCTAAGCATCATGGAAAAACCCGACTTATCAGATGTTCCGCAGCAGGAGGTGAAACCTACAGCACTGGATAGGGCAGGCAAACCGCTAACTACAAACGATGAATATTCAAATAATGATTGCTCACTGGTGCACTGTGGTGGAAAAGCGTGGGCCGTCAGTAGAGCTAGGCAGGCCATCGCCTGGGGTAGGGCAAGGAGAGGTAAGCCGCTATCTTGGCACAAGGAGCACGTTTTCTTGGGGCGGCTGGGGCCTTTGTCTTAGAGTGGGTGGGGCATCGCTTGGGATAGGTAGGCCCTGTCCCTGGTTTTAGGGACGTACGAAGAAGATACGAAGAGGCCGCATGCGTGGCGCTGATGAGGCCAGGAAAACGCCGAACTTATTACCGCCGACTTAACTGAGGCGGTATCCTCAATATATGGCCTATCATGCAGACTCTTCCAACATGGATAACCTTGAGGTCCTCACGTGGGATATGTTCGGACAAGCATCACGCGAGCTCGCTCAACAGATTGTCGATTCGGGCTATGAGCCCGACATTATTATCGCGGTAGCTCGGGGTGGATTACTGCCCGCTGGTGCCCTTTCCTACGCCATGGGCGTGAAGCTTTCCGATGCAATAAACGTCGAGTTTTACACCGATGTGGAAGAAACTCTCCCCGACCCGATCCTTCTCGAACCGTTGCTGGACACCAACGCTCTTGGTGGCAAGAAGCTGCTTGTTGTTGATGACGTTGCGGATTCCGGTCGTACCTTGGATCTTGTGCTGAAGATTTTGCAGAAGAGTGCTGCAGAGGTGCGATCTGCTGTCATTTACGGCAAGTCTCGCTCTGTTGTCGAACCGAATTACGTGTGGCGCCACACAGATCAGTGGATTGCTTTTCCATGGTCAGCCGAGCCCCCGGTTACCAAATCGAACTAGGGGCGACGATCCACTCAATAATCAAGGGGAGCGAAGGATAAAAGGTCCGCAGCAGGCAAGCTGCGGACCTTTTATCGTGTGCGAAGTCGGGGATGATGCATCGGTCTAACGCCACACATGGCAGAACCATTAGATCTGGAAAAGCAGGTTCCTGCCTTCAACGATCCGGATGGAAACGCAAGGTGGCATAGTCGTTATCGAGGCGTTAGTACCAGGTCAATTCATCATTTGGCAGGGCAGTGCAGGCATCGATGGCCGGCGCGGTTTCTCCTGCATCGCGCGTCAGTGCCCAATAGGTCAGCGATGCCATGGTGGGAGAAGTTGGTAGATCATCGTGAATAATTTTGTCGTCCTTGAAGGGGCAGGCCTGCTTGACGTTGACGTTAGCAACATCGGCACCGTCGACGGGGCTAAGCTCACTCGTGCTGTTCGGCGTGACAACGGTGTCATCGGGGGAGAAGAAGGACGTGTAGATTACGCCAGGGACCGTGTCCGGCTGTGCATTTAGCCACGCGTTGAAGTCGCTGCCGATAATTTGCTGGGCGCTCGCCGGCGACAGGAAGAAAGTCATGAGGTGTGGAGCAAGGGTGATGAGTCCACGCGCAAAGGTGCCGAACCCGTTGATCGCTGTGCCGTGGAACGGGGCACCCATCGCCACTACACGGTTGACCTTCTCAGCACCATACTTGGCGATGTACGCCTTGGGGATCATGCCGCCTTGAGAGTGCCCGACGAGGTCGACTTTGTCTGCACCGGATTTCTCTAGGACATAGTCAATCTGGTGGGAGACTTCCGCCACAGACGTCATGATGTCACCCGTCGCGTACATACTGGGGTTCAGATTTTGAATCGAAAGCCCTGTGTTCTTCCCATAGTTGTATCCCCAAACACAGAAGCCCTCGTTGTGGAGTGAAGATGCAGAATCGTAAAAGTCTTTGATATTGCGTGTGGTGCCGTGCAAGAAAAGCACCGGATGTGGATGTTCGGCTGCGGGAACACAGTCGGGATCGTTGAGGAATGACGGGGCGCCAATAGGCGTGATGGGGTCGCTGAACTGCCCATTCGCGGAATCCTGCGTGGAGGACCCGTCGGTCGTCTGAAGGTCGCGGAGTCTGGTCCCCGTTTCAGCGGTCCGGGCATCGGGTGTCGGTTCAGCGGATGTCCTCTGGGCCGTTGCCACAACCGTGGTAGTCGTAGACGGCTCCGTGGATGTGTGCTGCGTCGTTGCAGCGACTGCTGGAACTGCGAGGGCAACCGCTACAGATGTAATTGCGGCTGCGCATGTAAGACGAACGGACATGGTCATTTCCGGTTCCTAAAACTTCCTAATCTCTTGAGACACCTGGGGAGCGCACAGTCGGTGAGCCTTAACTCACGTCCAACTCCGAAAAGAAACTATAGTCGAGCGTCTCGACATTTTTCTCCACCTGGATAGGGTGCAGAAAGCGTAACTATGGAGCATGCATAGTAGTTTTCTATTCAAAAACAGTTGTGAAGGAATGGATGACGGGATTTGGGCATTTCAACGGATGTGAGCCGCCATGCTAGGTGGGGGCACTCCGCAGATGCCGCTATGTGGTTACGGAACACGGCACGCTTGCTCGCGGGTGGAGCACACCCCTTTGGGGGGATCTGGCTTCACGTGGCGAGGCGACGCGTTGTCCCCGTGCCTTTTTGGGTGCTGATCTGTGTGCGTGGAGTGCGCATAACAAAAACCGGCGCCGCGTTCGCGGTGCCGGTTTTTCAGTCGGACTGACAGGATTTGAACCTGCGACCCCTACACCCCCAGTGTAGTGCGCTACCAAGCTGCGCCACAGTCCGCCGCTGCCCTTGTTGTGCAGCTCATTCAGATTACAACATTGCAATCCGGATCCAAAATTGGCAGGTGAAGCGGTGGAAAGTCGCCGGGTTTTGAAGCAGTAATAGCTGGTGATTTTCCGCCTGGCATCACTTTGTCAGGCATCTACTGATGTATTGGTGATGGTATCGGTGATATTCAGGGCACCTTCAAGGAGTGAGTGGATGAGCGGATCGTCGAGGGTAGCTGTCAGGCGGGCAACCTCATCGTCGGAAAGCCTGCCGGTGAGTTCGATCGACCGTGTGAGATCGAAGGAACCGTCGCCAGTGAAGTCGGCGACCTCAGTTGCCGCTGTGGGGGTCTGCTGAACTTCGACGTGTACGTTGTCCAACCCGCGGATGCGTAGTTTCTTGGCGTTGACACGGATTTGCTGGGACGTTGACGTAGCGATGGCGCTCATGAGAAGTCCCGTGGGGGTGATGCCGTATCCCTTACCGCCACGCGTGGTTTCGCGGTCGGAGATGAAATGGCGGACGCCGGCGCGCACCGCGTCGGTGTACTTACCCGTCCGGGTAGAGCGTGCCTCGGCGACGGTCTCGTCTATCTGTTCACGGAAGCGCTCACCGACCTGGGTATACGGCTCGGCCCATTCAGCAATAAGTCGCCCGGCGCGTGCCGCAGACCCAGGCTTCGTGCACAGGTGATCCGTTTTATCCAAGGCGACGAGGGACTTAGGGTACCGGGAGACCTGGAAGATGAGCTGGGCGCTGTCGATGCCGACAGTCTGATCGGTGGGTGAGTGGAGGAGAAGGAGGGGCTTCTTTAGATCCGGAAGGTAGGTCTCCGGGTTGGTCTCTGCAAGGTCTTCGAGGAGCTTGCGTGAGATCGTCATGGTGCGTCCCACAAGGGAGAAGGTGTAATCGCCTTGGCGGTCGACCTCGCTGATCGCATCTGGGAACTGGAATACCGCGTGTGCAGGGTCGAAGGGTGCGCCGATGGTCGCAATTGCTTTCAGCTTCTTCATCCGTTGACCGGTGCGCAGAGCGGCAGCACCGCCGAGGGAGTGTCCGACGAGAAGGGCGGGAGCTTCGTAGTTCTCTTCCAGCCATTCGTAAACGGCGTAGAGGTCTTCACAGTTTGACGTGAAGGTCTGGTCAGCGAACTCACCTTCGGATTGGCCGAGGCCGGGGTAGTCAAAGCGGAGAACGGCGTAGCCATACTCCGAAAGTGTTTTGGATACACGTGATGCACACGGCGTATGGCGGTTACCTGTGAAGCAGTGTGAAAAGATGGCGAACGCTTTGGGCTCTGTATCCGGGAAGTCAATAGTTGCGGCGAGCCCGAGGCCTGCCGGTGAGGGGACTGTGACGTTTACTGAGTGCATAGTGTATTCCGATCCTTCTCTTCCGCGGTGTCCTTCAGTGCTGGTGGTAGGTAGTTGTTGAGCAAACCGTACCGTTCGCACCTGAGGCTACTCATCTCAACGCGAATGCGTGAAGTTTTACCGTCCCCAATCCTAATGATTTTGCCCCTTAATAGGTGTGTCGGTATATCACGGAAGTGCTTGGCGTGACTGGCGCCACGGCGGGTCGATGCTGTCATAGCCCGTGTGTTGGAGGGGACAGCTATCGACTTACGTGTCCCTCGATTCTGCCCGCTGTGGTGTTGACTGGTGGAGATGGCTGGTGAGATTCGGCGCCGAAATGGGAAATTTTTGTGGCGGTGCTGGTAGCCGTGAAGAAGGCAAGGGAATCCGTGCGCTAGTCTGGAGACAATGACCGCGTAGCTGGTGTGCAGCGCGCCCGTCCACGGGTGTGTGCATACAGGCATGAGTGAGGTACGAACAAGGAAGGCGACACATGGCCGGAATGGATTGGTTATGGAACGCGTTGGGCTCCAAGAAGGGGCGCAACCAAAAGCAAAGTAAAAAGGTGGTTGCTGCGGCGACACAAGTCGCAGACGATCTTGCTACGCTTTCCGATTCCGATCTAGCTCGCTATGCCCGCGAACATATAGACGACCAGCCGGCCTTTCTCGCCGCGTTGGGAGTTGCCTCCACACGAACCATCGGACTCACGCCTTTTGCTGTGCAGTCGCAGGCTACGCTCCGGCTTCTTGATGGTGATGTCATCCACATGGCAACGGGCGAGGGAAAGACCCTCGTGGGGGCAATGGCGGCAACGGGGTTTGCGCTCAAAGGCAAGAAAGTGCACCTCATCACTGTGAATGACTATCTGGCCGAGCGCGATGCAACGTGGATGCGCCCGCTGGTGGAGTTCTTCGGGCTCTCCGTTGCCTTTGTCACGGAAAAGTCCACCCGTGAGGAGCGCATCGCGGCATATAAGGCGGACATTGTCTACGGTCCCGTCAACGAAATTGGTTTCGACGTGCTCCGTGATCAGCTCATTACACGACGTGAGGATGCCGTCCAGCACGGCGCGGATGTGGCCATTGTGGACGAGGCTGACAGTGTGCTTGTCGACGAAGCGCTGGTTCCGCTGGTCCTCGCCGGTTCGGTCCCCGGTACAGCGCCCCAGGGCCACATCACCGATATCGTTCGCACCCTCACCCCGGGCAAGCATTACACGGTTGATGCCGACGGGCGTAACGCGTTTCTCACGGATGAGGGAGCTGCTGTGGTGGAGAAAGCGCTCGGAATTGATTCTCTCTACAGTGAAGACCATGTCGGTACCACGCTTGTGCACGTCAACCTCGCCCTTCATGCGGAGGCTCTGCTCCAGCGTGATGTGCACTACATCGTTCGCGATGGGAAGGTTCAGCTTATCGACGCGTCAAAGGGGCGTGTTGCGGACCTGCAACGCTGGCCCGACGGGATCCAGGCGGCCGTAGAGGCGAAGGAAGGCCTCGACGTAACCGAGGGCGGACGCATCCTCGATTCCATGACGCTCCAGGCGCTTATCGGGAGGTACCCCGCAGTGTGCGGGATGACGGGCACTGCTGTAGAGGCAACCGATCAGCTACGGGAGTTTTACAACCTGCGCGTCTCCGTCATTGATCGAGCTGAGCCCTTGCGTCGCTTCGACGAAGCCGACCGAATCTACGCTACGGCGGAGGAGAAGATGGAGGCAGTCGTCGCCGATATTCTCGAGCGACACGCCACCGGTCAACCCATCCTCATCGGTACCCATGACGTGGCGGAGAGCGAGGAACTTGCACAAGCTATCCGTGAATACGACATTGATGTCAACGTCCTCAACGCGAAAAACGATGCCGAGGAGGCCGAAATCATCGCTGAGGCCGGAGACATCGGTAGGATCACCGTGTCCACGCAGATGGCAGGGCGTGGCACAGATATCAAATTGGGCGGTGCCGACGAGGCTGAACACGAAAAAGTTTGCGAGCTCGGGGGCCTCTGCGTCATCGGCACCGGTCGTTACAAGTCCTCGCGCCTCGACAATCAGCTACGCGGCCGTGCAGGACGGCAGGGAGATCCCGGTCACGCTGTCTTTTATGTCTCTCTGGAGGACGAGCTCATCCTCAGTGGTGGCGACGGTGAATCCATTACCGCCCACCCCGGGCCGGATGGTCTCATCCAGGAAAAGCGTGTGCAAGATTTCGTTGAGCACTGTCAGCGTGTTACCGAGGGGCAGCTGCTGGAAATTCACTCACAGACATGGAAGTACTCCAAGCTGCTTGCAGACCAGCGTGTAATCATCGACGAACGGCGCGCGACCATTTTGGACACAGACAAGGCGCTGCAAGATTTTGCGGAGCGCACGCCGGATCGTGTGCAGGAGTTGGAGCGTACCGTCGCACACGACACACTTGTGCAGGCCGCGCGTGATGTTATGCTTTACCACCTCGACATGGGGTGGAGCGATCACCTCGCGCTCATGGACGAGGTACGAGAATCCATTCACCTGCGAGCCATCGCGCGGGAAACGCCACTGACTGAGTTTCACCGCATTGCGGTGCGTGAGTTCAAGGATCTCGTTAACCGCGCTGTAGACGAGGCAGTGGATACGTTTAACACTGTAACCGTCGATAACGAGGGTGCCCACTTAGATGATCTTGGATTGTCTCGTCCGTCGGCGACATGGACATACATGGTCGGGGATAACCCCTTGGAAAAGAAGTCCGGGCGCTTCATTCAGGGGGTAACGGATATCTTCCGGTAGACAGAAAATTACCCCACGTGGCGCGTCGAACTGGCTATAGTTGAAAGCAACCGCATGCTTTTTCTACGAGAATTGGAGGCCGCTTAATGGCAGACCATAACGAGATTCCTGAGGCACAGGTAGAAACTACCTCCGTTTTCCGCGCAGACCTCTTGAAGGAAATGGAGTCGAGCGCAAACACGGGTTCGCAACCGGGACTCAACGCGGATAGCCTTCCTTCCGGCTCAGCGCTGCTCGTGGTCAAGCGGGGCCCGAACGCTGGCGCACGGTTCCTTCTCGACCAGCCGGTAACGACTGCTGGTCGTCACCCCGATTCCGACATCCTGCTTGATGACGTAACGGTCTCGCGCCGTCACGCGGAATTTAAGAAGGTTGACGGTGGTTACGAGGTCACCGACGTGGGAAGCCTCAACGGTACGTATGTTAACCGTGAACCTCAGAACAGCCAGGTGCTGTCCTCAGGCGATGAGGTACAGATTGGCAAGTTCCGCCTCGTGTACCTTCAAGCCAAATAGTCCAAACTAATACCAAACTAATACCCAGGCCTTTCCGTTACACGGAAAGGCCTTTTGTAAAGACTGTGTCCTTGATTGTTTACGGCGTGCCGTTAAGGTGGTGGTGAGGGTACAATCTGAAACCATAACGGTAGGTTTTGTTAGAAGAGGGTGTTGTGAGCGTTCCTGCACGTAAAAATGAGGTAGCTTCCTCTGTTTATGAATCCGCCCGAGGTGGGCGGATTCCCAGGGCAAAGAAAACAATGTCGATTGGTGTCGTGCTCAAGCGCATTAACGAGGAATTTCCAGACGTAACCGTATCTAAAATCCGGTTCCTGGAGTCGGAGGGACTCATCTCTCCATCCCGGACATCCTCTGGATACCGTCGCTACACCGAGGACGATGTCGAGCGCCTGCGTTACATCCTCATTACACAGCGGGATCATTATCTGCCGTTAAAGGTCATTCGGGAACAATTAGAGGCTATCGACGCCGGTGAGGTCGCCTCAATCATGAGTGCGTCATCGTCGACTCCCGTGGTTAGCCCGGAGAACTTCCGCGATCCTGCTCCCGTGCGACTTTCCGATGTGGATCTCGCCAACGGCTCCGGTGCGGACGAGGATCTCGTATTCGAGTGCATCAAGCTGGGACTCATCACCCCTGATCCTGCGGGATATTTCACGGCAGATGACATGGCAATTGTCACCACTGTCGCACGCCTGACCGATGCAGGACTTCAGTCGCGCCATCTCAAGAGCTTGAAGAACGCGGCGATTCGCCAATCGGACATCGTGGAACAGGTAACGCAGCCCCTCGCCATGGGACGGGATGACACAGCGAAGCACCGGGCAGACGAAAAACAGCAGGAGATCGCTGCGCTCGTCGTGTCTCTGCATGCGACCCTCTTGAAGAACGCTCTCAGGAGTTAATGCGATGGGGAAGAAACCGGCTCTGCGCGAAGCAATCATGGATCAGGTCTGGTACTCCTTCGACCGTACCTACGCATGCCTGAGCTTTCGGGTTGGGAATGTTCTCCTCCCCGTGTGGGTGCCCGGAAGTTCAGCTGTCCATCTAGAGCGACGGCTCGTGCGACCCCCAAATCGCCCAGAAGGGGTGGATCTGCTCCTGGATCGGATTGAAGACATTGGCGTGGACAAAGTTGCGATAACCGGCTATTCCGACGGTGTGTTTTATGCCACCATTTATTTGAGAAACGGTGAGGAGATCGACTGTCGGCCGACGGATGCACTGGTCATGGCCGATCTCATCGAAGATACGTTGTATATCGGAGAGGATGTCCTCTGTGAATGTGGACTTTCCGTTGATGAACAAACGGATCTTTTCGATCTATTTGAAGGTACGGTACCCCTCCAACCGCAGGGCGAACACATTCAATTCGATCCGAGCGATATTGACATTTCAGACGACGATGAGTTTTCGGCTCTCATGGGTGACTTGGGAATCAGTGAAAGTGATTTGAAGCTTGACTTAGAGAACCCCGATGACCAGTGAGTTTAAAGCGCCATGCTGTACGTGTGGCGCTTTTTTCATACGACACGCCGTCTACAACTTGTAAACTACACGGATGTGACTAGTGTTAAAGTTGAACTTCAGAGTTGCAAGGTGGTTCTGCTTTGCACATTGGAAATGTAGGTAAACACCACGACTAAAGGATGACACATGGTAAACGATGATCGCCCGATGCAAGAGTCCCTTTTCGACATCGGACCCGATGAAGAAGTTGGCTACCGTGTTCCCACAACCTGCCAGGTTGCCGGGATCACCTACCGCCAGCTTGATTACTGGGATCGAACCAACCTGGTGCAGCCTTCCATCCGCGGTGCTCACGGTTCGGGCTCGCAGCGCCTGTATTCGTTCCGTGACATTCTTGTTCTGAAAATTGTGAAGGGGCTGCTGGACACCGGTATTTCCTTGCAAAATATTCGTTCTGCCGTTGAAAAGCTGCGCGATCTTGGTGTCAATGATCTTGCGACTATCACCCTCGTTTCCGACGGCAAGACTGTGTATGAGTGTCGCTCCGCCGGAGAAGTTATCGACCTGCTCAACGGCGGACAAGGCGTGTTCGGTATCGCCGTGCCGAGCATTATGAAGGATCTTACGGGTACGATCACGCAGTTCCCGCACGAGCGACTAGACCAACCAGCAGAGGGCGAGTCCACGGGTGTGGACGAACTGGCTGAGCGTCGTCGCCGCAAGCTTTCCTAGCTTCGTATTACAAAGCCGCACGGGTAAGTCATCCTCCCCGTGCGGCTTTTTCTTCTAATCTATTGCTGGGAGCAGTGTGCATCAGGTCGGGGTTGTTTCCTTAGATCCGTAAATGACCATGTCTGATGCGGGTGGAGGCCGACGGGAAGCATGAGTATTTCCGTTTTGTAAGGCTATCTGTGACGGTGACACGTTTCCCTGTGGCCGAGTTCGTGAATCCGCTTGACTTCCTAGAGGACATTTCGTTTGACGCTTTAGTCTCACACGCAGCTTGGAGCAGGCGATTGAGGTTACAGGCGGTGCGTTTGGCGAGTCCACAGCGGAACTTGTGCGCCACTCTGTCCCGATGTCCCCAGCGCCCCGATGCCACTACGTCCAGATGTCACCACCACGACTCCCGTCGTGAAGAGCGGGAGGAGCGACCCCGGTCTTATGACTGCCTTCGCGTGCAGTGGCACCCGCGAGGCGGCCACCCGGCCGTACGTTTCGTTTCCTCTGGGCCATTGAGACGCAGGTAGAGAAACTGGAGAAGAGGCCTACGGATTGGCATAAGCGGGCGCAGTTCCGTTTAGGCGGCAGCCCCAGCCCACCTCGTGCTAGCCGGGTTGTGTTAGCCGGGTTGCGGGGTGGCGGCTACCGGGCTAGCAATTAGAGCTAGCACGCCGGGCCACTCAAACGAAACACCATCCACAGGCAGGCGAACCGTGACGGCACGTCCGGAACAGAACGTCGTCGAGAAGCGAAAAGCCCGGCCACAACGGGCCGGGCATTGAAGTGTGCGCTCAAAGCTACTGCGTGGGGCTTAGGCTCTGCAAGGCCACACGAAGCGCCTGCGGAGTAGCAGCATCGGTAACGAGACCACCGGTCGCATCTGCGGCCCAGTTCTCGAGTGCCTGATCGTGATCGCCCTTACCTATATGGATGACATTGACGCGGACATCAGCATCGCCGCGAGTTGCATTGAGCTCATCGGTGTAGGCCGTGTCGTCAGCGAGATCTGCCGTTCCGGTGGTGAGAACGGTAAGGTTCACCGGCTTCTGGATCGCCCGGCTCCTATCTGCGGCGGTGCCGAGAGCTGCAACTACGCTGGAACGTGTCCACGACTCGCCGCCGGAACCGAGGATGACGACGTGGTTCGCTGCTGCTTCCCCACCTGCACCCTCATCGAAGGTGACGTTCTGGCGCCATCCCTTCGTCACGCCCGGATTAAGCGGGGATGAATAATTCCACAGTGAGATGCTCGTCCCAGCGCCACCGACGGCGCGGGCATAGTCGGCGACGGCCGACTGCGCCTCTGTTAGCCACGAATTGTCGGACCCGTTAGCAACGTTGCCCATGGCGGCGGAGGTATCAAGGAGTACAAGCGTGTCTCGCGGCTCACTGAAATCAACGGCGGGAGCTGCCTGTTTCTGCTCGGACGTACCGGTACCCGACGAATTACCCGCGATAGCGGAAGCAGTGGCGAGCCAGGACGCGTGGGTTTCATCCGGTTGACGGAAGGAATCCTGGGATTCGAGGAACGAACCGAAATCGAAGGCAGCGCGTGCCTGCAGCTCAGGGACCTTGTCCGTGGAGGTAAGAGGCACGTAGTAGGTGGATAGTGCGTAGTCGTCAGGGTTATAGAAGGAGTATCCCTCCGGTCTCTGCGCTTGGGTTGCAGCGATGATTGGGCGACCTTCGGAAACAGCGCTATCAAGGGATTCGACCTGACCTTTTTCCAGAAGCTGGGAAGCAACTGCCGCGTCACCGTTTGCAAGAGCCACGGCCACAGCCGCCGAGACAGTGGGGTTATCCGCAGGGAATGCGATGTCTAGGTCTTTGAGATTCGACCAATCTCCGCCGGGGAAGTCCGCGCCATCTTTGTGAACTAGCCCCAGTTGTGTTTGCGCCGCGATGGGCCAGTTTTCCGACGCACCGGAGCGACCGGATGCCGCGAGGAACTGGTGCACGCCATCTGGAGAGCCAGCTATCGCCACGCCGGCGGCGCTTTCAATGTCTTCCCTTACAGTGCCCGTCACACAGTGGTCCTGGACGACGGGAGCAGTGTCTGAGTATTGCTGTAGCAGTTGGACAAGGCCACTGTCATTGCTTGCGGCGACGTGAAACGAAGCTGAACCCTCAGGGCAGTCTGCCTTGGCATTTCCCGGGGTGTCTGAGTCTCTGTTGACCCAGGCGTAGATGCCTCCGGCGATGACGAGAAGAAGTACCGCCAGAAGGGCGACGAATCCCTTTGACACGGAGTAGTTGTTTTCCCCGGTCGAATGACGTGCCACAGTAAGTCCACCTTCTATGTTTGGTCGTGCGGTCTAAAGCTCACCCGTGCAGGCGAGGGTTATTTCCATTGTAAGCAATGCGCGGGGTGCTGGTTGTCTCCAGTTAGGGAGTGTCTACTCCGGCGGCTTCGAGTGCCGTCAACAGGCGCGAGCGGATGGCAGTGCCACGCCGGGCGAGTTCGCGTTGTCGATGCACGAACTGGGCTTTTCCCTCTGTCGTCTCCACCGCGACAGGATCGAGCCCGAAGGCGCGGCAGTCATACGGTGATGCCTGCATATCGAGAATGCGCGCATCGCAGGCGAGGAGAAAGGCATCTACAGTGATGTCGCTGGTAATGAGTGGTTCCATCTTGAACGCCCACTTGTACAGGTCCATCGTCGCATGCAAACAGCCGGCTTGCTCCATCACGGGCTGCAGATCCCGCGTGAGTTGCGTTTGGTTGAGGGACCGGGCGGCATCGGTGAAGAAGCGGAACGCATCGTAGTGGGTGCAGCGGATATCGTGGCTGTCCACAACGTCGACAACGCCGTCGGAGCCGAGGCGCAGTGGAAGCGAGTGGCGGGGCGTTTCCTTGTAGCACATCGCCCATTCGTGCAGGCAGAAGCAGTCATAGTGGGCGGTGTGTGCGGTCGTCGCACGCAACAGATTGGCTACGTAACGCGCGGTTTTTCCACGCTTGGCTAGGAACGCATCGGTATCGCACCAGGTGATGTCGCCATCGCTGACGTAGTACTTCCAGTTCGCGTGCGGGCATGCGCGCGCGATGGCGATGCCTGCTCCCGGATGCCAGCGCCGGAACTTTCCGGGCGAGTTGCGGTAGTAGTCAAAAATGAAGTCCCACACGGGATGTTTCTCACCCCGCGCGTGCCGGTCGAGGTGGGCTTTGGTGAGCGTGTCGACGCTCTCCTCGTGGGCACGGGCGAGCGGCATCCATTCGCTTGCGCTTAGTACTTTCTGGGGCCTACTCATGCGTCCAGTCACGCACCGTTCCTACGTACTCCTCGATGAGGTCCTCCAGAGCGACCATTCCGAGAATTTTCCCATTCTCTGTGATGAGACCCATGTGGGCGCGGTCGCGGCGCAGGATCCGCAGGGCATCGTCCATGGGCGTGGCAGCATCCATGACCTTCAGCGAACGGATCTCCGAGCGTTCAATAATCTCGTCCTCTGCTCCGGGATCCTCGGACACCATCTTCTCTAGTACATCCTTGACATGGATGTAGCCGACAAAACCTGTGGTCGAGCGGACGGGGAAGCGGGAGAAACCCGTTTCAGCTACAGCGGCCTCGAGCTGCTTGACAGTCGGGTTCAGAGGAACGGAGATGACCTTGTCCAGGGGGATACACAATTCCTTCACCCTGCGTCGGGCAGCACCCAGCGCCTTCTTCAGTCGAACGTGCTCCTCGGCGTCGATAAGCCCCTCGGAACGAGACTCCGCGATCATCGCGGCGAGCGAGGAGGAATCAACAGTGGAATCAAGCTCGTCTTTTTGCTCGATCCCGAAGGCTTTGAGTGTCATCCGTGCGATCCAGTTCACAAAGTGGATGAACGGCCGAGTGATCTTTTCAAAAGCAATGAGTGGCGGGACGAGTATCAGCGCCGTCGATTCGGGGCCTGCGATCGCGAGGTTCTTCGGCACCATCTCGCCGAGCAGAATGTGGAGGAACGTGATGATGAAAAGGGAGATCGCAAAAGACAACGGGTGGAGGAGGTCTGCCGGAATGGCCATAGCCGCAAAGGGACGCTCCAGAAGGTGAGCGATCGCGGGTTCGCCGAGCTTGCCCAAAATAAGTGAGGCAATAGTCACGCCGAGCTGCGCGGCCGCGAGCATGAGGGAGAGATGCTCCATCGCGTCAAGGACGGTGCGTGCACGATGATTCCCCTGGCTGACGAGGGTTTCCAGACGATCCTTGCGAGAGGAGATGAGAGCAAACTCGCCGCCCACGAAGAAAGCGTTGAACAGCAGCAATACGATGATGAGGAGGGATGCCGTCCAGATACTCATTGCTGCATCGCCTCCGCTTCCTCGTTCGTGATGGGGGTCAACAGGGCTCGATCGATGCGCATTCCGTCCATCTGTGTGACGCGTGCGATCCACCGACCGGGGAGTCCGGACTCGAATTCGTCGAGGTAATCCCTATCTGTTTCGGGCAAAAGGACGGTTTCCCCGCCCTCGGGTATCGCCCCGAGCGTGGCCATGATGAGACCACCGAGTGATTCGTATGGGCCCTCGGGTGCGTAGTACCCGATCTTATCTGGCAGCTCATCCACGCGAGCGAGACCAGAAACGTCCCAACTGTGTGTGCCCGCTTTCCGGTATTCCTGCTCCTCGTAGGCATCGTCGTGTTCGTCGTACACCTCGCCGAGGATTTCTTCCACCACATCTTCCATCGTGACAAAACCGGCAGTACCGCCGTATTCGTCCGCGATGAGGACGACCTGCGATCCTGCAGAACGGACAGCCTTGAGCACGGCATCGCCGTCGAGGGATTCGGGGACGACGGGCACTGTGCGAGCAAGCTCGATGACCTGAGTTGTTGAGCGCTTATCGCGCGGCACGCCGAAGGCTGACTTCACGTGGACAACGCCGAGCGTCTCATCCAGATCACCGTTGACAACGGGGAAGCGAGAGTAGCCGGTGTCGATGGCGACGCGCAGGAGGTCGTTAACAGTGTCATCGGCTTGCAAAGAAACAATGGTAGACCGTGGTGTCATGAACTCATCAGCATCCGATTCGCCAAACTTGAGCGAACGATCGAGCATCTGGGCTTCGGACTGATCAAACTTGCCCTGATTAGCGGAGTTTCGCACCAAAGCGCCGAGCTCCTGCGGGGTGCGGGCCGACGCGAGCTCGTCGGCTGGTTCAACGCCGAGCTTTCGTACTAGCGCGTTTGCCGCCCAGTTGAGTGCTTTGATGAACCAAGAGAAAACCTTATTAAAGATCTGGACGGGCGGGACGACGAAGCGGGCAGTTGCCAGGGGTTTAGTAATGGCTAGGTTCTTGGGCACCAATTCGCCGTAGACCATGGAAAGGAGCGTGGCAACGATAAGCGCGAGAATGAGTGCCACGGAGGTCGCGAGCTCTTCACTAAGTCCCACGAGAGTGAGGAGAGGGGTGAAGTATGTAGAGAGAACCGGTTCTGCGAGGTAACCAGTAGCCAGTGTGGTGATGGTGATGCCCAGCTGGGCACCGGAAAGCTCAAAAGACAGATTGTTGTGCGCCTCTTTGATCGCCAGCGCTCGGCGGTCGCCAACCTGTTTAACGTGGCTGTCGATCGTTGCCCTCTCGAGACCTGTGATTGCGAACTCAATGGCAACGAACAGGCCTGTAAGCCCCGTGAGGGCGACGAAGCCAACGAGGGATAAAATACTTAAAAATATGTCCATCAGTGATCACACATAGCATAACAGTGGAAACAACAGCACCCGCGCTTTGACAGACAAAACGCGGGTGCGAGACAAAAATTATTTAGTACTCAACTTCCGAGCGATCCTCAGACCACAGGGTGTGGAAGGTGCCTTCCTTGTCCACACGCTTGTAGGTGTGAGCACCAAAGAAGTCGCGCTGACCTTGGATGAGAGCGGCGGGCAGGCGGTTGGAACGCAGACCGTCGTAGTAGCTCAGTGACGATGCGAACACGGGCACCGGCACTCCGCGCTTTGTTGCCTCAACGACAACGCGGCGCCAAGAGTCCACCAGACCATCGAGCTCACCGTTGAAGTACGGGTCGAGCAGAAGAGACGGAAGCTCCGGGTTCTTCTCAAAGGCATCGGTAATGCGGTTGAGGAAGGTTGCGCGGATGATGCAGCCCCCGCGCCAGATCTTGGCAAGCTCACCGGGCTTAATCGTCCAGTTGTATTCCTTCGCCCCGGCAAGGATCTCGTCGAAGCCCTGAGCGTAGGCAACGAGCTTCGAGGCGTACAGAGCGCGACGAACGTCCTCGACAAATTGATCCTTGTCCACAGCTTCCTCAGACAGGGTGCCGGAGGGCAGTTTGTCCTGCGCAGCAGCGCGCTGGTCGAGGCTGGAGGACAGTGCACGGGCGAAGACGGCTTCACCAATACCAGTGACCGGGATGCCGAGGTCGAGAGCTTCCTTGGCCGTCCACCGACCGGTACCCTTCTGGCCGGCCGCATCCACAATGACGTCGACAAGCGGTTTGCCCGTCTCAGCATCCTTATGGGCGAGAACCTGAGCGGTGATCTCAACCAGGTAAGAGTTCAGGTCACCCTTGTTCCACTCGCCAAAGATCTCGGAGATCTCATCGGTATCCAGCCCGCCAACGCGACGCAGGAGATCGTAAGCCTCGCCGATGACCTGCATGTCAGCGTATTCGATGCCGTTGTGTACCATCTTCACAAAGTGTCCTGCACCATCGGAGCCGACGTGCGTGCAGCACGGCTCGCCGTCGACGTGAGCAGAGATGGATTCCAGAAGCGGTCCGAGAGATTCGTACGCCTTCTCCGTGCCGCCGGGCATAATCGACGGGCCGTGAAGTGCGCCTTCCTCGCCACCAGACACGCCGGTGCCAACGTAGTGCAGGCCACGGGCGCGGATTGCCTTCTCGCGGCGGATGGTGTCGGTGAACAGAGAGTTACCGCCATCGATGATGATGTCGCCTTCCTCCATCGCATCGGCGAGCTGCTCAATGACGGCATCGGTGGCGGCACCGGCCTGAACCATGATCATGGCACGGCGTGGCTTTTCGAGGCTAGCCACGAAATCCTCGATGGTTTCGGACGGGAGGAAATCTCCCTCGGAGCCGTGGTTTTCCATGAGCGCCTGTGTCTTGGCGAAGGTGCGGTTGTAGACGGCGACGGTGTAGCCCTTGGAAGCGAAGTTGCGGGCGAGGTTGGAACCCATGATGGCGAGTCCAACGACGCCGATTTGGGCCTTCTTGTCAGGAGTTGCTTCTGTCATACTTAGTATCGTACCTAGTCCGCCGGTGGGAGAGCAGTCTCGGCAACAAAGTTGCCAACTTTTTCCTTCACACGAGCCGGAACCCCGCAATCGCGGTAGCCTTAAGGCCATGAAGCTGCAAGAGTTATGTGCCCGTGCCCATTCCCGCCCTCTCGATGAGCAGGAAATAGCGGAATTTAACGCTGCCACCGGCGGGTTGGACAGCACGCTCGGGGCGCGATACACGGCTATTTCCCGCGGAACGGTAACAATGGAGTTGGAGATCACAGACCGCGTCACCCAGCCTTTCGGTATCGTTCACGGTGGTGTGTACTCAGCACTGGCGGAATCGGCGGCATCTGTTGGTGGGCTCGTGGCCACTGCGGGAGCCCGGGGAGTTGCGGGCATCTCCAATTCCACCGATTTCGTCTCGTCCGCAGCGCACGGCACGATCACCGTGACGGCGCAGGCCGTGCACTGCGGAAAAACGCTGCACCTGTGGAACGTGACCTGTACCAGCGGCGAGCGGATCCTGGCCAAGAGCGCCGTCCGCCTCATCGTGCACAGTGCGCGAATGGACTAAAAACGAACTTTCCAGCTTGTACGTCCTCTGTTGGAAAATAGTACGAGCGCAGAAGTATGTTGGGTGCGTTGTTGTCTATGTCTGTAGGCTGAGTCCGATGGGTGAATCGTCGCTTGTAGCTGTTGCCCGCACACTCATTTTCTGCACAAGAAATCCCCTGCCCGTTGCGGGCAGGGGAAGGTCGTTTCGCGGTACGCCGGTTCTTTTACTTAGGAGAACAGGTGGACGAGACCGAGGAAGATGCCACTAATAGCGATCAGGCCGGTCACGATAACGAAGATATTCGATGCGTTCTTGCGGTATGGCTTGAACACATCGACGGTGTAGATCGCGATCATCGGCATGAGGTACAAGATGGACGCGATAACAGGGCCGGAGAGCGATTCGATGATGGACAGAATCGAGGGGTTCATGATCGCCGCGATCCAGGTTGTGACGAACATAAACACGGCGACACCGGTATTGATTGCCTTCATCCCTACCTTTTCCACAAAAGCGGGTGCAGAGGCACGAACGAGTCCGGCAGCGCCCTCAGCGGCACCGAGGTAGTGGCCGAAGAAGCTGGAGACGATGGCGGCAAAGGCTACCAACGGTCCGAGGTAGGAGATCAGGGGGTTGCCGTGCACGTTGGCCAGGTAGGACAGAACCGGGAGGTTCTGTTCCTTGGCCTCAGCCATGCCGTCGGGGCCGAGTGCAAGGACGCAGGACCAGACGAAGAACATCGTGAACACGACGAGGAGGATCATCGTCCAGAACAGGACGCGTGATGCGTGCTGAGTGGAGCGCGAGCCGTGTGCGCGCTGCATGGCAACGGAGAACTGGGAGATTGCCGGGGAGTGGTTGAATGCGAACACCATGACCGGAATGATGATGAACACCGAGTAGATGATGGAACTCGGGGAGTTATCGCCAATTTCCATGAGACCACGGAAGTCCCAGGAGGGGATGAGGTAGATGGATACGCCGAACAAGCAAGCGATGAGCGGGTACACCATCCAGCCGGTGACGATAAGCATGAGGCGCTCGCCCCACAGCAGCACGGCCATCATGGCGGCGATGAGGATCGCGGAGAGGATCGCGCGGGGTACTTCGGGCCAACCCATCTGGTTGACGAAGAAGGAGTTCACGGTGTTGGTGATGGAGACACCGTAGATGAGCACGATGGGGTAAATCGCGAGGAAGTAGAGGATCGTGATGATCCAGCCGGGAATCTTGCCAAAGTACTGAGCTGCGACGACCGTGATGTCATCGGCGTACCCCGGGGAGAGGCAGACGAACCGCGACAGCGCACGGTGAGAAAAGTACGTCATTCCCGGAATGAGAAGTGTGACGATGAGTAGCGGCCAGAAGCCGCCGATACCAGCGTTGAGTGGGAGGAACAAAATTCCGGCGCCGACGGCGGTACCGAACAAGCTGAATACCCAGCTGCGGTCGTAAGCTTTGAGGTCGGAGGGAATTTCGTCGCGTTGCCGTGCGGAGTCGTCTGCAGCCGCAGTGGGTGTGCGGTCGACGGCATCATTGGCTTGTGTATTTTTTGATGAAGCCACGTTGGTCCTTTTCTGTAGATTATTGGACTAACTGTGTTGACCAGATCACATTCTGCTCAACATTTTACGTACACCACCCTAGGGGGTTGTAACAGTGGGAAACAAACTGAATTACGTATGTCGGGTACCCCCGATTGGTTAGACTACAGTTGTTTTTATGCCGACATGGAAACAGATTACGGATAACAACCCGCAGCATTCAGTCGCCTATGCCCAGCGCTGGGACCGTATCGAAGCGGAGGGAAAAGACATCTACGGGGAGGCTCGGCTTGTCGACGCTCTCGTGGATCGGAAGTCTCGAATCCTAGACGTAGGCTGTGGTCAAGGTCGGATCGGTGGATACCTCGTTGGTTGTGGGCACGCGGTGACGGGGGTGGACATCGATCCCTATCTCATCGACGTTGCCCGCTCTCGTCATCCGGAAGCCACCTGGGACGTCGCCGAC
Source organism: Corynebacterium sp. HMSC073D01 (assembly GCF_001815555.1). NCBI lineage: Bacteria > Bacillati > Actinomycetota > Actinomycetes > Mycobacteriales > Corynebacteriaceae > Corynebacterium > Corynebacterium sp. HMSC073D01. The sequence goes on along the minus strand of NZ_KV821027.1, from coordinate 22,364 downwards.
CTCGTTGCCGATGAGCTCCCGGCCGGCCCCTTTGACGCTGTCATTAGCACGGGAAATGTCTTTACCTTCTTGGCTCCGGGCTCCCAGGGTGCGGTGTTAGAAAAGCTAGCGGGTCTTCTCAAGCAATCTGGTCGCCTGGTACTCGGGTTTGGATTGGATCGAGGTTACAGCTTCGATCAGTTCGAAGCTGATTGGGAGGCGGCGGGTCTGCGCAGCTCCTTGCTGCTGGAAAGCTGGGATCTCCGTCCGTTCACGCGAGGACGTTCCTCCTTTGTGGTCGCCATCCTCGAGCACGCTGAGAAGCAAGCGAAGCCGTCGCTAGACCTCGGCCTGTTGAAGAAGTTTTAAAAAAATGGACTGGGCACCTACCCAGTCCATATTTTTTAGAAAGTAGTGAGGCCGTAGGAACGGAATACGGCCCGTGCTGCCTCCACCGCCTTTGCTGACGGCGGCTTCACGCCCTCGAGCTTGTACTCCATATCGAGGTTCTTCCACTTATCGGCACCCATGTTGTGGAAGGGGAGAACCTCCACACGCTCGACGGATGACTTCCAGCGGGAAACGATTTGAGCGACGCGCTCAATGTTTTCCGGAGCGTCCGTCCAACCAGGCACCAGGACGAAGCGAATCCAGATCTTCTTGCCAAGTTTGGTGAGACGCTCACCAAAGTCCAACGTTGGCTGAAGGTCGCGGCTCGTTACCCTCTTGTATGTGTCCGGAAAGCCAGACTTCACATCGAGGAGGAAGAGATCGATGTTGGCGATGTCATTATCGGTGAGCCTGGCGCCGAGGAAACCAGACGTGTCGATCGCCGTGTGGATGCCCGCCGCGTGAACTGCCTCCAGAATCCGTCGCGTAAACGCGATCTGGAAAAGCGGCTCACCACCGGAGATCGTCAGGCCGCCACCAGAGGCGTTAAACACGGGGCGATACCGTTTAATCTTCTTGATGATCGCCTCGACATCCTCCAGCGTGCCCTCCTTCATATCCATTGTGTCGGGATTGTGACAGTACACGCAACGCAGCGGGCACCCGGAGAGGAAAAGCGTCATGCGGGTACCGGGTCCGTCGACGGCCGTCACAAGTTCCCACGAATGAACGAGCCCCACGGACCCCGTTCTCCTCGCCGCGAAAAGTTCGGAGCGCTCGGCTTCTGCAAGATCGGAATGTCCGCCGATGCCGCCGGCCATGCCACGTATGCGTTCACCGTCGGAGGGAGCGATAGTAACCGTTGAGTTTAATCCATCTGCCATAGTGTTCCTCCTCGTGATTAGTCGTTGTTCATCTCATTTCGACCGCATCCATGATGAGCACCTGTAGGAGGCGGTTATCGCACAACGTCCACTGTTAATTAGATATTACCAAATGTAAAGCCGTGGTGAGATAGGATCCACGGGCATATGAAAGCGCCCGCCACGGGAGTACGCAGCGGGCGAGTTGGGAAAACTATCCCTTAAGCGTTGTGGTGGAACGTACGGGAGAGGACGTCCAGCTGCTGCTCGCGGGTCAGCTTGACAAAGTTAACGGCGTAACCGGAAACGCGAACGGTGAGGTTCGGGTACTTCTCCGGGTGCTCCATTGCGTCTTCGAGCGTGGACTGATCCAGCACGTTGATGTTGGCGTGGTAGAGGCCAGACTCGGAGTTGTTCTTCTCGCGGTTAGCCTTCATGGATTCCATGCGGGACTCGAAAGTCTGAGCAGACATATTGTTATCTCTCTTTCTGTATTTACGGGGCCCCGGGCCGGTTCCTCCACAGGGGAGGGGCCCAGGAAGATTGTTTGAAGCCTACGGTGTCGATTAGGCGGGGCAGTTATCGCCGTCGATGATGAAGCCGGCGTCCAGGATGCCAACGAGGTTGTTGACCTGCTCATCCTTGTTGCGACCAAGGCCCGACGGGGTGATGGTGTTGGTCAGCGAAATGCCGTCCAGCGCATCGTTGTAGTCCAGCTTGCCCACGGAAAGCATGGATGCAACCATGCCGTGGCTGTCTGCGCCGTTTTCGGGGTTCGCACCCGGTGCGAACGGGGTGCCTGCCTTGTGGCCGGACGGGAAGGCACCGGTGGCCTTGCCGTACACCACGTTGGAGGTGATGGTCAGCACGGACTGCGTCGGGATAGCGTCCCGGTACATCGGGATTTCCTTGATCTTCGACATGATGGTGTGAACCACCGTAGCCGCAATATCATCGGCGCGGTCATCGTCGTTGCCGTAGCAGGGGAAGTCACCCTCGGTCTTGTAATCGACGATGAGGCCCGTCTCGTCGCGCACCGGGTAAACCTTGGCGTACTTGATGGCGGAGAGCGAGTCAGCAACGATGGACAGTCCGGCGATGCCACAGCCCATGGTGCGGACAATCTCGGCATCGTGGAGTGCCATCTCGACGGCCTCGTAGGCGTAACGGTCGTGGCAGTAGTGGATGATGTTCAGAGCCTCGACGTAGGTGCCGACAACCCAGTCCAGCATCTCCTCGTACTTCTCCCATACCTCGTCGAAGTCGAGCGGGCCATCGCCCTGAACGCCCTCGCGCTCGTCGGTGATCTGCTTGCCGCTGACCTCGTCGCGACCGCCGTTCATGGCGTAGAGGAGAGCCTTAGCGGAGTTCACGCGGGCACCGAAGAACTGCATCTGCTTACCCACGCGCATCGGGGACACACAGCACGCGATTGCCGCATCGTCGCCCCACTGCTTACGAATCTGCTTGTCGGACTCGTACTGGATAGAGGAGGTCTCGATCGAAATAGCGGCGCAGAATTCCTTGTAACCAGCCGGAAGTTCCGGATCCCAGAAAATGGTGATGTTCGGCTCCGGGGCGGGACCAAGGTTACGCAGTGTCTGCAGCAGGCGGAAGGAAGTCTTGGTGACCAGCGGGCGCCCGTCGTTGGAAAAGCCAGCATCGGACCAGGTTGCCCAGTAAGGATCGCCAGAGAAGATCTGATCGTAATCCTCGGTGCGGAGGAAGCGAACGATGCGCAGCTTGATGACGAGTGCGTCGATGATCTCCTGGGCATCGTCCTCAGTAATGGTGCCAGCAGCGAGGTCGCGCTCGAAGTAGCAGTCGAAGAATGCGGAGAGGCGACCGAAGGACATAGCGGCGCCGTCCTGGCTCTTGACGGAAGCAAGGTAGCCGAAGTACGTCCACTGAACAGCTTCCTGGGCGGTCTTAGCCGGGCCGGAAATGTCGAACCCGTACATTTCAGCCATGTGCTTCAGCTTCTTCAGCGCCTTGATCTGCTCGGAGTGCTCCTCGCGGTAGCGAGCCCAGTGTTCGGAGAAGTTGTCGCCTGCAACCTTGTCCTTTTCCGCAGTCTTCTCCTCGATGAGACGGTCAACACCGTAGAGTGCAACTCGACGGTAGTCGCCGATGATGCGGCCACGGCCGTAGGCATCCGGCAAGCCGGTGATGATGTGGGAAGAACGAGCGGCGCGGATGCGCGGGGTGTAGATGTCGAACACCGCGTCGTTGTGGGTCTTGCGGTAGCGGGTGAAGATCTCCTCAACATCCGGGTTAACTTCCTTGCCGGCCTCCTTGATGGCCTGCTTCACCATGCGCCAGCCACCGTTCGGCATCATGGCACGCTTCAGCGGGACATCGGTCTGCAGACCGACGATGACGTTGTCGTCGTCAGAAATGTAGCCAGCAGGGAAGGCATCGATGTCAGCAGGGGTTTCGGTATCAACATCGTAGATGCGCTTCTTACGCTCGACGGAGAGGTAGTTCTCCTCAAGGTGATCCCAGACACGCTTGGTCTTGTCGGTCGGGCCGGAGAGGAACGAAGCATCACCCTCGTACGGAGTGTAGTTCTTCTGGATGAAGTCGCGGACGTCGATTTCATCCTGCCAGTTGCCGGGCTCAAAGCCCTTCCATTCTGCAGCGACCTTCTGGTTGTCTACTTGTGCAGTCACAGTTCCCGCCTTTCGGGTTAGGTCCGTTAAAACTTAGCTTGCGAGCCGGAAGCCGCTGCTTCAATCCAGGTACATACGTACGTGCCGTGGAGATCGCCCTGTCCGGGCGTTCGCGACTATCGGCCTTTCGTTGAGTCACTGTACACACAAAAAGATCATCCTATTTGCACGTCGCCCGCGAAGGTTTCGCCACCAAACTTTCGTCACCGCCGTGACCTGCCCGGTTGCGGGCGACGGGCCCGAGAAAGGGAAGAGAGATGTGAGAAATCTACCTGTGTAATGTGACCTACAACATACTATAAGTGGGGTGCCGGCAAACATTTTTGACCGCACTAAAAGCTTTTCTAACCCCGGCCGTTTATAAAGTGCGAGGTTAATCGAACTGACATCAGACAACCGACGGTAATGTAACACACTTTATTGTAGAAACGGTACGAAACTACTACCCCCGAATGGTGCACGTTATTGACGTTCGGTGATTGTGCGAGCGATTCACTGGATAGGACATCGGACAACCTCAAGGCGCGTTCTCAAGCGAATTCGCCCATTGGTACAGCTCATCTAAGGTATGTTGGCGCAGTTTCTACGGGTGAGGAACGTAGTGTGAATGGTAATGGTGGCGGGATATGTCGGCGTTGTGCTGCATGTTCTCCACGTCCTATCGCGGGTCTCTTTGGCCCTCTATATAGGGTGTGAAAAAACTAGGATGGATGTACGTGACGGATCGGGGGACGCTGGTGCGTCGGCAAGGCACAGTTGTGCCTCCACGGTCCGCAGGGGTCTGATGTTTGGAAGGGAACATGTGTGCCGACAAAAACCACACTCGTGTTTCTGCTTTCGGGTGGACCGCTGGCCCCACCTCTTCGCGGCATAGGTGTGTCGGAAGACCAACCGCGTTCAACTTTGGGAAAATGGAAAGTGATGAGCACTCCAGAGCACCTTTCGCATGTAGATCCCGATCTTTGGCCGGCCGTCGCTACTGTTCCGACGGGTGGGCTTTTCGGGCGTACCCGCGTGCGGAAAGCAGAAGCGCACTTCGCGGACATATGCCGCGAGGCTGGTATCAGTCTAGGAACCGGTGCAGATATAACCGTCTCGTCGGATGCATTGTTCTATCGTCTTGCTGAGTCCGGGTGGCTCGGGATCGGTGAATCGTACATGGCAGGAGAGTGGACTGCCGGTGATCTGCCGACGGTTCTTCGCCGTCTCATGAGTGTTGCCTATGTGCCGAAGAAAAAAGTTCGGGTCGTTCCCTCGAACGAGGAGGCTATGGGGATCCCAACGGACCTTCGCCGCCTCGCGTCCGGGAGTTTGGTCAGCCTGCAACCTGGCATCTTTAACGCGGGCATCCCGACTGTAACCACACCCAATCCAGCTCTGACCACACGAACCTATTCGGCGCCGGGACGGGTCCTGCCGCGAGACCTCGACGAAGCCCAACAGCGGGCGCTTGCCGTTTTGTGTGCAGACGTAGATATCCGCAGTGGCGATTTCGTCAGCGAACTTGGATATAACGGTGCAGCGTTGAGTGCGGTTGCATCTTCCATGGGGGCTAGGGCAGAGTACCTGAGTGCTGACCCCCTCAACGTGGAAAAAGTGCGAGCTGCTCGCATCCCCGGCGTATCCGTCGGGCGCATACCCTTTCCAGTCCCAACTGAACGCACGCGGCCCCGTCGATTCACGGTAGTGACTACGGGAGACTACGCCAATGTGCTATCTGAATCTGCGTTCTCGGCGTTTGTGCGGTGGGGAAGCGAAAACCTGTCTCCGGTCGGCTCAGTCGCTGTTTCCGCCCTCGTGCGCACTGGCGATCACGCGATTATTGACCACGTACTTCAGGTGACACGGCGCTACCTCGCACCAACCTTTAGACTTCCAGATGCGGCAAAGATGAGCAGAATCGTTAGCCGTGCAAGTGGCTTGCCGAAGCTGTCGACCACGGTCTTTGATACGCACGTCGCACCAAGCTTCGGTATCTTCTTTACTAACTTTGACAACGCCGAATCTGAGGCCGCAGCGTTGGGATTTGACTCCTGTTATCGCAACTTGTTCCGCTTCACACTTGCAAGCGTCGAGGCGTTAGGGGAGAGCGGGATGATCGGTGCCCGACATATAATTGCGAGCCACTAGGATGTAGCGCTGGCAAACAGTTTCCTCTACATTGGGGTGCATGGCTGAAGTAACTTTTCAAGGAAATGCAGTAACGACCTCCGGCAGTCTCCCCGCCGTCGGGGACAAGGCTCCGGACTTTACTGTTGTGGCTGGCGATCTATCGGACCGCACTCTTTCCGATTTCTCCGGGAAGAACCTGGTCATCAACATCTTCCCGTCCGTAGACACCGGCGTTTGCGCACAGTCGGTGCGTACCTTCAACGAGAAGGCATCCTCACTGGATAACACCGTTGTTCTGTGTGTATCCCGCGATCTTCCCTTCGCCCTCGACCGTTTTTGCGCCGCGGAGGGGCTGGAGAATGTGGAGACGGCATCCGATTTCCGCCACGGTTTCGGTGAGGCGTTCGGTATCGAGCAGGTAAGCGGACCTCTGACAGGTCTTTTGGCTCGCGCTGTCGTCGTCATCGACCCCCAGGGGGAGGTTACGTACACCCAGCTCGTTCCGGAGATCGGCGAGGAGCCGGATTACGATAAGGCCCTAGCAGCGCTGTCCTAAGAGCCCGGGAAGTAAAATTGTCGGTCGTGGGAATCCTCCCACGACCGTTTTCTTTTTAGAAAGAGCTACACTTGTGCTTGCTGTTATGCTCGTCGGATCGCTCGTTGCAGGGCTTATCGACGCCCTCATCGGCGGTGGGGGACTTATCCTTCTGCCTCTCATTCTCATCTGCAACCCGCAGTTTTCAAATGCGCAGGCACTGGGCGTAAATAAGGTAGCTGCGATTGTCGGGACGGGAAGCGCGGCGTTCACTCTGGGGGCAAAGGTAGATTCGGCGAGGCGATCGCTACGCTATGCACCGTTGGCTTTGGTCGGTGCGGGTCTTGGAGCGTTGGTGGCGAGTAACGTCGACAAGGCGATTATGCGGCCAATCATTGCAGTTGCGCTCGTCCTGGTAGGGGCGTTTGTGCTGTTCAAACCGTCTTTTGGGCAATCGTCTACGCGGTATCCGCACACCACCGTCAGGGTTGTGGCCATATGTGCGGCGGTGTTGGCTATTGGCATCTACGATGGCACGTTCGGTCCGGGAACTGGAGTGTTTTTCATCATGGCCTTTACGAGCATCCGCGGCGGGGATTTTCTCGAGAACGCCGCTTGGGCGAAGATTGCGAACACATTTACCAACCTTGGGGCGCTCATCGTGTTTTCGTTCCACGGGGAGATTCTGTGGGGACTTGGCCTTGCGCTTGCAGTTGCGAACGTCATTGGGGCACAGATTGGCGCCCGACTCGTGATGGCGAAGGGGGCGGGGATGCTTCGCATTCTGATCTTGGTCCTCGTCGTGGTGATGTCTGCGAAGCTGGGATACGACCAGTTCCTCGCCTAGGCGGGGAAGTCCTAAATGACATAATGTACATTATCGGACAGTTACCCGTACATTGGCGTTTTGTGGGGCTTCATGTCCGGTTGACCGCTCCCTCCAAGGAGTCATGCTATGGTTCATGCCCGGTGATGAGGCCTCGTACTGCTTTCGATGTCCTATCCGTGCTCGACGATCTCAGGACCCGTCAACACCCGGCGAATTGTCCGCCAATTGTTCTCCGCAGGATGTTTCGCTCTTACGTCTGCATGGTTGGGAAATCTCTACGGGTTCCTTTGAGGCGTATCGTACTTAACCCCTACAACTGATCGGCGCCAGGGAAAGAAAAAGCGCAGCCCCCTTTTGGGCTACGCTATTCAACACTCAGGTCCTCCAGGGGTGTTTTTACGCTGGGCTCTGCACGTCACTAATTCGTCACTGTGACAAATTGCGGTACGTGTATGTCAGCTGAAAGACGGTCCACGCAGTTAACGCCACGGCGATGAGTGTGACTACCCACATGGATTTCACTGCAACGAAAATTGTGAAGCCGATAAGGACGACAAGTCGCAACCAAATGAATGGAAGCATACGTTCGGCGAGCATGTCTATTCCTTTTCAAACGTGAGGCGAATGTTCGCCTCGCCTTCCTCGTTGATCAAGGCCGCAACAAACTCCGGAGGCTTGACATCGTAATCGAGGCGGTTGATCGGAAGCGTCGAGGCGATGGTCACGTGCTTGCCACTGCGAACGACATCGAAAACGGGCTCCACGTGGTTGGTTACGCCGTGGACGGTGAGCTCACCTGGAATTGTGACCTGGCCCACGCTACCGTCGCTGGGGATTCCGCTTAGATCCACGGACTCGTTGGTGGTGAAGCTCGCCGTTGGGAATTGGTCTGTGTGGAACAGCTTGCGGCGGATGCTGACATCGCGATCCTGGACATCTGTGCGCAGTTTCACAAGGTCAGCGGTAACGTCGCCGGAGACGAGCGTGTCGTCTTCCACCTTGACGGTCCCTTCAACGTAACGCGTCGAGCCGGACGTGTACTTCTTCTCGTTGGGGAGCATCTCGTAAAAGGTGAAGCCCACCGAAGAATGGTTACTTTCCGGGCCGGGAACGACCTTCCATGTGCCGTTGAGGTCGGTGGATGCGCTGGTTACGCCGGTGTTGTCGATGCCCTCCGTCTTCACACCATGGGAGGTGAAAGCCTTGTACACCATCGGTGCTACTCCGGCGAGGGCAACAACGATGATAGCGACAATGGCAATGGGGACGATGAGAGGTAATTTCCTGCGACGCATAATGTCGATTAGTTTACCGTAGTTTTTCAGTAACTCGAGTTAGGGTAACCAGATCGTCGATAAGCCCCTCGAGCTCGGTTTGCGTGGCCCCGTCTCGGACAGCCTCACGGATGTCTTCGGCTGCGCAGCGAACCTCAAAGAGCTTGTCCTTTAGCTCATCTGCCTGATCTGGAGTGAGCATGACAGCATTGTTGGGAATATTTGTGTTGGATAGATTGTTTCTTTGTTCGTACGCGCGCTGTCGACAAGCCTGGCTGCAGTATTTGCGGCGACGCCCGCAGGAACCTGCCTCGATCGGCTTGCCACACCACGCGCACGACGGCTGCTTTCTGGCTGTTTTGGACTGTTCCACGTCTAACACCATAGGCCATGGTTGCGGTCGTAGGTTATAATAGTTTGTTACGTCACTGCTTCATCGAGCGTGGAGCAGAGAAATTGGACACTCACGAAGGGAAGTTGCAGCTACATGGCAGATCGGGTACTGCGCGGCAGCCGCATGGGCGCCGTCAGCTACGAAACTGACCGCGATCACGATCTCGCGCCTCGTCAAATGGTGAAATACCGCACGGAAGATAATGAGATCTTCGATGTACCCTTCGCCGACGATGCGGAGATTCCGCAGGAATGGCTGTGCAAGAACGGGAAGATCGGCACCCTCGTTGAGGGTGAGGGCATGGAATCCAAACCGACGAAGCCACCACGGACGCACTGGGACATGCTCTGTGAGCGCCGTTCCATGGAAGAGCTCCAGGTACTTCTTGACGAGCGTGTCGACGCACTCCGCAAGCGTCGTCGCCACGCTGCCAAGCTGCTTAAGCAGCAGAAGGAAGAGGAAGCAAAGAAGAACGCATAGGTTGCTCTGGCATCCTGTTCGTAGAGGTATCCCGTCATCAACAGGGATCCCATCGTGCGGGCGCGGTTGAAGGTGGACACGGATTTCCCCTCAGTCGCGCCCGCAAAGTATGCCAGGGAGAGAAAATGATCCGGCGTGGGAACGGCGCGGGCGAAATCGGGGTCCCCGTACAGTTCAGTGAAGCTCGTCGGCTCAGCAGTGATCAGCTCTGCCGCTTTTCGTCGAAGCGGTCTGCCCTATCGAAACCTGCTTCGGTGTGCCAGTCAACGGCGGATAGGTTGTGGACGATGTTACCGGAGCCGATGGGCAGTGCGCCGGGGATGGTGGAGAGCTTCTTTCCGAGCTCAATGTGATAGTCAACGGGTTCGTCGGCGTTGACTGAAACCTGGATGACGGGAATATCTGCGTGGGGGAACATATGGCGCAGGACGCTCCACGTGCTATGGTCGATCCCCCACCGCGTATCCTTTTCCACGCAGATGGGTTTTGCGGCCTCCACAACTTCCTCCCGCGACCTCCGGAGAACCGGGGACGGGATATTCAACCTCGCTGAGCGCGGGCGGGAAGCCCCAGAAATCGTGAATGGTTCGGGGGTCTTCCATCGCCGTCACGTTGGTGCCGTGTGTGTGTACCAGTGGGCGGACACGGCGATGATTGCTTCTGGGTTTCCTACCTTTTCGCCCAGCTTTTTCCACGTCTGGGTGAAGGCGTTTTTGCTAAATCGCGTTCATAGGCGAACCGTGGCCAACGAAAAGTGAGGGCACCAATTTAGGTGACATGTCACCAATGGTACACTATCTTTGCGCCAGAGCGCGGGCAGCTACTCCTTGATGCGTGAGCTCACCGAGCTCAACGCATCTGCGGCCTTGGCGGCCAGCTGTGATGCCGCGTTGAGAGCCTGCTTGCCGCGGTGCTTGAGACCCCAGGCGGTAACGACCTTGAGGGAATCGCCAACAAACGAACCGTCAAGCTTGGACTCCCCCAGCTCCCGCTCGGTGAATGTGATGGGGACCTCCCGTACGTCGAAGCCCATCCGCAAACAACGGCGGGCGATGTCCGTTTGGAAGATGTATCCAGCGCTGGAAAGCTCGTCAAAGTTCAGCGCCTCTAAAACTTCGCGCTTGAAGGCGCGGAAGCCGGCCGTCATATCGGTCAGGCCACCACCAAGCATGAGCCCGATGTACAAGTTTCCGCCCTTGGAGAGGATATACCGCTTCTTCGGCCAGTTGACCACCTTGCCACCCGGCACGTACCGGGAGCCGATTACCAGGTCGGCACCGTTTTCAATCTCATGGAGGAGCTTCGGTAGATCCTCTGGAGCATGGGAGCCATCGGCATCCATCTGGCAGATGACCGTGTATCCGCGATCGAGCCCCCAAGTGAAGCCCTCGACGTAGGCGGCCAGAAGGCCTTCCTTCGCTGTGCGGTGAACAGCGTGAATACGTGGGTTCGCGGCGGCGAGTTCGTCTGCGACGTCGCCGGTCCCATCAGGGCTGTTGTCGTCGACGACGAGGAGATCTGCCTCGGGGACAGCCTTCATCAGACGGTCGGAAATAAGAGGCAGGTTCTCGCGCTCATTGAACGTGGGGATGATAACCAAAGTGGTGTTGTCAGCCATAACCACTAGGGTACTCCTGTTACAGTTGGGCAGAATGAGCAGGCACAGTGGTCAGTGAGAAGGCGTAGGTCACTGGTCGGCGGCAGAAGATCGCGCACCCGATGAGCGCCAGCAATCCGAGCGAAGTGAGGATCCACTCGAGGGCGCGTCCCCACTGCGCGGCGGGTGTGAGTCCCTCCTTCAACGGCAGCGTTGCCACAAGCTGATCCTGGGTAAAGATATCTGTCTGGCTGATCACCGTGCCATCGGGGGCGAGAATGGCGGAGACACCACTGGTGGCGGCAACAACCACTGCCCTGTCCAATTCCATTGCGCGGAATCTGCTCATCGCCAGCTGTTGGTACGTCATGTCGGTAAAACCAAAGGTGGCGTTATTAGTAGGGGTAGCAAGAATCTGAGCGCCGGCGCGGACCGCATCGCGGTAGGCGGCATCGAATGCGACCTCGTAGCAGGTTGCTACACCGACGGCGACGGGATGCTCAAGCTGTGCCGCGACCATGTGTACAAGCCCGTTTCCCGTACCCGGCTTGAAGTTACCGGCCTGGTCCACATAGGAGGAAAACAGCCGGAAAAAGGACCGGAAAGGCATCCATTCACCGAACGGCTGGAGGTACTTCTTGTGGTGGTACTCCCCTGTACCAAGCTTCGGGTCGAAGACAACCATCGTGTTGCGGGGCCCAATCTCATCACGGGTGATGGTGCCAACGAGGATCGGTGCGCCGACAGCATCAACAGCTTCTTCGATGAGCTCCCGAGCCTGTGTGTCCGCAAACGGGTTGACATCTGAGGAATTCTCGGGCCAGATGACCATATCCACCGGCTGACTGAGCTTTTTCGTGGACTCGACATGGTTGGCAAGGACTGCCCGCTGCTGTGCATTGAAGTCGAGACCCATCCGGGGGACGTTGCCTTGGATCGCGGCAACGGTGACGGCCCCTGTGCGCGTGTTCCCCGGGTTTGTTAGGGGAAAGGCGCCAAGTGAGACTGTGGCGACGGTGACGAGGGCGATGACTCCCGCCAGGTAGCGACGTGAAAAGAGGAGGACGAGGCCGAGGGCTGCGGTGACTGCCGCTGCCGTGACCAAAGCCGGTCCGCCGAGGGGCGCGAGGAGGGATAACGGCCCGTCGACCTGTCCCCACGCGAGGCGCACCCAGGCGAAACCGCCGAAGGGCCAGGAGCTGCGGAAGAATTCGACGGCGACGTAGAAGAGTGGGAAGAACAGGCTGCCGATGCGCGAGCGCAGGAGGATAACGCCACCTGCGCCGATGAGAGCACCATAGAGGGCTTCAAAAAAGGACAGTGCCACGAACGGAAAAGCGCCGACGAATTCCCCCACCCACGGCAGGAGAAACAGATAGCAGGTGAAAAAGTGGGCGAAGCCGAGGAGCACTCCCCACCTCTTCCCTACCTGTTCCCGGCCCCAGGGACTCAGGACGGCGATGAATAGCGCCACGCCGACAAGGGCGAGCTCCCATTGGCCGTGGGGCTCGTAGCCGAGGTAGGCGAGCCAGCCGCCGAACGCCGCGAGGACTAGCCGAAGTACTGTGTAAAGTGCAGTTTTCATGGTAGAGGCTAGCGCCAGCCGTTCTCCTCTTCCCATTTCTTGATGTCCTCGGAATCGATAACGCTATCGTCATTAACGACGTTTTGGTCGCTGCCAAAGCTTCCGAAGCGGGTGTCTTTTTGTCGTTGACCAGCAGCCCCGAACGGCGAGAAACCGGGCTGAGTGAACACCTGGTAGGCCATGTTGTCCATGCGTTCTTGCAGTTTCCGGGCGATCATCCGGCGGGCGACAGAGCGCGTTGGCCCGAAAATAAGTAGCAGGCCGGCAACCGTCGAGAGGTAGCCAGGCAGGGCGAGCAGTGTGGAGCCGACCATGATCAGCCCGTTGTCGCCGAGGACAGCACCGGCATTTTCCTGGCCTGCAAGCGCGCGAGAGGTGATCGAGCGCATTTCCACCATCGATAGGATAATTCCCAGGATAAAGAGGATGCCGAGGCCGACGAGAGCCCACCCGGCTCCCACCAGGGACGCGATGCCCCAGAAGGTCAGGCCTTCGAGGAGGACGTAGACAAGAAATAAAATAGCGAGATTCATTGCTGTCCATCATAGCGATGGACGATGTGGTTATCCTTACACCATGGCTGTTTCTGACGCGGATATCCGGGAAACCATCGCAGAATTGTTCGCTCGCAGGGATCCGGACAAGACGATCTGTCCGTCGGAGGTCGCCCGAGCGCTAGGCGGCGATCAGTGGCGGGACCTCATGGAACCGGTGCGCACCGTAGCGGGTGAGCTGGCCGCTCGTGGCGACGTGGTGGTAACCCAGAAGGACCAGCCTGTTGATATCGCTACGGCGCGCGGACCTGTCAGAATCGGGCGGGGTTAGTCCTCTTCGTCCTCGCCCTCGGCTTCCGCTTCCATGTCGAGGAAGGTCTGTTTCAGGGTATCGATGTCCTCGGGGCGTGGGTTTTCCCAGAGGCCACGGTCAGCGGCCTCAAGAAGCCGCTCGGAAATGTCGCGGAGAGCCCACGGGTTGGATTCCTGGAAGAAGTCCCGGTTCTCGCGGACGTAGCTGTCTGTGAGCTTTTCGTACATCCAGTCGTCCATGAGGCCTGTCGTGGCATCGTAGCCGAACAGGTAGTCCACGGTGGCACTCATCTCGAAAGCGCCCTTGTACCCGTGCTTTTTCATCGCGTCGATCCACCGCGGGTTGACCACGCGGGCGCGGAACACGCGACGGGATTCCTCATGGAGCGTGCGGGTCTTCACGCGCTCGGTGCGTGTGGAGTCGCCGATGAATGCGTCGGGGTCTGCACCGGTGAGGTGGCGCACGGTGGCGACCATCCCACCGTGGAATTGGAAGTAGTCGTCTGAATCGGCAATATCGTGTTCGGCTGTGTCGATGTTCTTGGCGGCGACGGAGATGCGTTTGTAGGCGGCCTCCATATCGGCGACGGCCTTTTCGCCGTTGATGCCGCGTCCGTATGCGTAGCCACCCCACTCGGTGTAGACGGCTGCGAGGTCTTCGTCGCCGTGCCACTGGCCGGAGTCCATGAGCTGGAGCAGGCCGGCACCGTAGGTGCCTGGTTTGGAGCCGAAGATGCGCTTGACGTGGCCGGTCGATCCGGCAGCGTTGGCGCGGATGTAGTTGGATTCGGCGGGTTCGTCGAGGCCTGCGACGAGCTGCACCGCATCGTCGATTAGCGAAAGAACGTGGGGGAACGCATCGCGGAAGAATCCGGAAATGCGGACGGTGACATCGATGCGCGGCCTGCCGAGCTCCTCCAGCGGAATGACCTCGAGGCTCGTGACGCGGCGGGAGCCCTCGTCCCACACGGGAAGAACACCGAGAAGCGCGAAGACCTCGGCGATATCGTCGCCGGAGGTACGCATCGCGGAGGTGCCCCACACAGACAAGCCGACGGATTGCGGGTACGCGCCGTCGTGGTCGGATTGGTAACGCTCGATGAGCGAGTCTGCGAGCAGCTGCCCTGTCTCCCAGGCAAGCCGTGACGGGATCGCCTTCGGATCGACGGAGTAGAAGTTGCGCCCCGTGGGGAGGACATTGACAAGCCCGCGCATGGGAGATCCGGAGGGGCCTGCGGGGATGAACTCGCTGTCCAGGGCGCGGATAATCTGGTCGACCTCCCCCGCCGTCTCGTTCAGCCGGGGAACCATCTCCTCGCAGGTGAAGCGGAGCAGTGCACATACCGCATCCTTGTCGCTTCCTGTCGGAAGCTCGACACCGTCCACGACATCGGCTACGGCCGTGGCATCGAAGTCGCGCTCATCGAGGTCTGTAAGAAGCTTTTCGACGATCAGTTGCGTCCGGTCAGTCTCCGTCCGCTCCTCACCGTCATCCTCAATATCAAGTCCTAGTGCTTGACGGATGCCAGGCAACGTCTGCGTTCCTCCCCACAGCTGACGGGAGCGCAGCATGGCGGCGAGGAGCTCAATGCGGGTGTGACCTGTGGGGGCTTCGCCGAGGATGTGGAGCCCACCGCGGATGGCGACGTCCTTGATCTCGCACAGCCAGCCGTCGACGTGCATGAGCATGTCATCGAAAACGTCCTCGTCGGGGCGCTTGTCCCAGCCCAGATCCTTGTCCATCTTCGCTGCGGTGAGCAGCGTCCAAATTTCCTGGCGGATAGCCGGCAGTTTGGATGGGTCAAGAGCAGTGAGGTTCTGGTGTTCGTCGAGGAGCTGCTCCAAGCGGGTGATGTCGCCGTACGTCTCCGCGCGGGCCATGGGAGGAATCATGTGGTCGATGAGCGTGGCATGGGCGCGACGCTTAGCCTGCGTCCCCTCGCCGGGATCGTTGACAAGGAACGGGTAGATCATCGGCAGATCCGCAATCGCCTGGTCAGGGAAGCATTCCGCAGACATGCCGATCGTCTTCCCCGGAAGCCACTCGAGGTTACCGTGCTTGCCCATGTGAACGATGGCATCGGCACCGAACTCCTCCCGCAGCCACAGGTACGTGGCCAAGTAGTGGTGCGTCGCGGGCAGATCAGGGTCATGGTAAATACCGACGGGGTTATCCCCGAAGCCACGAGGCGGCTGCACCATGACCACAACATTGCCAAAGCGGAGGCCGGCGACGTAGATGTCCTTCGTCTCCGGGTGGACGTAGAGCTCACCGGGCGCCTCGCTCCAGGCCTCCACCATCTTGTCCTGCATGGACTGTGGCAAGGTAGCGAAGTATCGCCGATATGTGTCGGCGGACACCCGCAGCTCGTTCTTCTCCATGACCTCCGGGGTCAACCATTCTGGATCGTGCCCGCCGGCAGCAATGATAGCGTGCATCAGCGCATCGCCGTCGAGATCCGCATAACCGGGGATCTTCGCGGTATCACCGAGGTCATAGCCCGCCTCCTCCATGGCGTGCAAGACTCGCAGGGTCGATGCCGGCGTGTCGAGGCCAACCGCGTTGCCGATGCGAGCGTGCTTCGTGGGGTACGCCGATAGCATAACGGCGATTTTCTTGTCCTTGTTTTCCTTCAACCGCAGCATGGCGGTATTGACGGCAATGCGAGCTAGACGCGTACAACGCTCGGGGTCTGCGTGGTAGGAAATTAGTCCGTCGGCTCCGTACTCCTTGAAGCTGAAGGGAACCGCGATGATGCGCCCATCGAATTCGGGTACGGCGACCTGGCTTGCCACATCGACAGGAGACAACCCCTCGTCGGAGTCCTGCCACTGGTCGCGCGGTGTGGTCAGCGCCAGTCCCTGGATAATGGGGATATTCATCTGCGCGAGCTGCTCGACGTTCCACGCCTCGTCGTCACCTCCGGCACCAACACCTGCCGGCTTGGCCCCACCAGCCGCCAGCACTGTCGTGACGATGGTGTCGCATGTTGCCAGCACCTCAAGCAAAGCCGGATCGGGTTGGCGGAGGGATGCCGAGTACACGGGCACCGGCACTCCCCCATTTTCCGTGATGGTCTCAGCGAGCGCGTGCACGTAGGCCGTGTTGCCGGCGAGCTCCTGTGCGCGGTAGTAGACGATACCAATCCGGGGGCGGCCGACTGCGGGTTTCTCATAGCCAGCGAGGTAGCCCCACATGGGCAGGTGAACAGGGGCTTCGAAGCCGTAGCCGGTAAGGAGGATAGTGTCTGACAGGAAGTAGTACAGGTTGGCGAGGTTCTGGGGCGCGCCTTCGGCGAGGTAGGTGTGAGCCTGCGTCACCACGTTGGAGTTGACGGTGGAAATGTCGGTCAGTTCGGCGTCGACGGCAAGCTCGCCGGACACACACACCACAGGCTTTCCAGTGGAGAGAACCGTTTTCAGGCCAGTCTCCCACGCGCGCTTGCCTCCCAACAGTCGGACGATGATGATCTCCGCCCGCTCGCACAGATCGGTGAGTCGCTGCGGGCTAAGACGAGTCGGGTTGGCTACGTCGAAGTCAACATCGGGTTCCTCGTTTGCGACAGTGGCGGAGAGGAGATCCGTGTCGGAGGTGGAAAGCAAGCAAATCATGATATTGAGTTTACTTAGGTTTGCCTACTGTAGAAAGCAACCAGTCGGCATGCCGAACGAGCGTGGTGAAGTACGGCAGATTGTGGTTGATGGAGGTCCGCCCCGGAACGTCGATGAGCTGGGATTCCCAGTAGGTGACCGAGTCGGATTGGGCCTTCCACGTCGCTGCCAAATGCCGTACTGGTTGTACGGGAATGACATCGTCGTGCGCGGAACCCCACAAAAGGACGGGTGCCGATGGAGCCATCCCGGTGCGCCCGAGCGTCTGCCTATCCAGGCTGGCCCGGACAGCTGGGGCATCGCCGTCCGCGACGAGGTCCATGAGTCTCTTGCCTGATACCGTCCAGGAGGCAGTGGAGTGATAGCGCGACATGGCAAGCATGCCACCGGCACACGTTGCTAGGTTGATTCCGATTTCGTGCAGACCAACCTCATTAAACATGGAGGCTAGCTCAACGAATTCCGCGTCACCCTGTGCGGCGAGGCCGGCGATGGCGTAAGACAAGACTCCCACGAGCATTCCCCCGTCGATGTAGGCCACCACCTCGTGCAAATTGGCGGGAGGAGCGCCGGCGACGGCACCGGCCACCGTCACATCTGGTGCATACGTTGGCCGTTCCAGGGCGGAGCACACCGCCCCGCCGCCTTGTGAGAATCCCCAGAGGCCGACGGGTGAGCCCGGAGCCACACCGAGGTAACGGGCGGCCCTGACGGCATCGATGAGCGACTGCCCAGATGCGATGTGATCGCAGTAATACTGCATGCCTGTGTCGGGATTGCGTGGGTAGTCCGTGAAGACAACGTTCGCCCCGCAGGCAGTGAAGTAGTTGAACGCGGGCTGCTCGTAGGCGGCGACGAAGTCAAATGGGCGCCCTGGGAGAAACGTAAACCCGAGGGAGAGTGACTGGGACGGATCACAGTGGCGGGCAACCCCCTGGGTTGCCGGCGCGATGGCGATCGTCGGTCGAACACCAGGGCCATCCCAGGGCATCGTCGGGCAGATGAGCCCACCCGTTGCGGTTTGCCTATTGCCATGAGAGTCTGTGGTGACAAATTCCATCCGCTCGACCCGCGCCGGGACGCGAAAAGGATTGCCCTCCGGCGATCCCAATCCGGCGAATCCGGTTTCGGTGTGACGAACAACCTGACCTGGTGTGAATCCTGACACAGATTCCGCTTCAACAAAGGTTGGCCTAAGTTCAAAGGGGCCTGACCTGGAAACTTCCGGTCTTTGCAGGTGCTCGCCGTGCAGTCGTCGCCAAGCGCGACTCAGTATCAGACGTCCGATGTCTAAAGACCCTCCGGCGAGGACTTTGGCGGCTGTGTCCAAGGAGTGGTTCATGTCTCCACCTTATCTAGAATGAGTCTTATGAAACCTGTTTCGACCCTTGAAAATTCGTTTTCCCTCGGCGACCGCGACCGTTCAGACGGTTGCCCGGGCGCACAAAAGATGCACCATGCCAATGATGGTGCCATCGGCCGAGTGCGCGTTGCAGGCGGACACCTTACGCCTGCCGGGTGGAAAGCTCTCGCCGCCATGGCGCGCGACCTCGGCGACGGCGACATCCACATGACCACCCGCGGCAACCTCCAGATCCGCGGCATCAGCGACGAGGATACCTTCACCCAGGAGGTCATCTCCTCCGGTTTCCTCCCCTCCCGCGCCCACGACAAGGTTCGAAACATCATCGCCTCCCCTATGGATGGGGAAATCGCCGATCTCGTCCGCGAGCTCGACCGCGCCCTCCTCGCCTCGGAGAAGGTCACGGGCCTGTCCGGGCGCACCCTCTTCGGGCTTGACGACGGCTCCGCCACCATCTTCGCCCACGAAGTCGATTTCGGTGCCATCCGCGTCAACGACGTGTTCTACCTCGTCCTCGGCGGCACCCTCACCGGTGTCCAGATGAACCACGACCAGGTTGCAGCCTCCATCGTGGCGATCGCTGAAAAGTGGCAGGAGATCCGCAGCGATGCCTGGCGTGTAAAGGAACGCCCCGAAAAGCGCAACGACCTCATCCGCGTGCTTGACGGTGAAGTCACGTTCACGGCACCGCCGAACATTCCCCCGAGCCACGACCGCCCGATCGGCTGGATCGATGGCGAAAACGGTGTCACCCTTGTGGGAGCCGTCCGCTTTGGTGTCGTACCCGCCGACCTTGCCGATCTGATCGCCGCCACAGGAAAGAAGTCGACGGTGACCCCGTGGCACCGAATTGTCATCCACGGCTTCACCGAGGCCGAGGCCGAGGAGGCCGTCAAGCGTCTGGCCCCCGTCGGCATGATTTTCGATGCCGACTCCCCCTGGCTTCGCGTCACCGCGTGCACCGGCCTACCCGAGTGCCAAAAGGGCAAGTCCAATACCCGCCGCGATGCCATTCAGCTGGTGGAATCCGGCTCAGCCCCGGAGGGCCTCGTCCACTTCGTGGGCTGCGAGCGCCGCTGTGGGCACCCGCTCGAGGACCACACCGAGTACCTCGCCACCGGTGACGGTGAATACGAGGTCAACAAAGTTAAGCTCAGCTGGTAACTGCCCGCATATAAGCCGTCGGTAATGGCCGGCGGCTTTTGCGCGCTTAAGATATAAACCGGCGACACAGCCAGGCAGAGACGTGAAGAAAGCAGACAGATGGCATTTTCCTACATCACCGACGGTAACGAGATCTACCGCCGATCCTTCAGCATGATTCGCTCAGAATCGAACCTTGAGCGTTTCACCCCCGAGCAGCAGACTATTGCCGTACGCATGATTCATGCCGCAGGACAGACAGATCTTGCCGATGACATCGAATTTTCCGCAGGCGTTGTCGGCGCTGCCCGCTCCGCGCTGGAAGCGGGCAAGCCAATTTTTACCGATGTCACCATGGTGGCCACGGGTGTCACCCGCAAACGCCTGCCAGCCGATAACCGTGTGGAGTGCCTCCTCAAGGATCCGCGCACAGTGGACCTTGCACACGAGCTTGGCACCACTCGTTCCGCCGCCGCAGTCGAGCTGTGGGATCTCGATGGCGCTGTTGTCGCCATCGGAAATGCCCCCACTGCGCTCTACCATTTGCTGAATAAGTTGGAGGACCCGCGTGTCCCCCGCCCCGCCGCAATCCTCGGCATCCCCGTCGGCTTCGTGGGTGCCGCCGAATCCAAGCGTGCGCTCGCCGATGTTGCCTCTGGCCTTGGTGTGGAATTCATCACCGTACATGGGCGTCGCGGCGGCTCAGCCATTACGTGCGCCGCGCTCAACGCGTTGGCCACTAGCAAGGAAATCATTTAAGTGAATAACACCTCTTCTCCTGTCCTCATTGGTGTGGGCGTCGGCCCCGGCGACCCGCAGCTGCTCACTCTCGCCGCAGTAGATGCCATTTCGTCTGCCGATGTCGTGTGCTACCACGCCAAGCCGGGCGGTTCGTCTAACGCGCGGGCCATCGCCGACCAATTTTTCACCGCGGGACAGATCCATGAGCTCCTTGAGTACCCAGTGACAACGGGCTCGCATCCCGACGGCTACACGGCGGCACTTGCCCAGTTCTATTCGGAGGCATCTGAGCGGTTGGCAGCTCACCTCGATGCGGGGCGCACCGTCGCCGTCCTCGCCGTCGGCGATCCCATGCTGTACTCCTCCTACCAGCATCTCAGTAGGCTCCTTGCTGATTACCCGCAGCGCATCATCCCCGGTATACCCTCCGTCACCGCTGCGGCCGACGTGCTGGGCACCCCGCTCGCAGAAGATGAGGATGTGTTGTCCATCATCCCGGCAACTCTCAGCGAGGATGCTCTGCACGCCAGCTTGGCTACGTGCGACACAGCTGTCTTTATGAAGCTCGGCCGCAACTTTGACAAGGTTAAGAAGGTGCTCACGGAACAGGGACTGGCAGAGCGGGCCTACGTTGCTGTCCGCGTCGGCATGGACGGGCAGAAGGTTCTTCCACTCACCGAGGCGAACGCCGAGGAGATCCCCTACTTCGCCGTCGCCGTCGTTCCCACCCAGCTTGTCGATGCCCCCGTCTCCCCCGCACCCGGCAGCGTCACCGTCGTCGGGCTCGGGCCTGGTGCTGCCCGCTGGACAACCCCAGAGGTTTCCCGCGCACTCCGTGAGGCGACAGACATCGTCGGCTACACCACCTACGTCAAGCGTGTGCCAGAGCGAAAGGGACAAGTCCGACACTTAAGCGACAACAGGGTTGAGGCGGAGCGCTCCGAGCACGCCCTCCAGCTCGCCCGTGAAGGCAAGCGCGTTGTTGTCGTCTCCTCCGGCGACCCCGGCGTGTTCGCCATGGCGACCGCCGTCCTTGAGGTCCAGCACACTCGCGGCTACGAGGATGTTTCGGTCCGCGTGCTGCCGGGGATGACGGCGGCCCAGGCCGTTGCTTCCCGGGTCGGTGCTCCTCTTGGCCATGATTTTGCCTTGATCAGCCTTTCCAACCGGCTTAAGCCGTGGGACCAGGTGGTGACAAGGGTTCGCGCCGTTGCCGGTGCGGACATGGCCATGGCCATCTACAATCCCGCCTCCAAGAAGCGCACATGGCAGGTGGAAGAATTCAAGAAGATCCTGCTTGAGTACCGCACGCCGGACACCCCCGTGATCGTCGCCCGCGCCGTCGGCGCGCCGGAGGAAAAGGTGACGGTGACCACCCTAGGGGAGCTAGATCCGCAGGTGGTGGACATGCGGACGATGCTCGTCATCGGAGCGTCGACAAGCGTGAGCTTTACGACGGTCGACGGTACGCGCGTATACACCTCGCGTTACTACGGCACGCCCGAGTGGGGTGAGAAGCCCGCAGATTTCGATGTAACAAAAAGGTAACGTATGCTATAGAATTACGTTGAAATAAGGAGGAAAAGCTATGGGAACCGCCACCAAGAAGATTATCGCCGGTATCGTCAGCGCCAGCATCATCGCCGGTGCGACACCGGCAACAGCGGCCAAGATCTATCCCAGCCTGCCGGAAAGTCAGCAGCAGTCATCCAGCGAGGTTGACAGCGATCTCGGCTACACTGCGGCATCCAAGAATGAGTCATCGGAACTCCGCAACGTTTCAAGTGAACTTGGCGACACGAAGACCGACAAGTGGTTCCGTGGCCTCCCCGAGTGGCTACAGCGTTTCCTCATGACGCTCGCCGTGTCAGCCACCGTGCAGGCCGTTCTCCTCGCTCTCCTCGGTCCGATCCGTGGCTGGGTGTACCGCACCTTCAACGTCTAAGTATTACTTTAACACCCCGCTCAGGCGGGGTGTTTTTGTATTTG
>NZ_KV821026.1:0-49118 GCF_001815555.1 Corynebacterium sp. HMSC073D01 | reverse complement strand
CAGGGTGTCCACACAAACGGGGTCAGCTCCGTCGTCGGTATTTTCCCCAACCGCGACGCTGTTACCCGGCTAGTCGGCGCCGTACTGTCGGAGCAACACGACGAGTGGATCCAACAAAAACGGTACATGTCACTAGCTGCTCTAGCAGAAACACGAAGAACAATAAACCAAACTTCTATCGATGCCGAGCCGGAAAAGAAAGAAATAGCCTAACCATTGACCCCCACACGCAACCACAACCCATCGAGGACACACTTGACCGCATCGCCTCCATGCTGAACGCCCTGCCGATGATCATCGACCAAATCGCCCTGCAACCCAACGATACCCACCCAATCCTCGCCCTAAACAACGCGCTGCAACCATTCATGCCCGAAATCGAAGACCCCCTCGGTCACCTGATGAACATCAGCGCACAATGCTACCAGGAGGTCATAACCTACCTCCACGACTAGCAAAAACCAGTATCAACTACCCCCACACCCCCAAACAGTTAATACACCACACAAATCGACTTGACCCTTGGGAAATCTAGAGGAGAACTGGTTTACGATTATTTGTGTGATTTTTATCTCTCTTGCAAGATTTTTGAGTTCAGTGGAGCTCTTTGTCGTATCTTCTTTTATAAGCAATCGCGAAAGGAGTGTCTCGTGCCACGGTTTTTCTCGCCGGAAAGCGAACCCCTTTTTAATGCGGTTAGATCCCACGCCACTTCTGTAGCATGCGGTAAGGCTGCGAACGCGTTCGAGTTGACTATTAATCTCGTACAGACCTGTAACTTAGCTTGTAGCTACTGTTTTGCTGGTGGGGGTTCATATTCGTCATTCCGTAGAGCAATCTCCAAAGAAATGCTGCGTGAAACTATGGGGTGGGGAGCATCCTGTTTCCCCCAAACTACTAGTATCAAACTTTTTGGTGGTGAACCGCTGCTTCGTCCCGACTTAGTGATCTATGCAATCCAGCTTGCCGAAGAATCATTTTCGAAAGTGCCTTCGATTGGAGCTGTTACAAACCTCACAGTACTGAGTGATAAGTTAATACCGTATTTAAAAAAGAGGCAACTAAGGTTGACCGTCTCCGTGGATGGCTCAGAGTCAATCCACGATGCGCAGCGGTTCGACAAAACAGGGAAGGGTTCCTTTTCCCGAGTAAGTTCAAACTTAAGATCATTGCAATTTGAAGGAATTGATTTTTCGACTGAGTGTACTTACACACCAGAGCACCTTCGTAGGGGGTTAACCCCTTTTGAAGTGTTTAGATACATCGATGCGGAATTTAGCCCTTATTCGATAATGATGATCCCGATGACAGGTGCACGAGATTGGCCACTGTCTCCGAATGAGTTTCAGGAATTAGCGTTTCATTTTGTAGTTTCGCTTATAGAAAATTGTGACACTCGTGCTGCTAAACGCCTTATTCTAGACCACCTTCATATCATATTTCAACGGGAAAATCGGCTTACCCATTGCGAACTTATGCGGAGCACGATTTCCGTGTCGGCAGATGGGCAGATCTGGCCGTGCTATCGCGCAATTGGAAGCCATGAGTTTCATTTAGGAAGCGTGTTGGACGGGGAGCCATTTCAAACGGCTACGGCACAGGCTCAACATAGTGTTGAGAGCGTTATTCGAAATGATAGACCTGAATGCCTCGCATGTCCGGTTCGGAGCATTTGTCGTAGTTGCGTCGGGGAGCTCCTTGAAGGTGAGGAGAGTATGAACCCATATATGTGTGCCTGGAGAGTCGGGGTGATTGAGGGGATCTTAAGTGGGGTTGTAGGAAAAAGAGGATCTATTTATTTTCGGTCAGTGGGGCTAGCCCCCAAATGACTGGTGGCGTTATCGGATTAAATCTTGAGGAGGGAGGCGAAAATGGAAGAGCTTCAGTTGTCTGAATGGATTGATGAAATTGATGAGGTGCTAGCTGCTGATTTGTATCGTGACATCGAACATTGCGGCGGTGGAGGCACTCTCTGTGGTGGCTTCTAGCTCCCAATCAGCTATTACTTTCCCTCTGGCTATACCGTAGCCAGAGGGAAAGGGGAATTTAACTTACCTTCTAGGGAGAATTATTCCTTCTTACGAACGAGGCTTGTCAGCATTAGAGGTGAGCTTGTTACAGGGCATCTATGAGAAACTAATACTAGAAATACAAAATCCATGAAAAAACTTTATTCCTATACCTCTTATATCGGATCGATTTTTGAGGGTGCAAAGCTCGCAGTTTCAGTAGCATTTTTGGCAGCAATTACGTCGGCAGTGGCAAATATTGCAATTCTTTTTGCCACAAAGGCGCTAATTGATGCTGTTGTTGGCTCAGGAAAGGATGCAGGCCACGTAGCTTTGATACTGGCGGTGTTGGCTCTTGCCATGTTTGCGGCGAAAACGATGCCAAGAATTCAAAACGTTGCAGTGGAAAGAGCAAATACTGGGTTCCTAAAACACCAGTTTGATGATCTTCACGTGGCGCTTTACGGCTCTCCTACGCTTGAGGTAGTAGAAGATCCACAAATGCGTTCGACCTTGGAGACAGTGTCGAACCAGCTTGTGAAGATGAGCGGAAGTGTCGGCGTCGGGCCCTTGTTCCAGATTTTCAATGCTCGGTTAAGCGCACTGTGCGTGACAGGTGTCGTTCTTGCATGGAATCCGCTTATTGCGCTGGCTCTCATCGGGTTGATGTGGTGGGCAGCAGCAACGTGGGAAAGCTATGGAGAGAAAGCTTTTGCTTCGTTGTACGACTCTGGTTCGCAAGCCCTCTCTCACGCTACCTGGTACAACAGCTTGCTTACTGACTGGCGAAATGCGGGAGAAGCACGTGTGTGGGGAATACGATCCCTAGCACTGTCACGGTTTTCCCAACTGTGGCATGAGGCAGTGCGGCCGATGTGGGCAGAGCAGGACAAACAGCTTCGTGCGGTGTATCTATCCAGCGGTGTCGCCTCCACTTTCGTTGCGGGGTGCTGGCTGTGGAGTATCCACGGTGCGCTCACCGGGGCGCTGACAGTGGGGTCTTGCATCATGATTATCCAAGCGGTGGATCAAATGGGACTTTGGGGTCCGGTCGGAGGCGATGCTGAAATACGCGTTGCCCAGCATAAGAAACAGTGGGAAGAACTACGGCGTATGAGGCACCAGGCGGAAGCTGGAGCGAACGGGAAGGGAAGCGATCGCCGGAGGGACAAGAGCCTGAATGGGGATGGCGGGGACGCAGAGGTGCGATCGCACCAGGTGGCCCCCGAGGCAACGGTGGGGGAGGCAGGTGCCATACACGTGCGGGAGCTGACGTTCGGTTACCCGAGAGGTACTGACGTACTCAAAAACGTAAGCTTTGATGTCCAGCCGGGGGAAGTCGTCGGGGTCGTCGGCAAGAATGGCTGCGGGAAATCGACACTGGTGAAACTTCTTTGTGGTCTTTACAAACCGGAGGCCGGCACGATTGAAGTTGGAGGAAACTCGCCAGGGGAATGTGTGGCGGAAGGAAAACTCGCGGTTGTTCACCAGCAAGGCGCGCGTCTCCCATTAACTGTGGTGGAAAATGTCACTATTGGCGCAGGGGCACACGGCTCTGCCGCGGATGCTGCTCGTGACGCATTGGAGCTGGCTGGATCTCCGGAACTGATGCACCGTACCGGCGTTTTAGATATCAGCCAAAGCGAAGGTTCGTCGCTATCTGGAGGACAGTGGCAGCGCATCGGGCTTGCGCGCGCTTTTGTTCGAACCGCGAGCCAAGCTGAGGTCCTCATTCTTGATGAGCCTACGGCAAAACTTGACATCAAGACGGAGGCCGATATGTATGCCTCAGTGATGGGAAACCGTGGCAAAATCACCACGATTTTAGTGACACACAGGCTTGCAACCGTCCGCGGTTGTGATCGAATTATTGTCCTCGATGGGGGAGGAATAGCCGAGGTAGGTACGCATGATCAGCTCATGCACGATGGTGGACTATATGCCGAGGCATTTAACACGCAAGCAACTTTGCTGGGACTAGGGGAGAGCCGTCATGAGTAAACCACGATCCGGTAAGAACCGAAAAACAGCACATTCCAGTGACAGACCTCAAGTGGAAAACGCCACAGTGTACGCCGAAGACGACGACGTAAAGGAAAACGTGGTGGAGGACTCTACGGTTGGCGAGGAAGATAAAACGCGCACCGGAATATGGGGGCAAATAGCCGGCACGGCCGGCTGCTTGCGCTACCTCGTCGCCTCTGGGTGGAGCGTTGCCCGGCGGGAAATGGTTTTGTCCGTGTCTGGCCTCATCTCCGCGCTAATCACCACGCTGTATCCGTTTGCCATAGCTGGTCTCGTGGGAGGTCTTGCACGCCACGATGAAACCCTCATCATTTTTTCTCTAGCAGGACTTGCCGTCTATTCAATCGTGCCGTCCTTTTTATCCGCGATGGGCGTTCATTATCGGCTCCGCGTCGCAGACAAGATCGGGCATCACTTTGATCGCGAGATAGCGGACTATCTCTCCCGGCCCCGGACGCTTTCGGTTTTTTACGATAGTAAAGTCGCGGATGCGCTCGGGCTCCTGATCGCGAGGAAAGGCACACTTGGACAGTCCTTCAACATCCTTGGAAACGTCGCCCCACTTTTTATCTCCCAGGTTGTTCTGCTCGTCCTTGCAGTGCTGACAGACTGGCGCCTCATTTTCGTCGCTATTGCCGGGCTTGGTGAGACACTCTTCCAAACAAAGGTGATGGCTTGGCAGGCAGAAGCAGACGACGCATCGGCGCCGTATGTCCGCCAGATTCAACAACTCGTGAGTGCGGGGCTCGACCCGCAGATGAGCGCAGACCTTCGAACCCTCAATTCGCAATCTGATCTGCATGAAATTCTACGTAAGCGAGTTCATAACTGGCGGGCTCCGATCCACGTGCGCGACAATAAACAGGCGGCGGTATCCATCGGGTCGAGCGTGGTTTATTACGCAGTGGCTGCTGCTGTCCTCATTAGTATGGGAGTGGACACCGTCCACGGCCACGTGTCAATCGAGCAGCTTACAGCCGCGTGCGCACTCGTACCCAAGCTCACAAATTCTCTCGCGATGGTATTGGCTTCCGTGACCGCTCTTGGGAGCAGCGTGCACGCCGTTGACCGTTATTTGTGGTTGGCTTCGCACATCGAGACAATGCAGGCAAACGAGGCAAATAACAACGATGAGTCAGCGAATAACAACGATGAGTCTGCGAATAAGAACGAAGAGCCTGTGACGCTCCCTGACGGCGTTGCCAGCCAGCAAGACACAGTAGTGGACGGCTACAGTGCGGGTGATGGAGCGCCGATTGCGGTTTGCCCGCACCAGTCGCTTTTCAAGGAACTTCGCTATGGCATCGATGTTGACCACCTCACCATCACATATCCGGGGCATGATTCACCTGCTGTGTCAGACCTCAGTTTTCGCATCCCCGCCGGTCATGTGTTGGCTGTCGTAGGGGAAAACGGTGCAGGTAAATCGACATTGTCGCTGTGCCTTCTCGGTCTTCTCGATTACGACGGCCATATTGTTGTGGACGGTAAAGAACTGTCGGGCATCGGCAATTGGCATTCTCGCGTCTCGGCCGTTTTCCAGGATTTCCTTCGGCCTCGGATGATTGCGGCTGAGGCGCTGACGCTTGGCTGCGTGGACGGGCACGATGGTGTATTCGGTTCTGCAGAGGTCGCTGCACAAGCCCTCTCCCGCGCTGACGTGGAGGATGTTCTGGAGGCGTTACCTGACGGTCTATCCACGCCACTTGGTTTGGAAGACGGCGGCAAACAGCTTTCTGGTGGACAGTGGCAAAAAATTGCTTTGGCTCGAGGATGCACGCGGCCGCATCCTCTCTTGCTGGTTCTGGATGAACCCACCTCGGCGCTTGACCCGGAATCAGAGAAGAGGTTGTTCTCCGCCTACGAACGCATCGCAAAGGACAACGCACGTTACGGCGGGATTACCGTCATCGTCAGTCACCGTTTGCCCAGTACCCTGCTGGCGGATGAAGTGCTCGTACTCGACCATGGGAAGCTCGTGGAATTCGGCTCGCCGGAAGCCCTGTTACGTGCTGATGGATACTACGCGGAGCTAAGAAGGCTCCAAGCAGCCGGATATCGTGATGGTGATGGGGAAGCAGAATCAGCTGGAGAACCTGAGAAAATCGGTGACCAATAGCTAGGCCGGGTGGCCGGAAACCGGCTGCGTGACCAGTGACCCCTAGACCGGTGGTCAGCCCGCACGTTCCACACCAGCGCGCTTGTGTGGTTGCTAAACCTGCGACTGGAGAACGTGCGTCTGGTGAGACCTGGGGGAATGAGCGCCGTAGCTTGGACCCAACCTCATGGAAGTGGACACCTGGGGTTGGGTCCGAGCCTTCTCTGTCGGCCTTGGCACCTTTGTGCATTGCCACCCAGGCAGCGCAGGATGCCGTGGGCGAAAATGGAGGGTCGAGGTGGGTGACACAAACCCCGCAAAACGTGACCGGTTCTCTGAGGGGGTAGGCCGAGTTGCTTCTAACCGAGACACCTCCCCTGTGGTGGGGAACCGAGAAATAGTACAGCGAGCAATAAGTGGTTAGCGCCCGTTGGCCCGGGGCATCCCCTC
The DNA here is from genome assembly GCF_001815555.1 of Corynebacterium sp. HMSC073D01. Classification (NCBI taxonomy): domain Bacteria; kingdom Bacillati; phylum Actinomycetota; class Actinomycetes; order Mycobacteriales; family Corynebacteriaceae; genus Corynebacterium; species Corynebacterium sp. HMSC073D01. The sequence continues at coordinate 42,536 of NZ_KV821026.1, read as the reverse complement.
AAGGAAGCCGGAGGCGGACTGCACGCCGACGACGGCACGCTCATGGAAGGACGCGAGGGAATCGGCGCCCGCGTACGTCATAGCGGAACGGAGGCCGGAAACCATGTTGTCAATGAGGTCCTCCACGCCGCCCTTCTTCTTATCCACAGTGATCTTCGCCGTGGAGATGCCTTCCTCAAACATGGCGCGCCGGGCGCGGTCGAAGGCCGCGGCAGCGGAGTTTCGATTCTCCACCGCGCGGCGGGAAGCCATACCGAAACTTTCCTTGTACCAGTTCCCATCGCCGTCGACAAGCAAATCCCCAGGGGACTCAAACGTTCCAGCAAACAGTGACCCAATCATGACGTTTGAGGCGCCGGCGGCAAGTGCGAGCGCAACGTCGCGGGGGTTGCGGATCCCGCCGTCTGCCCACACGTGGCCGCCGAGCTCCCGGGCCTGGGCAGCACAGTCGAGGACGGCGGAGAATTGCGGCCTACCCACGCCGGTCTGCATGCGGGTGGTACACATCGCGCCGGGACCGACACCGACTTTCACGATGTTCGCACCGGCAGAGATGAGGTCGGCGACACCCTCCGGCGTCACCACGTTGCCGGCTACGAGCGGAATATCAGGGAGTGCTGCGCGGACCTTTTCTACCGCGCTGATGGCGGAATCCTGGTGGCCGTGGGCGGTATCCACCACCACGAGGTTCGCGCCGTGCTCCACAAGTGCGGTGGCGCGATCAGCGGGATCGCCGTTGATCCCCACGGCGACACCGACGCGGAAAGTGCCTTCCTCGTCCAAGGCAGGGGAGTAGAGCGTCGCGCGAAGGGCTGACTTCCGGGTGAGCACACCGACGAGCGCGCCCTCACCGTCGATGACGGGCGCGACTTTGCGGGAAGCCTCGGCGAGGAGCGTGAATGCCTCCTTCGGCTCCACCGAGTCGGGGATCGTCATGAGCTCCGTTGACATGATGGCCTGCACCTGGGTGAAGTTGTCCCGGTTGGCAAGATCCTTATCCGTCACCAGGCCAATCGGTCGCCCCTCTTCATCGACGACGATTGCGGCACCGTGGGCGCGCTTGTGGATGAGATTCTTGGTGTAGCCAACCGTGTGGTGTGGCTTGACGGTGATCGGAGTATCGAAAACCGGGTGTGATGCCTTTACTATGCGGATCGTCTCTGCGGCGATGTCCGTTGGCACGTCCTGAGGAAGGATTGCGATGCCGCCACGCCGGGCGACGGTTTCTGCCATGCGACGACCAGAAACCGCCGTCATGTTGGACACCACGAGCGGGATGGTCGTGCCGGAGCCGTCAGTTGTCGTGATGTCGACGTTGCCACGCGAGCCGACGCTCGAGCGCGAGGGCACCATGAAAACATCGTGGTAGGTCAGTTCGTAGGGCGGGGTGGAATCGTTGAGGAACCTCATGCCTGCCACACTAGTTGGTTGCGTACATGGCGGTCGGTTCGGTTCCCGTAGATGGGACGTTGGATGCCTGTGGCCTGCGGGGTCTCGCCGGACAGGAGACTCTGGTGCGGGAAAATGCGGGTGGTTGCGTCTGTGGGCGCGATAACAGTTTCGTAGGGATAGAGGAGGGGCTGTGCGGGCACGGCTATCTGCCCCTTTCAACGCGCTAGCAAAATGCCTGCTAGAATGGTTCGAGGTCTAGATACCAGAAAAGATTTATGAGGGCAGCACCGACGATTGCCCGAGAGGATTTTTGATACGAGGAGTGAACTCGTACATGAACGATGTACAGACTTTTGTCGACGAAGAGGTCGGCACCTTTGAAGCCACAGCCACCATCGATAACGGTGACTTTGGCACCCGCACCATCCGGTTTGAGACCGGTCAGCTAGCCCGCCAGGCAGACGGTTCCGTTACCGCCTACCTGGACGAGGACACGATGATGCTCGCCACCACGACGGCGAGCAACAACCCCCGCGAGGGCTTCGACTTCTTCCCGCTGACCGTGGATGTGGAAGAGCGCATGTACGCCAAGGGCAAGATCCCTGGTTCCTTCTTCCGTCGAGAAGGTCGCCCCTCCACGGACGCAATCCTCGCCTGCCGCCTCATCGACCGTCCGCTGCGCCCCACTTTCCAGAAGGGCCTGCGCAACGAGGTCCAGTGCGTCATCACCGTGATGAGCGTTGACCCCAACGAGTTCTACGATGTCGTCGCCATCAACGCGGCCTCCGCAGCAACGCAGCTGTCCGGCCTGCCCGTTTCCGGTGCTGTCGGCGGTGTCCGCATGGCACTGATCGCTGATGAGGACCACAAGGACGGCCAGTGGGTCGCCTTCCCCAACGTTGAGCAGCACGAGGCTGCCCTCTTCGAGATGGTTGTCGCCGGCCGTCGTGTAAAGAAGGGCAAGAAGAACGACGTTGCCATCATGATGGTGGAAGCTGGTGCTACCGAAGGTGTCATCGAGCGCGTTGCGGACGGTGCGCCCGCACCGACGGAGTCCGTCGTTGCCGAGGGCCTCGAGGCAGCCAAGCCGTTCATCGATACCCTCTGCCGCGCACAGGATCAGCTGTCCAAGCTCGCCGCCAAGGACAAGAAGGAATTCCCGATCTTCCCGGACTACACCGACGAGATCCTGGAAGCAGTTCGCACGAGCGCTTCCAAGAAGATCGGCGAGATCATGTCCATCCCCGGCAAGCAGGAGCGCGATACCGCTACCGCCGAGCACATGGATCAGGTCGTCGAAAAGCTGCTGCCGAAGTTTGAGGAAGAAGACGAGACCGCAGAGAAGAAGATCCGTGCCGCCTACAACGCGGTAACCAAGGAAATCGTGCGCCACCGCATCCTCACCGAGGGCTTCCGCATCGACGGTCGCGATGTCAAGCAGATCCGTGACCTCTCCGTCGAGGTCGAGCTCGTTCCGCGTGCACACGGCTCCGCCCTCTTCGAGCGTGGCGAGACACAGATCCTCGGCGTCACCACTTTGGACATGCTGAAGATGGAGCAGCAGATCGACTCCCTGTCGCCTGTGACCTCCAAGCGCTACATCCACCACTACAACTTCCCGCCGTACTCCACCGGTGAGACGGGTCGCGTGGGTTCCCCGAAGCGCCGCGAGATCGGCCACGGTGCGCTTGCTGAGCGCGCCCTGCTGCCGGTGATCCCCTCCAAGGAGGAGTTCCCGTACGCCATCCGCCAGGTCTCTGAGGCCCTCGGCTCTAATGGCTCTACCTCCATGGGCTCCGTCTGTGCCTCCACGCTGTCGCTGCTCAACGCTGGCGTTCCGCTGAAGGCACCCGTTGCCGGCATCGCCATGGGTCTTGTCTCCGACAAGATCGACGGCAAGATGCACTACACGGCACTGACCGACATCCTCGGCGCTGAGGATGCCTTCGGTGACATGGACTTCAAGGTTGCCGGTACGTCCGAGATCGTGACCGCCCTGCAGCTGGATACCAAGCTCGACGGTATTCCCTCCAACGTCCTCGCCGCTGCCCTCCAGCAGGCACACGAGGCCCGCCTGGAGATCCTCGACACGATGGCACAGGTCATCGAGGAGCCGGACGAAATGAGCGACTTCGCACCGCGCATCACCTCCATCAAGGTTCCGGTGTCCAAGATCGGCGAGGTTATTGGGCCGAAGGGCAAGAACATTAACGCCATCACCGAGGAGACCGGTGCTGATGTGTCCATCGAGGAGGACGGCACCGTGTACGTGTCCGCCACGACGGGCGCAGCAGCCGATGCAGCGATTGAGAAGATCAACGCTGTGGCTAACCCGCAGATGCCGAAGGTAGGCGAGCGCTTCCTCGGCACCGTGGTGAAGATCGCCAACTTCGGTGCCTTCGTCTCCATCCTTCCTGGCCGCGACGGACTCATCCACATCTCGAAGCTCGGTGGCAAGAAGCGCATCGAGAAGGTAGAGGATGTTATCAACGTCGGCGAGAAGGTCGAGGTCGAGATCGCGGATATCGACAACCGTGGCAAGATCTCCCTCATCCCGGTCGATGGCCACTAGTCCGTAGCCGGTAAAAACGGTGCCATTAAGACGGAGCCGGTAAACCGTAAACGGGTTCATCCCCAGGGGACGCGCCCGTGCGCCGTCCCCTAGAGGATTGCCTCTCCGGGTCCGTCCTGTTAGATATGGAGCTCACCGTCACCCACCGCGTGGGTGGCGGTTTTTGCTTGTCGACGCTTCCTCGTTGCGGTTGCTAGTAGGATGATGAACATGTCTTTACGTAAAGTTGGAGTTGTAGGTGCAAAAGGCCGCGTCGGGCAGGCTGTGGTTGAGGGGGTGACTGCCGCCGAGGACCTCGAGCTGGTTGCAGCAGTGGACAGGGATGACTCCCTGGAAGAATTGGTCAAGGCCGGGGCGGAGGTCGTTGTGGACTTCACCACACCGTCTGTCGTGATGGACAACCTCCGCTTCTACATCGACAACGGCATTGATGCCGTCATCGGCACGACCGGTTTTGATGAAGAGCGAATCGCCACCGTGAACTCCTGGCTCGAGGGCAAGGAAGGCCAAGGCGTGCTCATCGCCCCGAACTTCGCCATCTCGGCTGTTCTCACTATGGCCTTTGCCCGTCAGGCTGCGCCGTTCTTTGAGTCTGCGGAAGTCATTGAAATGCACCACCCGAACAAGGTCGATGCCCCGAGCGGCACCGCCATCCACACCGCCGAGGGTATCGCTGCCGCCCGCGAGGCCACCAGCGAGCCCGATGCCACCGAGCAGAGCCTCGACGGAGCCCGCGGTGCGGACGTTAAAGGCGTCCCGGTGCACGCTATCCGCATGACCGGTGCCGTCGCACACGAGACGGTGATCTTTGGTACGCAGGGGCAGTCGCTGACCATCAAGCAGGACTCCTACGATCGCACCAGCTTTATCCCCGGCGTGCTTGTCGGAGTGCGAAACATTTGTTCGCACCCGGGCCTCACCGTCGGCCTTGATAGCTACCTGGGGCTGTAAGCCATGGCAACACACGCTGACCTTTCTGTCGAGCTCATCGCGCTGACCGAGTTTCACAAGCCCGAGGGCATCGAGTGGACAACGGATGCGGTGGACTCCCCAGAAGCGTTAGTGGAGTTTGCCGGCCGTGCCTGCTACGAAACGTTTAACAAGCCGAATCCCCGAACCTCCACCAACGCGGCGTATGTCCGGCACATTATGGAGGTTGGACACCTGTCGCTGCTGGAGCACGCCTCCGCGTCGATGTATGTGCGCGGAATTTCCCGCTCGGCTACGCACGAACTCGTCCGCCACCGGCATTTTTCCTTCTCGCAACTATCTCAACGCTTCGTTCACCCCGGTGAAACCGAGGTTGTCGTCCCTGATGAAATCGCAGGCGATGAACAGTTGGAAAGACTGTTCATGCGAACCGTGGATGACACTCGGTTCGCCTTCGAAGAGATCTTGTCCTCGCTCGAACAGAAGCTTTCCGACGAACCCAACGCGCTGCTGCGCATGAAGCAGGCACGGCAGGCCGCACGGGCTGTGCTCCCTAACGCGACGGAGTCACGCATCGTAGTGACGGGAAACCTGCGGGCCTGGAGGCACTTTATCGGTATGCGGGCGACGGAACACGCCGATAAGGAAATACGCACTCTCGCCGTGGAATGTTTAAAAATACTTGCTAAGGAGTGTCCCGTCGTGTTTGGGGATTTTGAGGTAACCCGCCTGTCGGACGGATCCGAGATGGCAACGAGTCCCTACGTAACGGATTTCTAAAATTTATTTAAAGGAGTGCTGATGAGCAATACATTCGGAACAGTCGGCGTGGCCATGGTCACCCCGTTTACAGCGGACGGCGAGTTGAATGAAAAGGTGGCCCGGGAACTTTCCGCCAGGCTGGTCGATGGCGGATGCGATGCGCTCATCCTCAACGGCACAACGGGTGAGTCCCCCACGACAACGGCAGAGGAAAAGGTAGCCCTTATCCGTGCGGTAAAAGACGAGGTGGGGGATCGGGCAACGATCGTCGCCGGCGCGGGTACGAATAACACTCGCTCATCTATTGACCTGGCTAAACGATCCGCCGATTCGGGTGCCGACGGGCTGCTTGTGGTTACCCCGTACTACTCCAAGCCGAGCCAGGAGGGGCTCATCCAGCACTTCACGGCCGTAGCCGATGCGACAGAACTGCCGGTCATCCTGTATGATATTCCGGGTCGCTCTGGTATCCCCATTAAGCCGGATACTATTCGGGCATTGGCCGCGCACCCCCATATCAAGGGGATGAAGGAAGCGAAGGGCGATCTTGCGTCTGCCGCCTCGCTCATTCCGGACACAGGTCTGGAGTACTATTCCGGCGATGATGCACTCAATCTCCCATGGTTGGCCGTGGGGGCAACGGGCTTCATCTCCGTCATTGGCCATATTGCACCGCAGCTCCTCCGAGAACTGAAAACGAGCTTCGAGGCCGGCGACCTCGCCCGTGCACGGGAAATTAACGCCACGTTAGCACCGCTGTATGCCGCTCAAGGAAAACTTGGCGGTGTCAGCCTAAGTAAGGTAGCTCTGCAGTTGCAGGGCATTGAAGCGGGGGATCCCCGCCTGCCACAGGTTGCTTTGCAGCCGCAGCAGGTGGAGGAGCTCCGCTTGGAACTAGAAAAGGGTGGATTCCTTTAAATATGACCGAACCTCGCAACCGGAGGCGTCGCGCGGAGCGTAAGACTGGCTCCGCAGACGCGCCTTCGAACGTCGACTCCACGTCGGCTCCTAAAAAGCGCAGTAGCAGTCGTCGTGCCACCACTACAAAAAACCGTGGCAACGGTAAGGCTGCTCAGTCTGCGAACCAGAAGAATACGAACAACAACAATTCCACAAATAACAAGAATTCTGGCACCAACGGCTCCGCCAAAAAGGGCGGACGTGGCGGTCGTTCCGACCGCTCCAACCGGCATGGGCGCAACGTTGTCCATTCCATGCAGGGCGCGGATCTGACGCAGCGCCTGCCTGAACCCCCGAAGGCTCCGAAGAATGGCCTGCGGATTGTCGCTCTTGGTGGCATTTCTGAGATCGGCCGCAACATGACCGTGTTCGAGTACAAGAACCGGATCCTGCTCGTCGACTGTGGCGTTTTGTTCCCCAGTTCCGTCGAGCCGGGTGTCGATCTGATCCTGCCTGATTTCTCCTACATCGAGGATCGTCTCGATCAGGTCGAAGCGCTCGTTATCACGCACGGCCACGAGGATCACATTGGGGCGATCCCTTATCTCCTGCGCCACCGGCCAGATCTGCCCATCCTGGCATCGAAGTTCACGTGTGCCCTCATCTCGGCTAAGTGCCAGGAGCACCGCCAGCGTCCGAAGCTGATCGAAGTTAACGAGCTTTCTGAGGTTGATCGCGGACCGTTTAACATTCGCTTCTTCAACGTTGGCCACTCGATCCCGGACTGCTTGGGCATTGTGCTCAAGACGGGTGCAGGCACGATTCTGCACACGGGCGATATCAAACTGGATCAGACGCCTCCGGATGGGCGTCCCACCGATCTGCCCGCCATCTCCCGCTACGGCGATGAGGGCATCGATCTCCTCATGTGCGATTCGACGAACGCCACCACGCCGGGCATCTCCGGCTCTGAAGCGGACGTTGCCCCGACGATCAAACGGCTGGTGATGGGGGCAAAACAGAGGGTCATTCTCGCCTCCTTCGCGTCCAACGTGTACCGCGTACAGGCTGCTGTGGATGCGGCAGTCGCCGCCGGCCGCAAGGTTGCCTTCAACGGTCGCTCCATGATTCGCAACATGGACATTGCCCAGAAACTGGGCTACCTGCAGGCACCGCGTGGCACTTTTGTCACGATGGATGAGGCTGCCAAGATGGCACCCCACAAGATCATGCTCATCACGACGGGCACCCAGGGTGAGCCGATGGCCGCCCTGTCCCGTATGGCGCGCCGTGAGCACCGCCAGATTACGGTCCGCGACGGCGATCTCATCATCCTCAGCTCGTCCCTCGTCCCAGGTAATGAGGAAGCGGTCTTCGGCGTTATCAACATGCTGGCACAGATCGGCGCCACCGTGGTGACGTCCCGTGATGCGAAGGTTCACACCTCTGGCCACGGCTACGCCGGCGAATTGCTGTTCATTTACAACGCAGCACGCCCGGTGAACGCAATGCCGGTCCACGGCGAATGGCGACACCTCCGCGCGAACAAGGAACTCGCCATCTCCACCGGCGTTGATCCGGAGCGGGTCGTGCTTGCACAAAACGGCGTTGTTGTCGATCTTGTCGACGGACGCGCACAGGTGGTTGGCCAGATTCCGATCGGCCATCTCTACGTCGACGGCACCACCATGGGTGACGTTGGAGAGCATGTTCTCGCCGACCGCACCGAGCTTGGCGAGAGCGGCCTCATCGCTCTTACCGCCGTCATCGATAACCGCTCGGGTCGCCTGCTGGAGCGCCCCACCGTTCAGGCCCGTGGCTTCTCCGAGGACGCGAAGTCTATGATGCCGGAGATTGCAGAACTTGCAGAAAATATCATGCTCGACCTCGCAGGAGAGGGCGAAAACGATACGTACCGTATGGTGCAGCAGCTGCGCCGCCGGATCCGCAAGTACACGGAGAAGAAGTGGCAGCGTAGCCCGATGATCGTTCCGACGGTTGTCCAGATGGCTAGCCCGAATGACGGCCCCGACGACGAGGATGTCGCCCAGACCGTCGAATCCCGATAATATGGGCCCCGTCAGAGGGTGAGGGTTCCTGCCTTCCCCTCTTCGCCCGCTACATCTGTAGCGGGCGATTTTTGTTGTCTACCCCGCCGGAGCTGAGTGTGTGCGCTGCACTATGAGGTTTCCCTCGTGAACTATCTGTGGGGTCCGCATGACGAAATGGTGGATGTGCTGGTAACACCAGACAACGCAGTGGCGAATGCCTTCCGGTGCGAAACATAAAAGGCGAATAGTAAACGGTTGGAAGTGGACTAGTGTCACGAAGTAGAAGGGTGCGCACCAGAGGGGAGGATCCATTGGGGCCGGGGGGAGTGGGTCTCGACGCGTCTCCGCGATGACACCCATCCTTCGACACACCGATGCTTTTGGTCTCATAAGCTTCTCTGCAGTGCATTCGAGAGAAAGGTAGAATTTTGGCATGAAGTTTGCTGAGGTTGAACGGCGTCGTCTAGCAGAAACCTTCCTCGAGGTAGGCCCCGACGCGCCTACCCTGTGCGAGGGGTGGAAAACCCGTGATCTGGCCGTCCATCTATGGGTTCGTGAGAACCGACTTGACGCGGCTGCAGGAATGTTCGTTCCTTTCCTCGAAGACCATCTGAAGAAAGTCTCGGATGAGGTCGCAGGGCACGGTTATGAAACAGTGGTGAAACAGTGGGCAAAGGGGCCGCGGATCCCAATGCCGGCGGGTGTGAACACCGCAGAACACTTCATTCACCATGAAGATGTTCTGCGCGCCCAGCCGGACTGGGAGGGGCCGCGCATCCTCAACGAGTGGGAAGAAAAGGAGCTATACGGTTCGCTCAAGGTGCTCAGTAAAGGCCTTCTTCGCAGTCACACGGTCCCTGTAATTTTGGAACCTACGGGATTCCCCCGATTTGTTGCTGTGGACAAGCACGGTGTCGCGGAAAAGGGCGACGAGGTCCTGCGTGTGAGCGGACCGGTCGGGGAGATCTTTATGTGGGCATTCGGCCGTCACGTGTACCGCAGTCTTGTTACCTCACGATAAAGTTCGGTGCCACTCCGCAGCCTAAGGCGGTGGCATTCCTCCTTAACTCCTAGCCGCTCAGGGGCCGGAATCATCCGGAAAATTGCCATCTCGGCGTTGCTTGTGTGGAAAATGGTGCAAAAGGGGTTATTGTTACTTACATGACTGTGCGTAACTCCTCTGCAAGCCGTAGAAAGAAGGCAGCTACCGGCCCGTCCTCCCGTCGACAGGCCGGGGATTCCCGCACGCATCCCCGCTCCTCGGCGTTTCGCGCTGCAGACACTGCGGGGGAGCGCACAGGGAGCGCTACCCGAGCGACGGCCAAGGGGGTAAGCACGATGTTTGGTGCCGTCGCGCGTGGCTCAGGCGCGCTATGGCGGTCCCTGACGAGCCCTAAGCCGAACCCGGAAGAGCTTGACGACGACTTTTGGAACGAGGAGGACGACTTCGCTATCGAGGCCGACGACGTGGCAAACCAACAAAACGACGATGAACCCGCCGACGAGGCCGGGAGCTCTACCCGCCGTCGGCGCAGCAGAAATCGCCAGCCTGAGCCGACGTCCCAGGAGGACCGCACGCAACCGGCACGCTGGCGCCGTGACGAACCCTCGGCACACTCGGATGGCATCGCACTAGTGTGCATCGGCCTTGCCGTTGTTCTCGCTGCTGCAGTGTGGTTCGACATCGCAGGTCCAGTAGGACAGTGGATTTCTATGGGGGTCGGATCCGTCATCGGCTCGGCCTCCTGGATCCTGCCTATCTGCCTGGTGGTCATGGCATGGGTTCTGTTCACCGGGAAATCCGTCGAACCGGCACGTCGAAAAGATATTGCCATTGGTGGTTCGATCATTGTCGCCTGCGTTCTTGCGATGCTGCACATTTTTGCCGGTCTCCCATCCGACTGGCCAGGTCGGATCGATGCCGGCGGGGCGATTGGTCTCGTTATCGGCCAGCCACTGGCCATCGGGTTTTCGCGCTACATAGCCATTCCTCTGCTTATTCTTGCTGTGATCTATGGTGCGGTCGTGGCAACCGGTACAACGGTGAAGGACTTCGTCAGTGAACTGATCGCGTACCTCGGATTCGGTAGCTTCGAAGAAGTCAATGAGCCTCTGGACGACCCGTACAGTGGGGCGGAGGCCGATATCGATGCGATAGCCGAAGACCGGCCACGCAGCCAGCGTCCTGCCCCGCGTCGGGCACGGTCGCATCGATTGGCATGGGGGAGACGTGATGGAGGCGCGGCCTACGACGATGAATCGTCTTACGCCGAGGGGGCAGAAACTGAACTGACTGGCAACCGCCGTCGGGCGGCAAACGATCGCCGTGGTGCGAAGTCTCGTCGCTCTGGTCGCACAGGCACCGGATTTGGTGGTGTCGCCGGCGCGGCAGGTGCTGCTGCGGGCGTCGTCGGCTCCGCAGCGAGTGCGGTCGCTGGTGCAGCAGGTGCCGCCTACGGGGCCGAGCACGGTGCCAAGGAAGGTGCCCGCGGTTTGATCCGGCGGGGCGTGGATGCTGCGGGAAAGGTCGGTCGTCGAGCAACGGAGGACCTGTATAAGCCGGAGACAGCTGCGATGCCTGCCGTTTCGCCCACGCAAGACGTGCTCGACGCAGGCACAACTCGAGTCCTTGACAGCCAGGCGCTCACTGCGCCGGAGGTCGACAGCGAATCCGCCGGTGCGGTCACGGGCGCAAACAGGCATCCGCAACCGACGACGGCTCCCAACCGTTCGGCGGGACCAGCGACCCCAGCGGCACAGAAAGCAATGGAACCGGTCACTGCTGGTTCCGCTACGGGTACTTCCGCAGATGTCTCTGAGGATACGGACGAGGATGCTGCGCCCGCGATGGACACTGCTTCGACGCACTCGGACTACCGAGTTCCTTCGACATCGTTGCTCATCCCCGGGCAGCCTCCCAAGGAGCACTCGGCAGCCAATGACCGGATTATTGATGCCATTGACGAGGTATTCCGTGAGTTTAAGGTCGGTGCCCAGGTCACCGGCTTTTCACGCGGCCCAACAGTGACCCGCTATGAAGTAGAGCTGTCACCCGGTGTCAAGGTGTCCAAGATTACGAACTTGCAGGCAGATCTCGCCTACGCGGTGGCCACGGACAACGTGCGTCTCCTTGCCCCGATTCCCGGCAAGTCAGCCGTGGGCATCGAGGTTCCCAACAGTGACCGTGAGATGGTTCGGCTTTCCGACGTCCTCAACGCACCCAAGGTGCATAGTAGTGACGATCCGCTCCTCATCGGATTGGGCAAGGACATCGAGGGCAACTTTGTCAGCCACTCCATCCAGAAGATGCCTCACCTGCTCGTTGCCGGTTCAACAGGTTCCGGTAAATCGGCGTTCGTGAACTCCCTTCTTGTATCCATTCTCACCCGGGCTACGCCGGATCAGGTGCGCCTCATTCTCGTGGACCCGAAGATGGTGGAGCTAACCCCCTACGAGGGAATTCCTCACCTCATCACACCGATTATTACGCATCCGAAGAAAGCATCTGCGGCTTTGCAGTGGCTCGTGGAGGAGATGGAACAGCGCTACCTGGACATGAAGTCTGCCCGCGTGCGCCATATCAAGGATTACAACAGGAAGGTGCTGAGCGGTGAGATTCAGGCCCCTGCCGGCTCTGAACGCGAGTACCGTCCATACCCGTCGATCGTATGTGTCGTCGACGAGCTCGCGGATCTGATGATGACCGCTCCGAAGGAGATCGAGGACTCGATCGTGCGCATCACCCAGAAGGCGCGTGCCGCAGGTATCCACTTGGTGTTGGCCACCCAGCGTCCCTCTGTGGATGTCGTCACGGGGCTGATCAAGACAAACGTTCCTTCGCGTCTCGCATTTGCTACGAGCTCCCTGACGGACTCCCGCGTTATCCTCGATCAGGGTGGCGCAGAGAAGCTCATCGGCATGGGCGATGGTCTCTTTATCCCACAGGGTGCCGGGCGACCCCGGCGTATCCAGGGTGCGTTTGTCACCGATGAGGAAATCCAGGCCGTCGTTGATGCTGCCAAGCAGCAGGCGGAGCCGGAGTACGCCGAAGGCGTGACGGAAGAAAAGGAACCGGAAAAGAAGGCCATCGATGAAGAAATCGGCAAGGACATGGATGACCTCATTGAGGCCATCAATCTTGTTGTGACATCGCAGCTCGGTTCCACCTCAATGCTCCAGCGAAAGATGCGTATCGGCTTTGCTAAGGCTGGTCGGCTCATGGATCTCATGGAATCGAGGGAAATTGTTGGGCCGTCTGTGGGGAGCAAGGCGCGCGATGTGCTGGTTAAACCAGAGGAACTCGAGACTGTCATTTGGCTGGTGAAGGGTGCGGACCCTGCAACTGCCCCGAAGGAAGTGGACGATGATGTTATCGAGGGAGAAGTCATCGATAACTCGCAGGGTGCCACAACGACAAAGGTAGAGGTTGCCCGTCCAACGGAAGGCACCTTCTAAACTCGTCGAGCACCGACGTACTCGCGCCCAGTACCTTTCGCTGCGCCTCGGTGCAGCCGACCATCCCATGCGGGATGGCCGGCTGCGTACGTCTAGTGGTTGTCACCTGCTCGCCGGAGTCCTCTGTGGGGGGATGCGGATGCATGGGGAAACAGGATCATACACGTCCGGCTTTTCCTCCCTCCGCCTCTGAACTCCTCAATTTCAGCGCAAAGAAAACTGGAGCGATCCGTCACACACAGTTGGTACGGACGTGGCGGTGTTGCAACGCACAGCGGTCTGTGTAGTCGATGGTGGGGCAGTGAGAGGCATGAAGGGCTGGCCCGTCTGGAACGGGCATGGGTGGTGGAGGAATCCTGACCGAAAAAGCACCCCGTTAGCGCACAAAGGGAAGTTCGGCTAAAGTCGAAGCAGTTGTGACGAGGGGAGTAACCCGCAACGGCGTGAACGTCATCACGGTGTGCCGCAAACCAGTGGTACATCCGGGCACGTCGGCCACGATAGTGGTGGGTAAGACCTCAAGGTTTAAGGACATATTAGCCGGAGGTCTAAGTAAATATCATGGAAGTAAACCTAGTTACGTGGATTATCACGATCGTGGTGCTACTAGGGTTCATCGCGTTCGATTTCTATTCCCACGTCAAAAGCCCACACGAGCCCTCAATGAAAGAGGCGGGTGGCTGGATGGCGTTTTACATGAGCCTCGCCGGCTTATTTACCATCTTCTTGTGGTTTATCTGGACGCACGAGCATGCGCTCGAATTTTTCAACGGTTACATCACCGAGTTGTCTCTGTCGATCGACAACCTGTTTATTTTCGCGTTGATCATCGGCTCCTTTAAGATTCCGCGCGCATACCAGCAGAAGGTGCTGCTCATCGGCATTGCGCTAGCCCTGGCCATGCGCCTCATCTTTATTCTACTCGGTGCCGCTGCCATCAACGCGTGGAGCTGGGTGTTCTACATCTTTGGTGCGTTCCTGCTCTACACGGCTGTAAAGCTTGTCGTTGATGAGGTCAAGGGCGAAGAAGACACGAATATCGATGACATGTTCGTGGTCAAGACCGCCCGCAAGGTGATTCCTGTTTCTTCTCATTTCCATGGCGATCACCTGTTCACCGTGGAAAATGGCAAGAAGATGGTCACTCCCTTAATGCTGGCGCTCATCTCCATCGGCTTTATTGACCTCATGTTTGCCTTCGACTCCATCCCCGCCATTTTCGGCCTGACGCAGGAGCCGTACATCGTGTTCGCCGCGAATGCTTTCGCACTGATGGGCTTGCGGCAGATGTTCTTCCTTCTCGACGGCTTGTTGGAGCGGTTGGTCTACCTCCCTTACGGTTTGGCTACAATCCTGGCCTTCATCGGCATCAAACTCGTTCTCCATGCGCTGCATGAGAATAAACTCCCGTTCATCAACGGTGGCGAGGGAGTATCCGTACCGGAAATTGGCAACATTACCTCGCTGTTCGTCATCGTCGGTGTGCTTGCCATTACTGCCATTGCCTCAGTGATCAAGACAAAACGCGACGAGGCACAAGGTGCCGTCGCCCCAGATTGGAATCCTGCCTCGCATACACCGGATGATGAGGGCTCCAGCGGAGACGTCGCAACCGCAGCTGACAAGACAAACTCGAGCGACTAAAGCGTTCGGAGACCCTGGAGCGCAACGGCTACCAGCATCACCTGCCCACCGTACGGTTAGTGCACCTACACCGGTAGGAGAGATGCAGAAGCAGTGACCGAACGCGTGCCGGAGACCTCATCGGAAAGCCCCTAACTCAAGCCCCTTTCCTCCAGCTTGCTGGAGGAAAGGGGCTTGAGAGCTAAAAAAGGGAAACTCCAGAGGGGTCGAGCAGCTCCGGCAGAACGAGTGCAGTTCAGGTCATGGGGCAGCGCGCTCCCGCCTGAAATGCCAGGCTAAAACACCCGTAGAACTGGGTCCCATTCCTTGATCGTGCGCGAGGCGATCTTTTCCTTTTTGTGGAATGGATCGTTATCCATGACGGCTTTAGCATCGGAGACAGTAGCGTTGTCCGGCAACTGGAGCACGATGAGAGCCTCACCGGGATCCGTGCCTACGAGGGGGCCAGAACCTACAAGCGTGCCTTCGTCCTTTAGGCCGGCAAGAAACGCCCGGTGTTCGGGGCGGACAGCCGCAACTTGTTCGGCATCGCTAATGTAGGTATAGAAAACAGCAAAGTACGTCATGGCATAAAGTGTACTGAGTAAGACCAAAAATTCGTAGGTCAAAGGTGGTAGTGTGGCTTCTTCCGAGCACACGGTGACTGGCTCACCGAAACAGTCAAACGTCAACCTTCCCAATGCGCTGACGACGTTACGCATCATCGCCGTGCCCTTCCTCGGCTGGGCGGTGCTGCGTGGGGGAGGCGAAGACACCACATGGATGTGGTGGGCGCTGGCGATCTTCGTCGCTGCGATGATCACCGACAAGCTAGATGGGGACATTGCGCGTGCTCGGGGAATTGTGACGGATTTTGGCAAGATCGCTGATCCGATCGCTGATAAAGCGCTCATGATTACCGCGCTGGTAACTCTGAACATCATCGGATCTCTGCCGTGGTGGATCACCGTAGTAATCGTCGTGCGGGAGCTGGGCATCACGTTCTGGCGCATGGTGAAACTCCGTCAGGGGCAGGTAGTGCCGGCATCTAAGGGGGGAAAGATTAAAACAACCCTCCAAGCCATCGCAGTCGGTCTCTACCTTGCGCCCCTCCCAGCGTGGATGGATATTCCGTCCCTGATCGTCATGCTCGCGGCCGTTATCGTGACCGTAGCCACGGGCATTCAATATCTCGTTGATGCGAAACGTCTGAAGGAGAAGTGACACTATGACCGAGCCATCCCCCGTCGCACAGGAACTTGTCCAGACGCTGACTACTGCAGGACAAACCGTCGCCTTTGCGGAGTCACTAACAGCAGGCTTAGCTTCTGCAACTGTCGCCGGTATACCTGGAGCGTCGGCAGTACTCCGCGGTGGTGTCGTCAGCTATGCCACCGATGTCAAGCGAGACTTGCTGGGGGTCGATGCCTCTGTACTGGAAACCGTCGGGCCAGTTTCCCGGGAGTGTGCTGAGCAGATGGCTGCTACAGTACGGGTTCTGCTCGATGCAGATTGGGGCGTGAGCCTGACGGGGGTCGCCGGACCGAGCAAGCAAGACGGCCACGAAGTAGGCGAAGTATGGATTGGCCTATGTGATCCGCAGGGATATACTGTTGCTCTTCGCGCCTACCCACAACACAGCCACAGATGGATCCTGGTGCCCGGAGAGGCGACACCTGTGGCCGTTGTAGATGGAAACCGTAACGAGATTCGTCGCGCCTCTGTGGAGGCGGCGCTGGAAGAACTGCTCAAGCTGGTAAAGCTCATGAACACTCCCAAGGAGGAAAACGAGCGGTAGAAGGAGGGAACAAAAGACTCTTCTTCTCCGTTGAAGTTAATGATGGTAACAACAATTTCCCCCGTAAAGACAGAAATAGCAGCAGGTATGGCACCAGTGGCTCGCCAGCACGCGCCCCATACCTCAGGTATTCCGGCCCACCGTCGTGCACCCGAGATGCTTCTCCGAGAGGCGCTCGGAACAGCTCTGCGGACGTTTAGGGCTGATAATCACCTGACGTTGCGTCAACTTGCTGATCTCGCGCGGGTGTCTCCCGGTTACCTGTCGGAGCTTGAACGCGGGCGCAAGGAAGTATCCTCCGAGCTCCTAGCCTCCGTTTGTAGAGCCCTTGGCGTGTCTGTAGCCGACGTGCTCATTGAGGCCGCAGGGACGATGGCTCTTGCTGACGCAACTGCTGAGCTTGAGCGAGTCTAGCCTCAACGTCCCCCTCTTTTTGTTCCTTTCGCTGCCACGGAAGGTGCGACAAGCTAAACTAAACTACCGACAATATCAACCGTTACACCCCATCAGGCTCGAGCGAGCGCTCAGCCGTGGATAACGAAAGGCTGGAAACTCACCAATGGCTAACCCCTTTGTGAAAGCGTGGAAGTACCTCATGGCGCTCTTCGATTCCAAGATCGAGGAGAACGCTGACCCGAAAGTACAGATTCAGCAGGCTATCGAGGATGCGCAGCGCCAGCACCAGGAGCTGTCTCAGCAGGCGGCTGCTGTTATCGGTAACCAGCATCAGCTGGAGATGAAGCTCAACCGCAACCTGAGCAATATCGAGAAGCTCCAGGGAAATACTCGACAGGCGTTGCAGCTGGCGGACAAAGCCCGTGCTGCAGGCGATGAGCAGAAAGCTCTCGAGTACGAAAACACAGCCGAGGCATTTGCCGCGCAGCTGGTCGCTGCGGAGCAGGAGGTTGAAGACCTCAAGGCGATGCACGATCAAGCTCTGCAGCAGGCAGCTCAGGCCAAGCAGGCCGTGGAGCGTAACTCCATGCAACTGCAGCAGAAAGTCAACGAGCGGACGAAGCTTCTATCTCAGCTTGAGCAGGCCAAGATGCAGGAGAAGGTTTCCGAGTCTATCCAGTCGATGAATTCCCTCACTGCGTCCGGTTCCACTCCGAACCTAGATCAGGTGCGGGAGAAGATCGAGCGCCGCTACGCTAACGCCTTGGGCAAGGCCGAGCTGGCTCAGAACTCCGTGCAGAGCCGGATGGCTGAGGTTGAATCCGCAGGCTACCAGCTGGCAGGCCACAGTAGGCTGGAGGAGATCCGCGCTCAGATGCAGGGCGAATTGGAGTCTGGTTCCGGCAGTTCCAGCGCGTCACAGCTCACGCAGGGCAAGAAGGGCATTGAGGAACACTAACTCCCCGGGGTTGGGCACGCGCTGCATGCGTGCTTGCCAGCCACGTACATGATGAAAAAAGGCGCGAGAAATGTCTCGCGCCTTTTTACGTCCCTCCATGCTGATGCGTGTCACCCTGCTTCGCTGATCTCGCATGAGCAAATGATGCGTTCTCGTTCGGGGTGAGGAGGAAGGAGGGGGGGCACACATCGGTGCCCTGGATGTGAGGTCGGGAGCCTTGTGAGGTTAGAAGGCTGGGACGCAGAGGACTGTAGTGCAAAGAAAAAGCGAGGCCGAAAACCTCGCTGCTATATCTCCTGAGCGATCATAGGCGGTCGCGCTAGATGATGTCCTTTTTCTTTAGCCAGTTCCCGAAACCGAGAATAGCTAACACAGGGGTGATAATGGATAGCTTGACTTTGTCGGGATGTACACGGCACCCGTTGTCATCCGTCGTGAAACCATTCGTTGTCAGCCCAAGGAAAAAGTCGATGAGACTGGAATCCGTGAGATAGGACCTACGGCTTCCATCGTCCCGCTCGGACGGTGCTTCTGCACAGTCGATAATCTTTGACTCAGTAGCGTTGCCGGTGGTAACTACAACCTCGGAGGCTGCAGAAGTCGGCGCTGGGCCGATGACTGCACCCGAAGTGAGCGCAACACCAACGAGCAGCGCTCCAAGCCGTGTGCAAATCTCTTTCATAGTTGTAATTTTGGTAAAAAACCTGCTGATTGTCAAAGGGAACCTGTGAATTGACCGTGTTTTTGGCTAATTGCTGAGGAATAGCGTGAAGAATAGCCTAATTAGGGGGTATTGCGTCAGCAGTGCGGAGGCGTGACATTTGTTGAAGATCTGGGCGGCTCACCGTGCGGCAGGAGGAAAGCCGGTTTGAACATGTATTATTCACATGCCAGGGGGACGGGCGGGATCGTTTAGCACGTCGCAACAATTATTGCAGAAAAACAGCGTCGGGTTACCCCCGACCTTAATCCCCAACTCCACGGGCGACGAGGGCGTCACCAACAGCTTGGGAGCGTCGAATAGCGGAAACAATGAACGGAATCCCGAAAGCGAGGAGGGAGTGGTCAGCTCCCCGGGCTTTTCTTGCTTGAAGCACCTGAACGGCGCTCATTGCGATGAGCGGAATGAGCCGGATAGTGAGTGAAATGGCGAGAGCGACGAGCTCAGGGTTGACACCGAAACGCGAGAGTGGGCCGAGCCATCGTTCCAGGCCGTCGAGAAGCTCCTCGATGGTGGTTGTGAGAGTGAGTAGCGTGGCGGCGGCGATGGCTGCGGTAAAAGTTAGAACCATTGTCAACGCTGCCGGAAATCCCTTTTGCCACCATGTGAAGGCACCAAAGAACACGATGATGGGTAGCGGAGTCAGAATCTGCCCGACGGCGACTGTGGGGGGGATTTTCGCTATTACGTAACCGATGATGGGCACGATGAGCCAGCCGAGGGCATGCCAGGGCGTGGGGGAATAGATAGCGGAGGTGATGATGAACGCCAGGAGGACAATCATCTTCCACCCTGCCGTCATGTGATGAATGGGGGAGGTGCCGGGAATATAGAGTGCTAAGGGGATGAACTTAGTGATCATCGGTCATCTCCGAAACGTACGTGGGGAGGACGTTGTCGGGTGTGCCGTCGGCGCGAATCGTGCCGTCGGCGATGTAGATAACGCGGTCGAAACCCTCAAGAAGCGCCAGGTCGTGCGTGGCTACAATGATCTGCTGGTCTAGACGGGAAAGCTCCTTCTTAATGCGCACACGATTGCGGAGGTCTAGGAGGGTAGTTGGCTCATCGAGCAAAATGACAGACGGTTCCATAATGAGAATGGAGGCGAGCGCCAGGAGCTGTTTTTGTCCGCCCGACAGTGTGTACGGCGAGTCATCCGCGTGCGTTGCAAGACCATAGCGTTCGAGCATCGCTAGGGCTCGCTGTTCCCTCTGTTTGGCTGGGAGTTTGAAGCGCTTGAGGGAGAAGCCGATATCTTCTTTTACCGTAGGCATGATGATCTGGTTTTCCGCGTCGGAAAACATGAAACCGACCTTTTTGCGCACCTGCTTGCCGTTATCCGCGACAGGCAGTCCATCGACGCTCACTGCGCCCGACGTGGGGCTGCCAAGTCCATTAATGAGGCGCAAAAAGGTGGATTTTCCGGATCCGTTCGCGCCGACAATGCCAATGCGATTTTCGGTCAGAGTACAGGAGAGGGGGCGCAGGACGACGCGATTTTCGTAGCGGACTTCCACATCTGAAAACTCAATGGTGGGCACGGTGTGATCCGATTCTTCTTTCGTTACTGGTGGCGGAATAAAAGTGAAAAGCCCCCATGGATGCCATGGATGGCGAGAGGGGGCTGAGTGTTTGTCACCGTGGAGATTCTAGGCGGTGATGATCTTCTGGGGGCGCAGGCCGGGGAATGCCATGTGTACAGCAACGGCGATTGCGATCCAGAAGATAACCTCGATGAGGTCCGTGGGGATGAAAACGAGCTGGGACGTAAAAGCGGTTCCCCAATCTAGACCAGCGCGGAAGACGAGGCCAACGATTCCGAAACCGTACTCGATGAGCAGGCCGAGAACGCCAGCAACGGCGAGGTAGCCGATGAGGGCACCACGGCGACGGGGGGCCTTGTAGGCAATGAAACCGGCAAGTGCGGTAGCGACGATGTAACCGACGAGGTAACCAATGGTCGGGCCGACGATGGCGGTAAGAAGAGTCTTACCGGAGATAACCGGGAGAACGAGGCCAATGGCCAGCCAGAGAATTACGGAAAGGGTTCCGCGCTTGGCTCCTAGCACCATGCCAGCGAGGATGACGGCTGTATTTTGGAGAACGATGGGAACGCCAAGAACACCGACAGGGACAGAAACGAAGGCGAGAACTGAAATGAGCGCTGCGAAGACGGCGATATAGCCAAGGTCGCGTACATCAAAAGAAGAGTTATTGTTCACAGTTCAATTACTTTAGCAATTGAAAGTAGTTTAAGAAAGTGGGCTAAGGAAAGATATGTAGATGGCAGCATTGGTCGAAATGATCTGTCTCAGCGTGCCGAACGTACATTCATGGAGGTAACCGAGTCGGAGGATTGCCTAGCTGTGCCCTGAGCAGTCACGTGACCTCTATACAGCGAGGATGCTCAAGGGGCAGCGGTGAATCCGTGCGCTCCCCGCTGTACTATATGCGATATGCGTCTTAATCACTTCTACGAGCTGGTCCACCATGAATTCGGTGAATCCCGCGGTGACTACATCGTCGACCACCACCAGATCTCTAGCTTGGGTGATACCGCTGCTAACCTGCTGAACACTGACACCGATGTGCGGGATATCTGGGAGAAACTGTGTGATGACTTCGAAGTCCCCCACGACCGTCGCTGGGGACCGAAGGATCTGCCGTAGAGCTCCGCTGTGCTTCCGCTCCCTGCCTCTCGCGCGGGTGATGACCGTGAGAAAAGCTATCTGAGTGGATCGTCGCAGGATGTCGGATTCTTACTCTATTGTGTGGTGTCCGTTTGTGGGGTCCGTCACGTACGGATCCCTGATGGTCGTGTGCCCTCTGGACACGCCGCGAGCAGTTGGGAGGTATTCGAACACATGTGCAGGTATAGTAGTGGGCGGAAACCGCGACCGCGTAGGGTCTGCTTTATAAGCGATACGGAATAGCGGGCTAACTCACCCTGACGGAAAAATTTTTACCCCCGAGGGATCCAAATGCCCGACTGAGACCGTCTAAGGAAATAGAGGCGCTCAAATGAGGCGTGAAACTCTGCGGGCCATCAGCGCTCGAGAGCTACTCTATGTACAGACGACCGAAGGAAAAGGAACTGATGGCACGAAAAACGACAACGTCCAAGAAGCCCGTGACTAAGTCCAGTGGCAGCGACCGCGAAAAGGCTCTCGATGCTGCGCTGAAGAAAATTGAGAAGGACTTTGGCAAAGGCTCGATCATGCGCCTGGGGGAGGAGAAACATCCTCCAATCGAGGCTATCTCATCCGGTAACACGGCTATTGACGTGGCACTTGGAATCGGTGGCTTCCCACGCGGTCGTATCGTAGAAATTTACGGCCCGGAATCCTCCGGTAAGACGACGGTAGCGCTCCACGCTATTGCCTCCGCGCAGAAGGAGGGAGGAATTGCGGCGTTCATCGATGCTGAGCACGCCCTCGACCCGGAGTACGCGAAGAAACTTGGCGTAGACACAGATCAGTTGCTCGTATCCCAGCCGGATACTGGTGAGCAAGCACTGGAAATCGCCGATATGCTCATCCGTTCCGGGGCTATCGATATCGTGGTCATTGACTCGGTAGCCGCTCTGACGCCGAAAGCCGAGATCGAAGGCGACATGGGCGATTCTCACGTCGGCCTGCAAGCCCGCCTGATGAGCCAGGCGCTCCGCAAGATGACCGGCGCGCTGTACCAGTCCGGCACGACGGCGATCTTTATCAACCAGCTGCGCGAGAAGATCGGTGTCATGTTCGGCTCGCCGGAAACGACCACGGGCGGTAAGGCGCTGAAGTTCTACGCGTCGGTACGCTGCGACATCCGTCGCATCCAGACGCTGAAGGACGGTGGTGACGCGATCGGTAACCGCACGAAGCTGAAGGTTGTGAAGAACAAGGTGTCGCCGCCGTTCAAGATCGCCGAGTTCGACATCATGTTTGGTGAGGGTATTTCCCGCGAGTCCTCCATCATCGACCTGGGTGTGGAAAATGGAATCGTCATGAAGTCCGGCTCGTGGTTCACCTACGAAGGCGACCAGCTCGGCCAGGGCAAGGAGAAATCCCGCCAGTTCCTGAAGTCGAATCCGGAGCTTGCCGACGAGATCGAGGACAAGATCTTCCGCAAGCTCAAGGTGGGGAAGTACTCCGCTGTCGAGGACGAGGAATCCGACGAGCTCTCCGATGACCTTGTTGACGTCGTACCTAACGTGGACATTGAAGACGATTACTCGTTCGACGATTCAGAGGATTAATACTCAGTGACACACCCCTCCCATTCCCGGATGGGTGTGTTTTCATGTGAAAGGTCATGGTGACATGGTTCGTAACCCGCACGAACCCACTAAAGAAGAAAAGATTGCCCTGCTTTCCCGAGCGATCAGCGAATTTGAACAGTCGGACACCTCGTTGCTCTTCGATTCCGCCGCCGAATCTGCAGCGAAGCCAGTCCGTGAGCGCGCTCTCACACTGTTGGACTCCCGCATGCGCTCGGCACACGAGCTCACCGAGCGGCTCCTCCAGGCAGATTTTCCCCGTGATGTGGTCACCGCAGTCGTTGAGGAACTCAAGGGTTCTGGGCTTGTCGACGACGCCCTGTTTGCTCAAGAATGGGTGCGCGTGCGACATGCGCGCCGCGGGAAGTCGGTCACAGTTCTCGACCGGGAGCTGGAGCACAAGGGGGTGAGCGCGGACATCCGGGCTCACGCGTTGGAACAGATCACCCGCGAGGATGAGGAAGCCATGGTGCGGGCGCTCATCGAGAAGAAGGCGCGCTCCATTAAGGCAGTTCCAGCCGAACGCAAAGAACGCGACAAGGATCTGCGACGCCTTGTCGGCGTGGCTGCGCGGCGCGGTTTCCCGCAAGGGCTGTGCTTCACCGTCGCCAAGGAAGTAGCAGAATCCCGCTACGCCGAGCTGGGGGAGTAGCCGGTAAAGAACAAAAAAAAGAGGGTGCCTCCCAGCCTAGCTGGGAGGCACCCTCCGTCTTCTTGCTTTAGCCTACGAGGAAGGATCCTGCGTCGCTGACGAGCGAGATCACCCACGTGGGGAGAACGCCCATGAGGACGGTGAGAATCGCGGTGACGGCGATAATGACCGTCACTGCTCCTTGCGGAGCAACCATGCGCGCATTCTTCGAGGGGGTGTCGAAGAACATGACCGTGAGGAAGCGGAAGTAGGCGAAGGCTGCGACTGCGGACAGGAGCAGCGCAACGACGACGAGCCACGCCTGGCCAGCAAGCCACGGGACAGCGAAGGCTGACAATTTACCGATAAACCCAGCGGTGAGCGGGATGCCCGCAAAGCTGAGGAAGTAAATGACAAACGCTGCACCGATTGCCGGGTGCTTTCGCCCGATACCGGCCCACGAATCGAAATCTGTGGCTTCCTTGCCGTTCTCATCCCGCACGAGAGTGACAACGGCGAATGCGCCGATGGTTGCCAGACCGTACGCGAGAAGGTAGACAATCGCTGCGGACATTGCTGTGATCTCCAGACCGGCGACGGTGAACACTCCATCGGTGCTGCCGACGAAGGCCGCGAGGATGAAGCCCGCGTGACCGATCGAGGAGTACGCAATGAGTCGTTTCACGTCGCGCTGAGCGATGGCAACAATGGCACCGTATGCCATGGAGACGGCGGCGGCGATAGCAATGACGAGCTTCCACGTGTCCACGTCGTTCATCGGAACGGCGAGCGTGAGCAGTCGTCCGAGCGCGCCAAAGGCGGCGAGCTTGGTGGCGATCGCCATGAATGCCGTCACCGGGGTAGGGGCACCCTGGTAGACGTCCGGAACCCACGAGTGGAACGGCACAGCGCCGATCTTGAAGAAGAGACCAGCGATGATGAACAGGAAACCAAGGAAGAAGTTGGCTTCCACGCCATTCTCAGCAGCCTGTGCAATCGCCTGGTAGTCGAAACTGCCCGTGGCACCAAAGGTGAGGACAATACCGTAGAGCGTGAGTGCCGCAGCCACCACGCCAAGGAGGAAATACTTCAGGGAGGCTTCCTGGCTTCGGTTGGGGCGGTAGCGGTCCATGCTGCACAGCACGTACAGGGGCAGCGAGAGAACCTCGAGGGCGATGAACAGCATGAGGAGGTTCGTGGAGGCCACGAACATCACCATGCCGAATAAGGAGAACAGAGCCAGAGCGTGGATCTCGCTTTCCAGCTGGCTGTTGCGGCCACCGGCCTCGCGGGCGGAGGTGCTCGTGTGCGTGACAAACAAGAACATCGAGCCCACAGTGAACACGATGAGCGCCATCTGCATGATATAGGCAGGCTTGTCAGCCATGAGAAGCCCCGCGCCGTAGGAGCCGAAGCGTCCCTGCGCGAAGTTGTAGACGAGAACACCGAGCGTAGCGAGAAGCGTCAGTCCGACGGTGAAGACCTGGACAATCGAGCGCTGGGCTCCCTTGACCATGGCCTCAAACAGGATGGCGATGCAGGCACCACCAAACAGGACAAGCATGGGCACGAGGATCTGGTAATTCAAATCGGGCGCTTCCATTACGTCAGCGCTGCCGTGTCTGTTTCCCAGCTGAGCCAGCGTGGAGACGTGGGCAGAAAGGGGCATGAGTGCTGTCATTAAAGCGCACCTCCTTCGCTAGAAAGTTCGGCTCGCAAGGCGGGATCTGGAATATCCGGCGGGTCAACGACCCAGCCGTAGACCGTGCCCACGGGTGGGACACCCTTGGAGTTCAGGTATTCGACGGTGTTCACAGATGCCGGATTGACGAGGTTAGTCAGTGGCTCCGGGTAGACACCGAAGACAATCAGCAAAACGATGAGCGGGGCCAGGACCCAGCGCTCAGGATGGGTGAGGTCGGGCATCGTGCGGATCACCTCGTCGCCAGGCTCGCCGGTCATCGTGGTCTTGTACACGCGCATGATGTAGCACGCTGCCAGGACCATCGCGATAGCGGCGATACCTGCAGCCCACGGCGCGCCATTGAACGTGCCGGCGATGACACCGAATTCGGAAACGAACGGTGCCAGTCCGGGCAGCGCCACGGCGGATAGGAGGGCGATGAGGAGGTAGCCACCGAGAAGCGGAGCAACCTTCTGTACGCCGCCGAAGGCGTGAATGTCTGCAGTGCTGCGACGTTTGATCATGTAGCCGACGACGAGGAACAGCATCGCTGTAGACAGGCCGTGGTTGAACATGTAGAGCGAGGCAGCGGAGACTGCGGTCTCGTTCACAGCGAACATGCCGAGGACGATGAAGCCGAAGTGACTCACCGAGGTGTAGGCCACAAAGCGCATGAGGTTGGTCTGCGCAAGCGCGGCCAGCGCGCCCCAGATGACGGAGATAACCGCGAGCCAGATCATGACGTTGCGGAAGTACTCCGTGGCCTCCGGGAAGAGGCACATGGCGAACCGGATCATTCCGAAGGTGCCGATCTTATCCATGATGGCGACCATCATGACGGCACCGCCGGGAGTGGTGTTCTCTGCGGCGTCGGGTAGCCAGGTGTGGAAGGGGACCATCGGGGCCTTGACGATGAACGCGATCATGAAGCCGACGAACAGCCACATTCCGACGGTGCCACCCAGATCTGCGTCTTGGAGATCCGACAGGAGGAAAGTACCGTCGCCGACGATGTACACGCCGATAATGGCGGCCAGCATGAGCAGGCCTGATCCCAGCGAGTACAGGAGGAACTTGATGGCCGCGTAGCGCCTGTTCTCACCACCGAAGCCGCCTATGAGGAAAAACATCGGGATGAGCGTTGCTTCGAAGAAGAGGTAGAACAGCAGGACATCGGTGGAGCTGAACACGAAGATAGAGAGCCCCTCGATGGCGAGTACGAAGCCGAGGAAGGCATGTTCTCCCATCTGATCGGCACGGTAGTGCTCCGTTCCGGAGTACAAGATGACGATCGGGGTCAAGATCGCTGTAAGGAGGACCATGGCCAGTGCGATGCCGTCTACACCGAGGGCGTAGTAGGCACCGAGAGCCGGGATCCACGGAATTTCTACCGTGTACTGCATCCCAGCGCCGGGGTCGAAACCCGCGACCATTACGATTGCCAGTGCGAGCGGGACGAGGCTTGCGACGAAGGCGACCACGCGGGCGGCGCCGGATCGCAAGAACGTCATGAACAATGCCGCAACAAGCGGAACCAGAGCGGCTGTAGTGAGTAGATACATTCTTATTGCTCCTATGCCATCTGATTCAGGAAGAGGAGGACTGCTGCGATGACGACAGCACCGATGACCATGATGAGGCCGTAGGTGCGGGCGAGACCGTTTTGCAGCTTGCCAAACGCAGTAGCAAGCCCAGCGAAGCCCCGACCACCGTCGTCGACAGCGGTCGTAATGCCCACGGAATCCACAACAGCTGCAGTTTCCGCGAGAACGTGGGTGGGCTTCACGGCAACCCAATCATTGATGGTGTCTGCGTAGAACGCGTTGTCACCGATGAGGGTGGCAACACCGGGATTCTTCCTCGTGCGTACGATGGGCTTCTTAAACATCCACCAGCCGAGTGCGACGCCAGCGGCGACAACGAGGAGCGTCACGCCGGTCAGCGGGGTGAGGTGCACCAGCGGAACATTGTCCGCAGTGCCTCCCACAGCGGGGTTGAGCCAGGAGGCGATACCGTTTGCCAGGAGGAGACCGCCGATGACGGAGAGGATACCGAGCACGACGAGTGCCGCCACCATCGTGGGGGAGGACTCGTGCGGGTGCTGATCCACGCGCCAGCGCTTCTCGCCGACAAACGTCATCATTATGAGGCGCGTCATGTAGAACGCGGTGACACCCGCGCCGATGAGCGCTGCGAGACCGAAGACCCAGCCACGCTCAAATGCGACCTCGATGATGGCGTCCTTGGAGTAGAAGCCGGCGAATCCGGGGAACCCGATGATCGCGAGGTAGCCCGCCGCGAAAGTGATGAACGTCCAGGGCATCGCCTTGCGTAGCGCGCCGAACTCACGCATATTCACCGACTCGTTCATGCCGTGCATGATGGAGCCGGCACCGAGGAACATGTTGGCCTTGAAGAAGCCGTGGGTGACCAAGTGGAAGATGGCCAGCGCATAGCCCGCCGGGCCAATACCCGCAGCAAGCACCATGTAACCGATCTGGCTCATGGTGGAGCCGGCGAGTACCTTCTTGATGTCGTCCTTCGCGCAGCCGATCCACGCGCCGACGAGCAGGGTCACCGTGCCGATGATGACAACGGCCAACGATGCTGTGGCGGAGTGCTGATAGATGTCACCGGCGCGAACGACGAGGTAGACACCGGCAGTGACCATCGTCGCGGCGTGAATGAGGGCGGACACCGGGGTCGGGCCCTCCATCGCGTCGAGAAGCCAAGCCTGAAGCGGAACCTGCGCGGACTTTGCGCACACACCGAGGAGGAGGGCGAAGCCGATGAACGTTACAACACCGGTGGAAAGACTGCCTACATGAGCGTTTACTTCGTTGAACTCTGTAGTTCCCATCGTGGCGAACATCGTGGAGATGCCGAGCACCATGCCGATATCGCCGAGACGGTTCATGATGAACGCCTTGTTGGCCGCCGCAGCTGCCGAGGGGCGTTGCGCCCAGAAACCAATAAGCAGGTAGGACGCGAGTCCCACGCCTTCCCAACCGATGAACATGATGAGGTAGCTGGCGCCCAAAACGAGGGTGAGCATCGCCGCCATGAAGAAGTTGAGGTAGGCGAAGAACTTCCGCCGTTTTTCATCGTGGGCCATGTAGCCCACCGAGTAGAGGTGGATGAGTGAACCGACACCCGTGACGAGCAGAACAAACACGATGGAAAGCTGGTCGACGCGGAGTGTGAGGTCTGTTTCCAATCCGGGAAGCGTCATCCACTGGAAGAGGGGCGCGTGGAGTGGCCTTTCGGCTGCTGGTCGTGCCAGCATGTCCGTAAAGAGCGTCACTCCGCACGCGAATGCCGCGACGCTGGCGGCTAGAGCAATCCAGTGGCCGAAGGCATCGAGTACCCGTCCTCCGACGAGGAGGAGTGTAGCTCCTGCCAGGGGCAAGAGGATGATGAGCCAGGCGAGGGTGATGGCGGTGGAATCTGACACGGCGACCTCGCCAGGCACAGCGCCGGCCTGTTGAGCAAGTAACAAGTAATTCACAGCGCCTAGCCTTTCATCACGCGTTCGTCATCGACGATCACTGTGCCCTGCGAACGGTAAATGGACACAACGATGGCGAGCCCCACCACGACCTCGGCCGCGGCGACCACGATGACAAACAGTGCTGCCACGTGGCCTTCTAGCTCGCCCCAGTGGTGCGCGTAGGCGACAAGCCCGAGGTTTGCCGCGTTGAGCATAAGTTCAATGGACATCAGCGATGCCAGCGCGTTGCGGCGGGAGAGGAACCCCCAAATGCCGACGCAGAACAGGATCGCCGAAAGCCCGACGTAAAATCCAGTAGACATTTACTCCTCACCTTCGCTTTGCTGATCCAGCGACGCGTAGGTGCGCTTGGTTTGGTCGACAAATCCCTGGGCGGGATCCACCTCGTCGCGTTCGTACAACGCGGGGTTGACAGAGGTCTTGAGCTCCGACCCATCGGGGAGGAGCGCCGGGACATCCATCGCGTTGGAATCGGCGTACACACCGGACGCAGCGAGTGGTCCGACGTTGATGCCACGCTCCTTGTAGGCGCGGAAGCGTGCCTGCGACAGCTCGCGCTGAGTGGAACGCTTGACCGCGCGGACGCGGAAGATCATGATCATGGCACCCACGGCGGCCACAATGAGGAGCGCCGAAAGCACCTCGAAACCGACAACATACTTGTTGAAGATCTCGACGCCGAGACCGGCGACGTTGCCACCGTGCTCTGCGTTGGCTTCGCTCATGCCACGCGGCGCAGTAAGCGTGCTCATGTTCACAGCGATGCCGATGAGCGCGAGGAGCGCGATCGCGGCCACGCCCGTGAGCACTGTGTGCGAGGTGCCTGTGGCGGTTTTCTCGCCGTCGGCAGCTTCACCGCGGGCACCCACCATCATGACGATAAAGAGGATCATCACCATGACGGCGCCTGCATAAACAACAATTTGCACAACGAACACGAAAGGCGCGCCCATGGTGGCGTACTCGATGGCCACGCCGACCATGACGAGCAGGAGGCACAGTGCGGAGTGGATGAGCTCTTTGCACATCACCATGCCGATAGCACCGGCGATGATGACTGCGGCGAGGATCCACGAGGAAATCTGGCCGAGGAGCCCGAACCCTTCGTAGGCGGTTTCTGCCGCGTCAGCAGCCAGGTAGGTAAGCGACATCATCGTGCGGCCTCCTCCTGCGTCGAGATGCTGGTTGCCTCAGTTTCGTCGGCAACCTCTTGCGCCGACTGCGGCGCGGTGTCCTTCGTGGGATCAACCGCGATATCCGCACCGGGGGAGGTGGGCAGGCCGAGGAAGTAGCCGCGCTCGTCGTCGGCAAGCCGGCGCGGGTGCGGGGGTTCTTCCATCCCGTCCTCAAGTGGGGCGAGGAGCTTGTCCTTGCCGTAAATGAGGGCCTCACGGGAGACGTTGGCCAGCTCGAACTCGTTGGTCATCGTCAGCGCGCGGGTGGGGCAGGCTTCAATGCACATGCCGCAGAAGATGCAGCGGAGGTAGTTGATTTCGTAAACCTTGCCGTAGCGTTCACCGGGGGAGTAGCGCTCCTCATCGGTGTTGGCGGCTGCCTCCACGCGGATAGCATCTGCGGGGCAGGCCCAGGCACACAGCTCACATCCGACGCACTTCTCCAGCCCGTCAGGCCACCTGTTCAGTTGGTGCCTGCCGTGGAAACGGGGGTTTGTCTCGGCAGGTTTCTTTGGATAGTTGACAGTCGACTTTTCTCGGAACATGGCTCCGAACGTCACTGCCATTCCCCTCCAGCGGGAGAAGATACTCATGACAATTCCTTCTTTCGCGCGGATGTGGTCAGGGCCGCGGTGTCGTAGTCACCGTTGGTGGCTCCGAACTTCTTGCCGTCCAGTTCGGGCAGTGGGAAGATCGTGGGATCCAGCTCTGCGATGTTGCGGACACGGTACGGGGTGGCGAGCTTGCGCTCCGTTGCCTGGCGCTGCACCGCGAGGACGACGTAGGCGACGATGAGGAAGACGATAACCAAACCGATAAGCGTCGCATCGTCGCGCAGGAACGAGTCCGGCACGGACAGCTGGCGAGCCTTCAGGTAGATAGCCTCCACCATGAGGAACCCGAGGGCAAGCGGCAGCAGCGTCTTCCAGCCCACGTCCATCAGCTGGTCGTAGCGGTAGCGAGGCACCGTGGCGCGCACCCAGATGAAGAAGAACAGCATGATGGCCACTTTGATGATGAACCACATGATGCCCCACCAGCCACCGTCGAGTGCCGTTCCGTTGAGCGGCCACGGGGCGTGGAAACCGCCGAGGAACAGCGTCGCGCAGATGGCGCTCAGCGTTCCCATGTTCATGTACTCGCCGAGGTAGAACATTGCGAAGCGGAAGCCGGAGTAGTCGGTGCCGTAGCCACCGACGAGCTCGGACTCACACTCGGGCATGTCGAAGGGGGCGCGGTTAGCCTCTGCCAACATGGTGACGCAGAAGATCAGGAAGGCGGGCATGAGGATGAGGAAGTTCCATGCAGGCAGTGGGGACTCCCAGCCGAACAAGGTGAGCGTCTCGCTCTGCGCCTCGACGATGCCCAGCGTGCTCATCGTTCCTGCAACGAGGACGACGGCGACAACGGCCAACCCCATGGAGATTTCGTAGGAGATCATCTGGGCCGCAGCACGCAGGCCGCCAAGCAGCGAGTAGCGCGATGTTGAGGACCAGCCCGCCAGAACCAAGCCGTACGTGCCGAGACCGGCCACGGCGAGGATGAACAGTACGGCGACGGGAAGGTCACCGTTTTGCAGTTGCGTTTCGTGGCCGAAGATGCTGACTCGACCGCCCAGCGGCAGAACCGACCACGTCGTGAACGCGGCGGTGCCGGTAATAAACGGAGCGAGCGTGAAGACGAACTTGTCCACACCCTTCGGCATGAAATCTTCCTTGAAGATGGTCTTCACACCGTCGGACATCGGCTGTAGAAGGCCGATGGGGCCGGCCATGTTGGGGCCGAGGCGGCTCTGCATGAACGCCAGAAGACGACGTTCGTACCACACGGTGACGATGGCCATGAGGAGCGGCAGGGAAAAAAATATGATGGCTTTGATCAAAATCAGCCACCATGGGTCGCCCCATAGCCCGATTTCGTTTTCAATCACGGGTTTTACCTTCCAATCGTTTCTTTATCCTGCCGGGTGCCGGTGGCGCTCGGCTCCGGTGCGGCTGTCACGCGGACCCGCTTCGTCCCCGCGAGGGGGAGCGTGACGGTGGCAGGTGCGTTGGAGGGCACCCACACAACGTCGTCAAGCATTGTGGGCCAGACGGTGACGGGGAGGACGACCGTCGTGTCGCCCACTGTCAGCTCGATAGAGGAGTGTCCACCGCAGCCTGCGCAGTGGTGGATGCCGAGGGCATCCGCAGTCGTGGGGCTGATCCGAGCGTGCCCGCGGCGGTGATCCGAGCCCACGAATGTCGTCTCTGCCAAGGCTTCTGACTCACCCATCAGCTCCGGCCAGGAGTCAAGGAGCAGCCCTTCACTCTGGGGGGCGCCAGGCGTGCCCGCGGAAGCGGGGACCGTCGGCGCGAACACGGCGGGCGTATTCGCGCGCAGCCCCGCCACGAAGTCCCGGTTTGAGGGGAGCCCGAGGTCTGTGCCCAGCGTGCGGGCGAGGTTGATGAGGACTTTCCGATCGCTCATAGCTATTACCTTCACGCCATCGAGGGCACGGACACCACGCCAGTGACCTTCCCAGTTCATGAAGTGGCCGTTGACCTGGCTGATGAGAGCCACGGGGAAGACGACATCGGCGTGCTCAGAAAGAGCGGTACGCCGGTGGGCGAGCTGAACCGTGAAAGCGGCATCTGCGGCGGCGAAGAGGCCGGCCTGATCCGTGTAGTCGCGTTCGTCGAATTCGCCGAGGACAAGGCCGCGGATCTCGCCATTGCGGGCGGCTGCGAGGATGTCGGGTGTGTTCTTGCCACCCTCAGCAGGCAGCAAGCCAGCCTCGACGGCACCGCGATCGCCGGCGTGGGCGGGCACCCACGCGCACCGTGCACCGGTCGACTGGGCAACATCCGCCACTGCGGTGAGCAAACCGGGAGTGCGGGCGGCGCGCTGGCCAACGAGGATCACGGTGTTGCTGTCGAGGTCATCGATTCCGCGCAGCGCGGCAGCATCTTCGCCAGGCCGGGCTGCCACGTGGGTGGCACCAAGCTTGTGCGCGCCGATCGAGACGTGGGAAGACACGGTGACGATCTGCGTGCCGTGCCTGCGGTGCGCGTCGCGCAGACGCAAGAAGAACACGCCGGCTTCGTCCTCTGGATCAAAGGCGACGAGAACGACGCGGGAGGCATCGTTCAGGTCTTCGAAGGTGATGCCGTCCTTACCCGCAACGTGCTGGGCGAGGAACGCCTGCTCCTCGTCCGTCGCTGCGTCCGTGCGGAAGTCGATGGAGCCAGTTGCCAGCGCCTTCTCGGCGAAGGCTTTGTAAGCGGCGGTGTTTTCTACCGTCGCAGCGCTGGGGGCGATGACCGCTGTCGCGCCACGGGCACCGGAGAGCCCGTCGGCTGCAGCCTGCAGGGCTTCCGTCCAGGAGGCCTCCGTCAGCTCACCATCGCGGCGAACGAGGGGAGTGGTGAGGCGGAATTCCTGCAGCCCGTACCGGTAGCCGTAGCGGCCCTTATCGCAGCTCCACTCCTGGTTAACATCCATGTCCTCGCCGGCGAGGCGGCGCGTGATCTTGCCGTGCCGGTGGTCAACGCGCAGCGCGCAGCCAACGGCGCAGTGTTCGCAGGTGGTGTCGGTGGACACGAGGTCGAACGGGCGTGCCTGGAACCGGTAATCGGAGCTGGTGAGTGCGCCGACGGGGCAGATCTGCACGGTGTTGCCCATGAAGTAGCTGCCGGCATCGGAGGCGGGGTCTGCGAGGATTTGTTCCTCGGCACCACGTTCCGCCTTAGCAATGCACGGGTCACCGGCGATTTGTTCCTGGAACCGTACGCAGCGCGTGCACATGATGCAGCGCTCGCGGTCGAGCAAAACACCGGAGACGAGGTTGATCGGCTTGGGGAACTCCCTCTTTTCCAGGTCAAAGCGCGTGGCACCTTGGCCGGCGCTCATCGCCTGGTTCTGCAGCGGGCATTCCCCGCCCTTGTCACAGATAGGGCAATCAAGCGGGTGGTTGACCAGAAGCAGCTCCATGATCCCCTTTTGAGATTCGCGCGCGAGCTCGGAGGTGTACTGGGTCTTCACCACCATGCCGTCGGCGGCCTGCAGTGAGCAGGATGCCTGCGGCTTGGGGAACCCGCGGCCGTTGCCGGCATCGGGAACGTCCACCATGCACTGGCGGCACGCGGCGATGGGCTCAAGCCCTGGGTGATCGCAGAAGCGGGGAACATCGATGCCGAGCTTTTCCGCAGCGCGGATGACCACGGTGCCCTTGGGGACAGTGACCTTCTTGCCGTCGATTTCCAAGGTGACTGTCTCAACGGCATCCAAAGCCGCTGCCTCAGCCTTTTTGTCGGTTACCTTGTCGGTCATGACAGCATCTCCTTGTCAGAAAAGATGGCGCTTTTTTCGTACGGGAACAGTTCCCAAGCGGGCGTGGTGTAGCCGGCCTCGAACTCCTCGCGGAAGTTCGCTACGGCGCTCGTGACGCAAGCGACGGCACCGTCGGCAAGAGCACAGAAGCTGCGGCCACCGATGTGGTCGCAGATGGATATCAACTTGTCCACATCGCCCGGCTTCCCCTCGCCGCGCTCGAGCCGCTGCAAGAGCTGGAGGAGCCACCACGTGCCTTCGCGGCACGGCGTGCATTTGCCACAGGATTCGTGCTTGTAGAATTCCACGAACCGGGTGGTGGTGCGGACGACGGAGGTGGTGTCGTCGAAGATCTGCAGGGCCTTGGTGCCGAGCATGGAGCCCGCTTCGCGCAGCGCTTCGTAATCCAGGGGCACATCGAGGTGTTCTGCGGTGAGCATCTGCGTCGATGAGCCACCCGGGGTGAAGTACTTCAGGGTGTGGCCCTCGCGGATGCCACCGGCCATGTCGATGAGTTCGCGCAGTGTGATGCCGAGCGGTGCCTCGTACTGACCGGGGTGCGTGACGTGACCGGACAGCGAGTAGATGGTGGCACCCTTGGACTTTTCGGTGCCCACCTGGGTGTACCACTCCGCGCCGTTGCGCACGATGGCGGGAACGGAGGAAATGGATTCGACGTTGTTGATCACGGTCGGGGAGGCGTACAGCCCCTCCACTGCAGGGAACGGCGGGCGCAGCCGCGGGTGGCCACGCTTGCCCTCGAGGGAATCCAAAAGCGCGGTTTCCTCGCCACAGATGTAGGCGCCGGCACCGGAGTGCACCTGGATATGGACGGTTTTGCCGGATCCCATGATGTTTTCGCCGGCGTACCCCTTGCGGTAGGCCTCTTGGATCGCGGCCTGCAGGCGACGGGCGATGTGTACGACCTCGCCACGCAGGTAAATGAACGCATGCTCGGAGTGGAAGGCGAGGCACGAAATAATCGCACCCTCCACGAGCGTGTGCGGGGTGGCCATGAGAAGTGGCATGTCCTTGCACGTGCCGGGCTCACTCTCGTCGCCGTTGACGACGAGGTATTTCGGCTTCGGGTTATCCACGGGGACGAACGACCACTTGCGGCCGACGGGGAAGCCTGCACCACCACGACCACGCAGCCCGGAATCGAGGATGAGATCCACGAGCTCCTTCGGCTCCATGGTCAGCGCGGTACGCAGGGCCTGGTAGCCCCCGCGCTGCTCGTAGCTTTCGATCTTCCACGGCGTGGGGTCGCCCCAGTTGGCAGAAAGGATCGGGGTGATCTTCAGCTGCTGTGGCTTGTCGACGCCCACCTGGTCGGTAGTCTCGTTAGTCACGGTCAGCACCTCCCACCGTCTTGTCGTAGGTGTAACCATCCGCTAGCTCAAGGCCACGGAGACTAGCAGGGCCAGCGCCCGGTCCCTCGTCGGCGCGACCATCGTAGAAGCCGGCGAGTACGCGTTCGTTGTCGCGCCAGCTAGTGATCTTGGGGCCGCGGGTGGAGGAGACTTCCTGGCCGTCGCGAAGCTTGTCCAGGATCTCGATGGCCTTCTTGGGGGTCATGTTGTCCATGTACTCCCAGTTGAGCATGAGGATGGGGGCGAAGTCGCAGGCTGCGTTGCATTCGATGCGTTCGAGGGTGAACATCCCATCGCTGGTGGTGTCCTCCTCGCCGTCGAGCTCCAGATGGCGCTTGACTGCGTCATAGATGATGTCGCCACCCATGGTGGCGCACAGTGCGGATGTGCACACACCCACGAGGTGCTTTCCCACCTCGTGGGTGTGGTACATGGAGTAGAACGTTGCCACTCCGATGACCTGCGCCTCCGTCATGTGCAGAAGCGACGCGATGCGACGCACGCCTTCTCCGGATACCTTGCCATCCACGCTTTGCACGAGGTGCAACATGGGGAGCAACGCGGACTGGGGGTTAGGGTACCGCCCAGCCAGTTCCTTCAGGTCGGCGACATCAGCGTCGGTCAGGTTAGTAGTTGTATCGGCGAGATCGACGCGGTCGTCATCGCCGAAGTGGGCCTCAAAGTGCTGGTGAGGCGTGTGGTCGGTCACCGGTCTACACCTCCAAGAACGGGGTCGATGGAACTGATTGCTACGACAACATCCGACAGCGTTCCGCCCTCGCACAGGGCGGGCAGCGCCTGGATGGCGTGGAACGCAGGGTCGCGCATGTGGACGCGGTAGGGGTGGGTGCCACCATCGGAAACGACGTGGCAGCCAATGATCCCCTTCGGGGACTCGAGCTCCACGTAGGCCTGGCCGGCAGGCACCTTGAATCCCTCGGTCACCAGCTTGAAGTGGTGAATGAGGGACTCCATGTCCTGGCCCATGATGTTCTTGACGTGCTCGTAGCTGTTGCCTTGGCCGTCCTTGTACACCTTGAGGTAGGCGGGGCGGGCGATCTTCGGGTCCTTCACCATGAATGGCTGGCCCTCGGTCTGTGCCAGACGATCACGACACTGGCGGGCGATCTTGAGTGATTCAAACATCTCCGCCAGGCGGACGCGGTATGCGCCGTAGGCATCACAGGTGTCCCACACAGGAACGTCGAAATCGTATGTTTCGTAGCCTAGGCAGGGCTCCGCCTTGCGGAGGTCCCACTGCAGGCCGGCAGCGCGCAGGCGTGGGCCGGTGATCCCGAGAGCCATGCAGCCCGTGAGGTCAAGGTAGGCGACATCCACGAAGCGCTTCTTGAACACGGGGTTATCGTTGAGCATCTTGGAAAAGTCGGGCATCCGCTTTTCCAACCAGTCGAGGCACGTATCGAGGATCTTCATACCGTCTTCTGGCAGATCCCCAGCCACACCGCCGGGGCGGATGTACGCGTGGTTCATGCGCAGTCCAGAGATGCACTCGAAGAAGTCGAGGATGCGCTCACGCTCGCGGAGCCCGTTGGTGAGCAGCGTCGTGCCACCCAGCTCGTTACCGCCGGTTGCCAGCGCCACGAGGTGGCTGGCGATGCGGCAGAGCTCAAGGCACAAAACGCGAATGATCTGTGCCCGCTCAGGGATGGCGTCCGTAATCCCCATGACCTTTTCCACAGCCATGGAGTAAACGCACTCGTTGAACATCGGGGCGACGTAATCCATGCGCGTGACGAGGGCAGAACCCTGCGTCCACGTGCGGTATTCGGCAGTCTTTTCAATTCCCGTGTGTAGGTAGCCGATTGCCGGGCGGAGGTTGGTGACAATATCACCATCCATCTCCAGGCACAGGCGCATAACGCCGTGTGTGGAGGGGTGCGCCGGACCCATGTTGATGATCATCCTGTCGGCGCGGTCACGGTGCTGCGCCTCGACGATCTGCTGCCAGTCTCCGCCTTCAGCCGAGTACTGGGGGATCGACGGGTCAGAAAATTCCTGCTCGGGCGACAGCGCAGTCGATCCAGCTGGAGCCGAGTATCCGGTAGTCACTAGCGGTACCTCCTTCTGTCCTCAACCGGTGGCACGTCAGTATCGGAGAACTCCACTGGCACACCGCCGAGCTTGTAGTCTTTTCTCTGCGGGTGGCCGGACCAATCATCCGGCATGAGAATGCGCGTGAGAGAGGGATGGCCGTCGAAGATGATGCCGAACATGTCCCATGTCTCCCTCTCGTGGAAGTTCACACCGGGGTAGATACCGGTGAGGGAGGGAATATGCGGATCGTTGACGGGGCAGACGACCTCGAAGCGCACGCGGTGGTTGTGCGTGAACGAATAAAAGTGGTACACCGCGTGCAGCTCGGCATCCGTGTCCTGCGGGTAGTGCACACCGGAAACTGAGGAACACGTCTCGCACCGTAGTTCTTGGTCATCGCGCAGCGCGTGGGCTGCCGCCAGCAGGTGCTCGCGGGGCACATAAATGGTCAGCTGGTCTCCACCAGAGACAGCAGGGGCATCACGAAGCTCAGGGACGAGCTCGAAGAGCCGAGCTGCCAGTGGGCTCGCGGTCGGATCATCGTCGGCGACAATCCGGTCTGGCAGGCGCACGATCTTGGAAAAGCCGGACACATCGCCGGTACCATCCACCCACATACCACGACGGGAACCGAAGACTGCGTGCGAATTATCGCGAACGATCTCCTGTTGCTCCTCCGTGGATGGGTGAAGCGGGTTTGCTTGGTTTTCAGTCACGTCGCACCCTACTTCTTCATCTTGATGAGTTTCTCGGGGGCCTGCCGGATTTCTCCTGCAAGGGCCGCTTCTTCCTTGCGACGCTCGTCCTCGATCGTGTTCGCATCGCCGACCTTGGTCTGCTTGGCGATGATGGCACGAAGCTTGAACGAAGCGTCGATAAGCATCTCCGGGCGCGGAGGGCAGCCGGGGACGTAAACATCGACGGGGACGATGTGGTCCGCACCCTGGACGATGGCGTAGTTATTGAAGATGCCACCGGAGGAGGAGCATGCGCCCATGGCGATGACCCACTTCGGATCCGGCATCTGGTCGTAGACACGTCGCATGATCGGCGCCATCTTCTGGCTCACGCGGCCTGAGACGATAAGCAAATCCGCCTGCCGAGGGGAGGCGCGGAAGACCTCCTGGCCCCAGCGAGACGAATCGTAACGGGGCCCCGCGTAGCTCATCATTTCGAATGCGCAGCACGCGAGGCCGAAGGTGGCGGGCCACACTGACCACTCGCGAGTAAGACCAAAGAGCCACTCGGTGGTCGTTGTGAGATAACCGCCTTTAAGGTTGTCTTCAATTCCCATAGGTACTAATCCAGTTCTTTTTCGGAGATACGTACTTCAACGTCTGAGCTATTCCCAGGTGAGCCCCCCGCGACGCCATACATAGATGTAGGCGGTGAGGAGGGTGAGCACGAATAGGATGATTTCAATCACCATGAACCACCCCATGAGCCCAAAGCTCACGGCGAAGGGGAAGAGGAAGATGGTCTCCACATCGAAGATGATGAACATCATGGCGATGGTGAAGTACTTCAACGACATCTTGCCACCGTCGGCGGGGCGTTCTACAGCTTCCACACCGCACTCGTACACGTCATACTTGGCGTTGTTGTGCCGGTGCGGGCCTAAGACGATGGACACCACGATCATCACGGCGACGAAGATTGCCGCGATGGCGACGAGCGCAAGGATGGGAACGTAATAATTCACGAGGTCTCCTGTCTATTCCACAGCCTCGCGCATGGCCTGTCGTTCAGAAAGAACGCGGGACACTGTCGCCGGGAGCTGGAGAGGGTCAATAGGAAGTGGGACTACCTCGTCGGCCTTGGACCACGTGGCAAGCCACGCGTCGTCGCGTCGTGCCAACAGGAGTACCAGTGGCGGGGGATTGTCCACTTCATTTCGGATCTGGTACGCCAATCCGATGCCACCAAGCGGGGCGGTTTCGCCGTCCAGCAGGCAGAGATCGAACTCGCGGTTAAGAAGCGCCCTGACGAGGATGGGCGCGGTTGCAAAATCTGTTAGTTCCACCGACGGAAAGTCGCGACCAAGACTGCTGCCGATAGCCGCGCGAACATCCTCTCTGAGCGCTCGCCTATCGGAGTAAACAGCAATACGAACCGGCTTGGCCGGGTCGTGACTGTCGTGGGTGGTTCTAACCACACTGGATTCGGGCATGTATTTAGCCTAAAACATCTGAACTCAAGTTTTGGAGTTTTCGACTGCCCGGTAACCCGCTCGATGCGACGGGCGAATGTTTTAAAATTCTGCGCTGTAGCAGGAATAACGCAACAATTTAGGTTTCTAATTCCTGGCATGGAGTAACGGCCGAATTTTCGCCACTTTAGTAACACTAAATCGAGGTGCGAAATAGTGGCATCGTTGAATTTATTACCTGCGATGCATAGCCATCGGGTGCCCCCGAAACAGCAGACCAATTACGTACAGCGGGGGTTGATAAACAAAGAGGAGCGCTGGTGAAGTATGTAGCCACAAATTATGGTACTGCGCCAGAAAGGCCAATAGGGTGGCGCTACACAGTTCCACTCCGAAGAAAGGCAACGTGCTGGCGGGTACCCCAACGTGCGAAGCAAAACAGGCGAGATAATAGCGAAAGGTACAAATGGTGTGCGACGCCAAAAGCAGCAATCGCCTTTTATTCACCAGCGCACGGCCGGTTAGGCCTAAGAAACCTCGTACCATACAATGTTGTGCCGTGACTGCCTCGATACCTAAGACCTACCAAGTGCGCACCTTTGGCTGCCAAATGAACGTACACGATTCCGAACGGTTATCCGGGCTCTTGGAGAGCGCCGGCTACGTTGCGTATGAGGGCGAGGATCCACTGGTCGCTGGAGATCACACAGTCGTACCGGATCTCATTGTCTTCAACACCTGCGCCGTACGCGAAAACGCGGCCCAGCGGCTGTACGGCACCCTGGGACAGCTCCTCGGAGTCAAAGAGGACCACCCCACGATGCAGATCGCCGTTGGTGGGTGCCAGGCACAAAACGACGGCAAAAAAATCATAGAAAAGGCGCCATGGGTGGATGTTGTCTTCGGCACCCACAACCTTGGATCCCTGCCGGCACTGCTCGATCGAGCATCCCACAACAAACGCGCGGAAGTGGAAATTAAGGACGCGCTGGAGGACTTCCCCTCCGTGCTGCCCGCAAAGCGTGAATCCGCCTATTCCGGTTGGGTGAGTATCTCAGTCGGATGCAATAACACGTGCACGTTTTGCATCGTCCCGCATCTGCGAGGCAAAGAACTCGATCGTCGCCCCGGCGACATCCTGGCGGAAGTACGGGCGCTTGTCGAGCAGGGAGTGGAAGAAGTCACCCTTCTCGGCCAGAACGTCAACGCCTACGGCGTGAACTTTGCCGACCCCAGCGTCGAGCGGGACCGGAGCGCCTTCTCCAAGCTGCTGCGTGCCTGTGGCGAAATCGACGGCCTGGAGAGGCTTCGTTTCACATCACCCCACCCTGCAGAATTCACCAGTGATGTCATCGATGCCATGGTAGATACCCCGAATATTTGCCCACAGCTGCACATGCCTTTGCAGTCAGGGTCGGACCAGGTGCTTAAGCGGATGCGCCGTAGCTACCGGACAAAGAAATTCCTTTCGATTCTCGACGAAGTGCGGGAAAAGATCCCCCACGCAGCCATCACTACCGACATTATCGTGGGCTTCCCCGGTGAAACAGAGGAAGACTTCCAAAAGACCCTCGATGTCGTCGAACGTGCGCGCTTCACCAGCGCATTCACCTTCCAATACAGCCCCAGGCCTGGGACACCTGCGGCTTCATACGAAGACCAAGTACCCAAGGAGGTCGTCCAGGAGCGCTTCGAGAGGCTTCAAGCCTTGCAGGAACGCATCTGCGCCGAGGAAAACGCTTGCTTCGTTGGTCAAGAGGTAGAACTCCTCGTCCAAGAGCACCAATCAAAGAAGGGGACGGAGAATCATCGCCTGTCTGGGCGCGCTCGCGACGGGCGCCTCGTCCACTTTGCTCCCAGCACGGGGGAGGGAATCCGTCCCGGCGACTTTGTTATCGTCACCGTTACCGAATCCAAGCCCCATTACCTCATCGCCGATTCCGGCGTTCATAGCCACCGCCGCACCAAGGCGGGAGACCACTATGAGGCTGGCATTATCCCCACTACGGCCCCGAATCCCCGTGAGGTCGGCCTGGGAATGCCTGGAATTCGGTCCCACTGACCTATTATTCAATGCAGAGCCATCCACCTCGAAGAAAGTAGCTCATGTCCGAATCACAAGAGAAGACGGAAAACACCGCGCACAGCTCTCAGGACTTAGCCTCGGCTGAACGTGCTGCCGGCGGAAAGATCTATATCGGCGGGGCGGCTTTCCTGCTGCCCATCGCCGTTGTTTTGTTCATCGTCGCCCAGTTTCTCCGCTACTTTGGTTCGCTCACAGGCCTCGACGTTTTTATGGTCACTGATGCTGCCCAAACATATATGTTGAGCGCGCCCATTTACATTTCGTCTTGGCTTGGGCTCATCGCGCTCATCATTTTGGTTCCGGCTACCCTCATTACTCGGTCCACCCTTGTTTCATGGGCCGGATGGGCGACCGTTACGGCAGCGTTTTTCACTTCTCTCCTCGTATGGTGGTTGTCCCTGACTCCTCCTGGTGATCTTCCATGG
The DNA here is from genome assembly GCF_001815555.1 of Corynebacterium sp. HMSC073D01. Lineage (NCBI taxonomy): Bacteria > Bacillati > Actinomycetota > Actinomycetes > Mycobacteriales > Corynebacteriaceae > Corynebacterium > Corynebacterium sp. HMSC073D01. The sequence continues at coordinate 314 of NZ_KV821026.1, read as the reverse complement.
GGCGTTGGCATCGGTTTCGTTATCCAAGAAGCTGCCTACATTCTTGCCATCCTCGGTTTTGTACTCACACTTTTTACCCGCACACCCGAGCAACTCGCGCTGGCTGATGAGAGACGCCGCGTGGCAGCTGAGCGTGAGGCCTCCAATGAACAGGCGGTCATCCTTACACAGTCGCGCAACGCAGAGCATCCCCTTCTTACCGACGATCGGCGCGCCCGTGCCCATCATCGCAGCGAGTCCACCTACGGTCGAGAAACCAAATAGGAAGTTCCCGGCTCACCGCACCCCGCTCAGGCGGGGTGTTTTTGTATTTG
>NZ_KV821025.1:212507-212883 GCF_001815555.1 Corynebacterium sp. HMSC073D01 | reverse complement strand
CCGCTTCCGGTTTGTTGATGACCACCGCACCGTGTACTCGGTCAAGCGGATGTGTGCTGTTTTGACAATCCACCGCAGTAGCTACAACACCTGGCGTTTTAGACGCGAAAGGCGGGATCACAAGGCTTTGTCAGATGCGCTTCTTGGGGTGCGCATCACGGAGGTCTTCCGGCAAGAAAACGGTTGCTACGGTGCCAAGCGTATTACGGCTTAAACTCAATGATGATCCAGGTTCTACTCCTCTAAACCACAAGCGTGTGGCCAGGATCATGAAGGATTTAGGCCTTTGCGGGTATACCAGGCGACGAAGAGTAAAAACCACCGTGCGAGCCAAAGGCCGAAACGTGTTTGCTGACCTTGTACGCCGCAGGTTTTA
>NZ_KV821025.1:58567-212407 GCF_001815555.1 Corynebacterium sp. HMSC073D01 | reverse complement strand
CTGACCTTGTACGCCGCAGGTTTTACGCCGATGGACTCAACAAACTTTATGCCCACGGACACCAAAGTGCACGAGCAGAGGGATCGGAAGATACTAGCAACGGCGCAGATCGACATGTTGCTGGGTAAGTCAGACAGTACTCGCCACGGTTGCGTCCGCAATCTATGTTGCTTACTCACACAAAAAAATGCGCTAGGAAAACCTAGCGCATTGTTCTTTGAAGCTCTTAGCGGCGGAGGCCGAGACGTGCGATGAGGTCACGGTAACGGTCGATGTCGCGGGAAGCCAGGTACTTGAGCAGGCCCTTGCGGCGACCAACGAGGAGCATGAGGCCACGACGCGAGTGGTGATCGTGACGGTGGGTGCGCAGGTGCTCGGTCAGCTGGGTGATGCGACGCGTCAGCAGCGCAACCTGAGCCTCGGGCGAACCGGTGTCGGTCTCGTGCAGACCGAATTCCTTGAGGATTTCCTTCTTCTCTTCTGAAGACAGTGCCATGGGTTAAACTCCCTAATATTTCAGTTCCGCATGATAGTTCACGTTTCCGTGTGCTCATCTGCTGCGGACCGCAGACAAACACGAACCTTCGACATGGTAGTCGTTAAGCAACGCGCAAGGCAAATCAGCTCTGTTCTTCGGTTATTTTTCGCCGAACAGGCGCAGCGTGCGCGCCATGAGCTCCCCCACGAAGCGGTCCGCGTCCACACTCACCGCGACGTGGGTGTTCTTCACCGGATCGGAAAGCCGCGCCTCGTCACCGATGGTACGCCCGCCGAGATCCACCTTGAGGTTGGTATTAAGTGATGTCACCAGCGTGGGGTCGAGCGCCACTGCCACGGCCAGCGGGTCGTGCAGCCCGCAGCCGCCCAAATCCGGGGACGTGGTGGCGTAGGCGCCGATGTAGTAGTCCACCATGTCCGCGTACGTTGCTGCCGCAACCATACCGAGGTCGCGCCACCGGCGCGTTTGCGCGCCGGTAAGGAGAGTCTGCAACGTGACATCGAGCCCCACCATCGTCACGTTCTCTCCGTGGCGGAAAACGTAATCGGCGGCATCCGGATCCTGGGAAATGTTCGCCTCGGCCACCGCGCTCACATTGCCGGGGACGGTAAGCGCCCCGCCCATGAGCACAATGCGGGCGCGGGCGACCTGTGGGTGGCGTTTCATCGCCTCCGCGATGGTGGTGAGAGCACCGGTGGGGACGATGGTGAGCTCCTGCCCGCACCGACGCACCTGGTCCGCGATGAACGCGATCGCCTTCTCCCCGTCCGCGGGTTCCTCCGGCACTGCTGCACCAATATCCACCCCGCCCACTCCGTTGTCGCCGTGGATGAACCTGGAGGCATCCGTGCGTACAAACTCTCGCTTACCCCACGGATGACCAATACCCGGGAACACCGGGATTCCCGGCGCGCCGAGGATCCCCAGCAGCCGGCGGGAATTGGCCACGCCCTGCTCCACCGTCACGTTGCCGTACGTGCCTGTGACGCCGATGAGCTCGGCGTCGGGCGAGCCGAGCGCGTACGCGATGGCGAGGGCATCGTCGATGCCGGTGTCGAGGTCGCAGATGAGTTTCACTAGTTGATCTCTTTCAGGTGCTCCACCGGTGTGTCCGCGTCCGCGAGAATCTCGCGTGCCTTGGCCACGTCGCGGTCCATGTGCGTGAGCAGCTCGTCTACGCTGGAGAATTTCTCCATCCCGCGGATGAAGTCGATGAACTCCACGCGACAGTACCGGCCGTAGAGGTCGGCGTGCTCGTCCAACACGAAGGATTCCACGGAGCGCCTCTCGTCGCCGAAGGTAGGGTTGCTGCCCACGGACACGGCCGTCATGTACCGCACCCCCAGCTTCATCGTGCCCTCGATGGGAGCTGTGGAAGGGGCCTCGTCGAGCACGGTGAAGAAGCCTGCGTACACGCCGTCGGCGGGGATGGCTACGTCGGGGCCGAAGTACATGTTTGCCGTGGGGTAGCCGAGTTCCGCCCCGCCGCGGCCGGCGCCACGGACAACAAGCGAGCGGACGGTGAACGGACGGCCAAGCGCCCAGTTTACCTTTCTGATGTCACCCAAAAGCAGTGCCTTGCGGATCATCGTGGAGCAAATCCGTTCCCCGTGGTCTTTGAGGAGCTCCACCACGTCCACTTCCACGCCGTACTTCTCCCCCAGTTTTTGCAGGGTCTCCGTAGTGCCAGCAGCCTTATGGCCGAAGGTGAAGTTCTCTCCCACGAGAACAGCGGCGGCATGAATCTTGTCCTGCAGCACGTGTTCGAAAAAGTCCTCCGGCTCGAGGCGGGACAGCGCCCGGTCGAACTGCAGGGCGACGATGTGGTCCACGCCCAGTTCGTCTGCCCGGCGCGCCCGCTGCTCCACGGTGCCGAGGATCGGCGGCATGGCCTGGGGGCGGATGACGGCGAGCGGGTGCGGATCAAAGGTGATCATGACGCACGGCAGCCCAAGTTCGTGTGCTTTCTCCACGGCACGACAGATGAGCTTTTGGTGCCCCCTGTGGACGCCGTCGAACACTCCGATGGTGACTACTGTTTTCCCGATGTCGTGGGGGAACTCGTCTAATCCTGGCCAGATATTCACCCCTTAGACAGTACTGCGTTATCTTGTTCCGTATATTTTGGGGGTATGACCGATGAGAAGAGATTAGGCGGGCTTGTGTTGGTGGATAAGCCCAGGGGGATGACCTCACACAGCGTGGTTGGGGCGATTCGCCGATACTTTGGCACGAAAAAGGTGGGACACGCAGGCACGCTCGACCCGATGGCCACTGGCCTGCTTGTAGTCGGTGTGGAGCGCGGCACGAAGTTCCTCGCGCACCTGGTGGCGGAGACCAAGACGTACGAGGCGACGATTCGACTGGGTCAGGAGACTACCACAGAGGATGCCGACGGTGAGATCACCCGCGAGGTGGATGCTTCTCACGTCACCGATGCCGATATCGCTCGCGAGGTGGAAAAGCTCACAGGCGACATCATGCAGCGCCCCAGTTCGGTCAGCGCCATCAAAATTAACGGCAAGCGTGCCCACCAGCTCGTGCGCGAGGGCGAGAAGGTGGAGATCCCGCCCCGCCCGGTGACGATTCACTCGTTTGAGGTGACTGGCCGCGAGGGCACCGATCTGCGGGTGCGCGTCCACTGTTCTTCCGGTACGTACATCCGCGCACTAGCCCGCGATCTGGGTCACGGTCTCGGGGTGGGAGCGCACCTAATTGCTTTACGACGTTTAAACGTCGGCCCCTTCGACATCTCCCGGTCCCACCCCCTCGCCCACTTTGAGGATCATCCGGAGCTAAGCCTGACCCTCGACGAGGCCCTCCAGGCCTGCTACCCCACTCTCCACGTAACCGACGACGAGGCGCAGGCGCTCAGCGAGGGAAAATGGCTTTCGCCCCGAGGTTTACAAGGCGTCCACTCAGCGGTCGCGCCCGATGGCCGCTCCATCGCGCTTATCAAGGAGCAGGGCAAGCGCCTTTCCACTGTCTTTGTGGCACGCCCGTCGACGCTCGGACTGTAGCTGTAACCTCAGCTGCAGCTATTCCACCGCAGTGGAGGCGATGATGTATCCGTGACGACACACCCACCGGCCCTCGATTGCGGGTAAGGGGGTGGGGCGTGCCAAAAGAACCGAGGTAAACGTCCCATCGGCGCGGAGGAGCACGCTCGCCTCATCAAAACCCAACCAGCGATGGGTGAGCGGAAACCACGCCTTGTACGTGGCTTCTTTGGCGCAGAACATGAGCCGATCCGCAAACGGAACCGTGCTTTTGAGCTCCTCTATGCATTTCAGCTCAGGTCCAAACGCAATGGATTCCACTATTTTGGGAGGCAGTGGCTCGGCGGGCTCCGCATCAAGCCCCATCGAGCGAACGAGGAGGCGGGGAGCAACCACCGCCGCCCGCAGTCCCACGGTGTGCGTGAGCGAACCCGACACCGAGGACGCCCACAGTGGCATTCCCCTGTCTCCGCGGAGAATAGGCTGGCCCGTATCGCGATTCATCTCTTTCAACGCCCTGTGCGCGCACCACCGCGCATCACCGAATTCGGCCTTCCTGGAATTCACCGCGTGTGATACGAGCGCTCGCTCAAGCGGGTGAAGGCGGTTGTAGTTGGTGAGATCCTGCTCCTGAGGATCCGTGAACATGTAGGCGTAATGGGCCGACGGCGGGAACAACAGCGGATCAAGCATCTCCGTCCACCTCCAGCACCGGGTATGGCCAGGGGCGAATTCCTCGGTCTTTTTGTTGTGACCATTCACGAGGGTAGCCGAGGGACACCTCAATGTGCGGAATGCCGTCCACCACGGTCGTACTCGGAATATGCAAGTGTCCGTAGATGCACGCGGAGGCTTGGTACCGGGCGGGCCACGTCCGGGTATGGCGCGTCCCACACCACAACTGCAGTTCTCTATACTTCAATCGCTCGCACGGTTCAATAGTGAGGGGCCAGTGATTGATAAGGATCGTCTTGCCCTCCACCTTGGACAACCGTTTGATCGAATACGCCAACCGATCCCAGCACCATCCTCGAATATCCACAAACGGGGCGATGGCAAACTCGTCGGTCATCACCAGTTCCCTATCGTGTGCTGACTGAATAGCCTGTTCCACAGTCATCCCGGGAAACCGGAAAGTGTAATCATAAAGGGTAAATAGCGGCACAATTGTGTGCCCGCCGAAAACCGGGTACGGGTCTTCCGGGGTGAGGACATCGATATCCCGGCATCCTTGAACCAATTCCTCGTACTTTTGACGGCCGGTGAAGGGGTCCTTGCTGCGGCAGTACAACTCGTGATTTCCTGGCACCCAGATAACGGTCTCAAACTTGGCACGCAGTGTGCGTAATACATCAATAATGAGCCCCGTACGCTCCGCAACATCACCTGCAACGATGAGCCAATCGGCGGGATTGTCCGCGCTGATCATCTCGATGGGGTCGCGGTTCGCCTTCACCGCAGCGTGAAGGTCGGACACTGCCCACAGTGTCTTTTTAACTCTCCGCGACGACGTCATGAAGGCCGACCTCTCTAACTACATTGAAAGTTATTTACCCTATCGTACGTCTTTATTTGGCCCACCTCATGGACCGGAACCGCCAGATGACGCCAACCATCCTAATGAGGATGAACATTCCCAGGCCAAGCCATACAGCGGGTAGTCCACCGTTGAGGTAATAGGCCAGAACCAACCCGGGGAGAAATCCCACCGCCACCCCGGCGATATTGAGGTTTCGCAGATACCCGGCGTCGGCAGCACCGAGAAGCACCCCATCAAGACCGAAAACCAGTCCTGCGCACAGTATCATCACCACGAAGATCAGCCACACCGCATGCATTTCATGGTGAACCTCCGTGGCAGGCGTAAAGATGCGCGGGATGAGGGAGTACCCCGAAGCAATAATCGCTGCAAGCCCCACGCCGAAGAGCCCGGAGTACCGGGCCACCTTTTCTCCCACCGATCGTGCGTAGCTGATGTTTTTGGTTCCAAGCGCTGCTCCCACAAGAGTCTGAGCAGCAATGGCAAGCGAATCCAAAACCAGACCAAGGAAGTTCCACAGCTGGATGAGCACCTGGTGCGCGGCGAGCGACGCCGTCCCAAAACGGGCGGCCACCGCCGCCGCCGAAATAAAAGCAATCTGGAATGCCAGCGACCTGGCGATAAGGTCGCGGCCGAGCACCAGCTGCTCCTTCATCACGCTGGGTTGTGGCTTCCACGACCCCTTGTGGCTATAGAGGAGATAGCCAACGAAAAAGACGCTGGTGATCGTCTGCCCGGCGAGGTTCGACCATGCGGAACCGACAATGCCCATCCGGTCTACTAAGAACGGCACGGATATCGCCGATGGGATAACTCCCATGAGCGTGAAGTAGAACGGGGTGCGAGTGTTCTGGATGCCTCTAAGCCAGCCATTTCCAGCCATGGTCATGAGAATCATGGGGATGCCGAGACTTGCTACCCTAAGCCAGATAGTTGCCTCGCTCGCAACACCAGGGTCATTGGAAAGCCACAGAGCAAGCCATGGCGCAGTGATCCACACGAACAAACAGATGGCGATTCCCACGAAAAGCGCCACCCACGTGGCCTGCACCCCCTCAGCTATTGCGCCCTTTTCATCCCCGGCACCAAACTTGCGGGATGCTCGCGCCGTCGTGCCGTAGCTCAAGAAGGTGAGGTTGGTGGTCAGCTGCGATTGGATCGTCGTCGCCGCGCCGAGCGCTGCCAAGTCAACGGCACCGAGCCTGCCCACCACCGCAGTATCCAACAACAAATACAGTGGCGACGCCGCCAACACCCCCAGCGCCGGCAATGCCAGCTTGAGGATCGTGCCAAAGGTCACCTTGGAAAGGTCTCCCTCTACCTGCTTCGCATTCGCCACAGAAAAACGCTCCATCACAACGGGAAAATATCAACTATTGCAGTGTACGTAATCGATGTCACGACGCGAAAAACCACAGCGGGCTGACAGACCTCTACCGTTTAGTTCTGTTCACATGAAAATGGCTAGCTGGTAGACCCGTGATGCCGCACGCGCGGGTGTCGCGCGCTGGATTGAAGTGGTCTACAACCGTCGCCGGCGGCATTGCGCACTCGGGATGCTCAGCCCCGTCGACTTCGAGCACCGCATCACCCAGACCACCAACTATGAAGAAACAGCTGCCTAACTATAAGGTAGCTCCACTACGTGCCCACCATTTGCGGGCAACCCCATACCTGGCTACCGAGCAGTACATGGTTGTACGTGCTCTCGTCGACATAGGTGACGACCAATTACTACTGTGGCAGACTCTAAAACCAAAACTACCAAACAACGACGAGAATGAGTCGACCTTTCCCGGGACTCCGTCACATTCCTCAATGTTAGAAGGACCAGCGGTAGTTTGCTATTTTATGTTCTGGCTTTCGGAGGTCATGTCGCTCGTCGATGTGAAGCATGGTCCACACGCCATCGATGTCAGAACCGTAGTGGCGGGCGAGGAGCACCGCCATCGAAAATTCCGTGTCAATAACAGCTTCTTTCCACATGCAATATTTAAGCATCTCCTCTTCAGAATAACTTACAACTCTGATGTAACGGCCTCGCTCTAGCGGTTTTCCTGCACGCGTAAACGAGCGTGGGTAGTGTGCGTATGGTGGGACCTGATGGCGCTCACCCCAGAACTCTGGGTATCCTTGGAAGTACAATAACACAGTTGGCCACCCGCAGCCGGACGTGAGTTGGGCACGGTGAATAAGTTGATTGTTGCGAACCTCCGGTCCGATGTGGTCGATCTCTTCGCCGTCGCGGAAGTAGATGTGCTCGGACTGGGCGGGATAGGAATGTACACGGTAGGTCGTGTAGTTAGTGAACGGTCCTTGTTCGTCCGTAGTGCCGTCAGGATAGTTCATGCAATCGAAAATGATCTCCGTCGACGTGTTGTGCGTCATGAGGCTGTTCAGCACTCCAGAGGAGCACAGGTCTGTTACCTCTTCAAACTGAGTGAGCTCCTGATTTTCACAGAAGTCATTCCACAACGGACTATCCATTTTCGGTCTCTTTTCTAACCAAGCCTAGGTGTGATCGTCAACAGGATTGGTAAAAACACAGAGGTTCCCATAGAAAGTGTACTGGGGGCATTCGAATCGACCAATCGCAAACCTATACCCGCCAAAACTAGCTTCGTAACCCCATTCGGAGACTTTAAGGCTAATGCCATCTACCTCCGTAAAATACGTACCAGGTTTTTGGGGAATGTCGTACGGACTATGGCTTGCATTATTTGGACCAGGCTGGGTAACCGTACTGGTTGTCTTGGCATTTGTCGAGTCTGGGCGAGCACGACGATCTTGCCTAAGTCGGGTATCAACATGGAATACGAAGCTTGGTAAAGCCAAGGTAATGACATTCGTTGACACTTCTCCATGCCTTCGTTGAGTCAACTTATCGGTAACCTTCCACGCGAAATCTCGCGACCATTTCGGTTCTACAGGAGAAACCAGTGATACTGGTTTGGTTTCCCCAATACAAAACTCGATCGTTTTACTAACTCTATAATCTGAGTAGCGATATGGCCCACCAATCAGACCAGAATCATACACATCACATTCGACTCCGACGGGCCCCGCCGCCCCTCGTGCAGCTCGCGAATTAGCGGCCGACAAGCTCTTAGCTACGTCTTCTACTGTCGGCATTCCAAAATAGTCGGTGCCATTCACACTAAATGAAATCCCACGATTTGAGCACATGTACTGCACTCCATCCAGAATTGCGTATTGTGCTGCAATTCGAGTAACAGCATGGAAGCATGAGAACGGTTGCCAGAAGACATTGGGGTCCGCATAAAGCACCCCGCCCTCGAATTGTTGCTGCTGAGCTCCCTGATCGTTGATGAACATATCACCGACAGGGTACCCATAACCACTAGCTTCGTAGCCTTGGGCGGACCAAGAAGCCAGTATCCCACCTCTAACTGCATGCGCTCCCGCCGTAGGTGTCCAGTAGATCATTCCCCCCTGAAAGACGTTATAGCGCCCAACTCCATCCGGAGTAGTCAATTCATCACTGATTGGATACCCAAGTTCGCTTTTTTGAGCTCCCATGGATTGCCACTTATCGTAGATCGCACCCTGGATGCTAGCCTGCGATACAGGCACCGCATTGTGGGTATAGACGTGTCCGCCCTGGAAGTCCTGTTTAAACCACTGGTCCCCTAGAGTCATGTCGCTAGTGATAGGGTAGCCAAGAAAGCCCTGTTCCCAGCCATGGCGCTGCCATACTTTAGAGACGGGAATGCTGACACTTTGCGCCCCGGTGTCGGGGTGCCAGTAGATGAATCCGTTAACAAATTCCGAACGCTTTCCTACGCCATCCGGGTTGGTCAGCTCGTTAGACTTAGGCAAGTTAAGGAAACTTGTCGGCCCTCCGATCTGGTCGTACTTGGTTTTTATAGCCCCACAGACCTCAAACCAGGATGGCCAATAAACACTGCAGCCTGTCGCAGTTCGCAGGCTAGAAACAGCGTCCGATTGCAGATAGGCCTCAGTCGTTTCTGCCTTGTCGGCGTCGGCCTTGGTGAAATCCTCCGGAACCGTCTCGTGGTCAGAGCGCATCTGCCCTTCAGCTATCGTCTCTTTCGGATCGTCCGTGGGATGCCACTCCTCCAGGCCTTGTGGGGCGAGATTATCCTCAGATACCTGATTAACCTGGTAGGATTCGGCACCAGGCGGTGTGGGAAAGCCCCACTCTGCAAAGGGGCCACTGATGCCTGCGGCCGGATAACTAATATCACTTTCGTGGACCGATAGTTCATCGACTGAGATTTTGTGCTCCGTGGCACCGCTATTCAAAGATGAACTCCCTAAATGCGAGGAAGATTGAGCATAAGCTGGCGATCCAAAAGAGGCGACGAGAACTAAACTCGAGATCGTTGCAGCCAGCCAGATTACTGTTTTAGACATAGTTACCCTGTCGATAAAGCTGTCAGAAATACGCTAACTGCATGTAAAATATAGCACATTAATTTATAACACTTCGGTCGGGGACCCTCGTGTGCTGGACATGGGTTAATAATCTGTAGGGCTGGGAAGTCCGGAGCTTGATAGAAGCAAATACGAGAATATGAGCTCTGCCATGGACCTCATCATGCCGTATTCAGACCTGTTTAATGGTTAGCCTTAGGTATCACTAGCCTTCTGTCCGTGAGCTACTGCACGTTCTTGCCAATTTCCTCGACCACCTGAACAAGGTGGCGGGCGAGATCGTCGGCGGTGCCGGTATCGGAGTAGCCGGCGGCGGGCTTGTGGCCACCACCGCCAAGAGCCTGGGCGTACTCGGCCACGTCGAGGGTGCGCGAGCGCAGGCTCACCGTCCACTCCCCCGGGTGCTGCTCCTTGAACACGCAACCCATATCCGTATCGTCGGTGGCGCGGACGAAATTGATGAGAGACTCAATGGTGGACTTCGGTCGGCCCTCGATCATCTCGTGGGTAGCCGTAAGCGACGCGATCCTAATCCCACCGGCATCGAACACCTGCAGCTTGGACAGGATCTCCCCGTTAAAGCGGAGGTCCTGGGTGGTGATGCGGTCGACAAGCTCGTAGGCAATGGCCTGCTGATCGATCCCCGTCTTCACAAGTTCAGCAGCCACGGCGTGCATCTGCGGGCCGCCCCACCGGAAGCTGCCGGTATCCGTAAGCACGCCGGCGTACAGGCTATGGGCGATGTCCTTGGTGAGTTCCACTCCAAGGGGGGCGATGAAGTAGTACAACATGACCGCGGTGGCCTCGGCCTCCGGGATGACGAAGTTCTTGTACCCAAACTCGGTGTTAGAGGCGTGGTGATCGATCACCACGGTCTTATCCAGTGCCGCGATCTCTTCCTGCAGCGCACCCGTGCGGTCGAGGGAGGAGCAATCCACGGTGATGCACGCGGCGACGTCCTGTGGGAAGCTCGTCACGGTGCGCACGTCCTCGGCACCGGGGATGGTGTACAAGTCCTCGGAGAAGCGCTCCTCCTGGCCGATGAAGCCGTGAGCATTGACACCCTTTTGCCGGAGCATTGCGACAAGAGCGGTGACGGAACCGATGGCATCGCCATCGGGGCGCACGTGACCGACAACGGCGACCGAAGAAGCGTCGACAAGCCTATCGAGTTCCTGAGCGAACTGCTCGGCAAAAGCGGTGTACATAATTTTCTCCTTACCACAACGGGTTACTTGTACGGATTTTCCTCACCAGCGGGGGTCTTCCCCTCGGCAAGCTTGCGCACCTCCTCGTCGCGCGCGCGGGCGCGGGCCAGGAGATCTTCCATGTGTGCGCGGGATTCTGGAACCGTGTCCAGTTCGAACGAAAGGGTCGGGGTGAACCTGACAGAGAGTTGGTCACCGACAATTTTGCGGAGACGACCCTTCCAGCGGTTAAGAGACTCGGCAGCCGCAGCGTAATCGGGCTCTTCATCGAGTGTCTTACCACGTACAGTGTAGTACACCGTGGCATCATGCAAGTCACCAGTGAGTGAGCAATCGGTCACAGTGATGTACTCCAGATGCCAGTCCTTAATCTCGTGCTCGAGTGCGGTGGCGACGATCGTTTGGATCCGCTTTGCCATCCTGCCGGCACGTACCTTGTCAGCCATAAAATCCTCCTTAAACTTTTTCCGCGCCTTCGATCCTACTTGGCCACCAGAACTTGTCACCGAGAAGGATGACAAGGGCGGGGATGAGGATCGTCCGAATCACCCAACACACCAACAAAAATCACGATGCCGACCTGGGGTAATACGACGAGCGGGAGAACACCGAGCGCCGCAAACACGCTCGCCAGAAAGATACCCGCAGACGTGATCACCCCACCCCTAGAGGCCAGCGCTGTAATTATTCCGTCGCGAGTCCCCTCGTGCACAGCTTCCTGACGTGCACGAGTGACAAGGAAGATGGAGTAGTCAATGCCACGGGCGACGAGGAACACGAACGCATAGAGAGGGGTTTCCGAGGCAAACCTGTCAAAGCCGAAAACGCCCGTTGAAATCCACCAGCCGAGCCCAAGGGCTGCGACGTTTGTGGCGACTACGGATGCCACCATGATTGCCGGGGCGACGAGGAAACGGAGCGCGACAGCGAGGGCAACGAAGACCAGCGCCAAGATGACGGGGAAAATCAACCGACGGTCAGCCTGCGCGTACGTTTCTGCGTCGATAAGCTGCGCGTTCTGGCCTCCAACAAGAGACTCGGTGCCCGCAACCTGCGTGCGCAACGTCTCCACGTCTGAGCCGGTGACATCGGCAAGGAACCAGCCATCCACCTCGCCTGCCGGTGTCACCTCTCCGGAAATGGACTCGAGGATCTCTGGATCCTTTGTGGCAACAACCTCCGGCGTGGCGGACTGGTCAGGGAACTTTTCCGAAAGCGTCTCTGCTGCCGAAATCGACTCAGACGTATCGATGAACTGATCAGGCTGGTTCAAGCCGGTTGGGATCGGAATGAGCCCCAGGCAGCAGATGGCGATAAGCACGCCGACCACGGTGGCTGTGATTCCCGGCCGCGTGCGGACCACGGAACCCACTTTCTCCCACACTCCGTGGTTGGGTGTCTCCCCCACAACAGGCTGCCTCGGCCAGAAAACCCACCGCCCAAACATGACAAGGATTCCGGGAAGCACGAACATGGCGAAAATGAATGCGACGATGATCCCCACCGCAGAGGCGAGTCCCAGGCCCCGTGCCGAGGCAACGGTGGAAAGGAGCAAACAGGCAACACCGATGACGACGGTAAGTGCCGAGGCAGCAACAGTTTTCACCGTCGGCAATCATGCCGCCGCCATTGCCTCGTAGCGATCCTCGTGACGCAGCAGCTCATCCCTGTACCGCGAGATCAGCAGCAGGGCGTAGTTTGTGCCAGCACCAAAGACGAGCGCACTCAAAATTCCGGCGGTGGACTCGTCCCACACTATGCCGAGGGGGCCGAGCACCCAGGTGAAAACCGTCGCCGCGAGGCGGTCACCAATGCCGATCACCAGCAGCGGGATGATCCACAGGATCGGAGACTTGTAGGTGACGATGAGTAGGAGCGCCACAATGATGCCTGTCACCGACAGCAGAAGGAAACTCGCGCCTTCAAATACGAGCGCGAGATCCCCTAAATCTTCACACCTAGGAGCGAAGCCCATTCGGTGCTCCACCCCTAGGAGCAAAGCGACTAGGTGCGCGGTACCTCGACCATCTCGTACACCTGAATCTGGTCGCCGACAGCGATGTCCGGGTAGCTGAGAACCATACCGCACTCGTAGCCGGCTGCGACCTCGGTCGCATCGTCCTTGCCACGCCGCAGGGAGTCGATGGTCGCCTTCTCCGCGATGACGTTGCCGTCGCGGGTGAGGCGGGCGGTCGCATTCCTGCGCACCTTGCCGGTTTCCACCATGCAGCCTGCGATGAGGCCGACAGCCGATGCCTTGAAGAGCTGGCGGATCTCGGCAGTACCGATTTCCTTCTCCTCATAGATCGGCTTGAGCATGCCCTTGAGAGCGGACTCCACCTCGTTGATGGCATCGTAGATAACCGTGTAGTAGCGGATATCCACACCTTCTTGGTGTGCGAGCTCCGTCGCCTTACCCTCTGCGCGGACGTTGAAGCCAATGATGATGGCATCAGACGCAGCGGCCAGGGTGACGTTGGTCTCGGTGACAGCACCGACACCACGGTCGATGATGTTGAGCTCGACCTCGTCGTCCACCTCGATGTTGAGGAGCGAATCCTCGAGGGCTTCCACGGAACCTGCGTTGTCGCCCTTGAGGATGAGGTTGAGCTGCTGTGTCTCCTTCAACACGGCATCCAGATCCTCGAGCGAGATGCGCTTCTTCCGCTTCGCCTGCAGGGCGTTGCGCTTGCGCGCGTTGCGCTGGTTGGCGATCTGGCGAGCAACGCGGTCATCTTCGACCACGAGCAGAGAATCACCGGCACCAGGAACACTGTCGAGGCCCTGGACCTGTACGGGGCGGGACGGGAGGGCTTCCTCCACGTCGTTGCCGTACTCATCGAGCATGCGACGGACGCGTCCGTGTGCATCGCCGACGACGATGGAATCGCCCACACGGAGGGTACCGCGCTGAACGAGAATTGTGGCAACAGGGCCACGACCACGGTCGAGGTGAGCCTCAATGGCAACACCCTGTGCGTCCATCTCCGGGTTGGCGAACAGTTCGAGCTGCAGATCTGCGGTCAACACGATCGCTTCCAGCAAGGCATCGATGTTGATGTTCTGCTTAGCGGAAATATCGACAAACTGCGTGTCTCCGCCGTATTCCTCCGGAACGAGGCCGTATTCGGTGAGCTGTCCACGGATCTTCTCCGGGGATGCGCCTTCCTTATCGATCTTGTTCACGGCCACCACAATCGGGATGTCCGCAGCCTTGGCGTGGTTAATCGCTTCCACCGTCTGGGGCATAACGCCGTCATCAGCGGCGACAACCAGAACGGCGATATCCGTGGACTTCGCGCCACGTGCACGCATAGCGGTGAACGCCTCGTGGCCTGGGGTGTCCAGGAAGGTGATCTTGCGAGGCTTGTCTTCCACCTCAACCTCAACCTGGTACGCGCCGATACCCTGCGTAATGCCACCGGCCTCGCCGGAGCCCACGTTGGAGTGGCGGATCGTATCCAGCAGGCGGGTTTTACCGTGATCGACGTGGCCCATGACGGACACGACGGCCGGGCGGCGCTCGAGGTCATCCTCGTCGCCCTCGTCCTCACCGAACTGAAGGTCGAAGCTCTCCAGGAGTTCGCGATCCTCATCCTCGGGGGACACAACCTCAACCTTGAAGTTCATTTCCTCGCCAAGCAGCTGCAGCGTCTCGTCCGAAACGGATGCCGTTGCGGTTACCATTTCGCCGAGGTTGAACAGAGCCTGAACAAGCTGCGAGGCCTCGGTGTTGATCTTGTCTGCGAAATCTGCAAGCGATGCACCGCGTGCGAGGCGGATGGTCTGGCCCTTGCCGTCAGGTAGCTTGACGCCGCCAACGACCTTCGGTGCCTTCATTGCCTCGTATTCTTGGCGCTTCTGACGCTTCGACTTGCGTCCCTTGCGGGGTGCGCCACCCGGACGTCCGAATGCACCTGCGGTACCGCCGCGACGTCCGCCGCGACCACCACGTGGTGCGCCGAAACCGCCGTTGTTGTGTCCGCCACGGCCGCGACCGCCACGGCCTCCACGGCTTTCCTTGGATGTGGCGGAATGGCTCGGCATCTGGCCCGGACTCGGGTGTGTCGGCATCTGTGCCGGCGACGGACGCTTCGATCCGTGGCTTGCGCCGGTTGACCTGCCGGGTGCTGCACTCCTGTGACCGCCTCGGTTTCCACCGGGGCGGGGGCTCCCGCCACGACCAGACTGACCACTGCCAGATCCGGGCCGCCCTCCGCGGTTTCCACCGGGACGCGGCGGGCGACTGGATGAGCTGCTCGTGGAAAATGGGTTGTTTGCAACACGCGGTGCCCCGCCACGCGGGCGCGGTGGCATACCCGGCTTCGGGCCGGGCTTCGGCGTTGACTTGTCATTACCTGCGTGTGCTTCCGCAGACTTGTGTGCTGCGGTTGCAGGGGTGGGCTTCGGTGCACCTGGCTTTGGTGCAGGCTTGGTCTTTTTCTCCCCGTGTGCCGCCTTCGCAGCCTTGGCTGGGCTCGGAGCCTTTTCTCCCGGCTTCGGGCCAGGCTTTGCTGCAGAAGCAGTCTTGCTGGAAGAATTCTTCGGCTTCGGCGCTGCCGCCGTTTCCTCGGCGACACGTGCCGGTGAGGGGTGCGCCTTAGCCGGAGACGGCTTTGCACCCGGCTTCGGGGCAGGCTTCGCCGCCGATGGCTTGGCCGTAGACGGCCTTGTGGCAGTTGTCTTCTTTGCGGCATCAGCCGGTTTTGTGGCCTTTGTGGGCTTCTTCGGCTCTTCAGCTTCGCCATGCGATGCGTAAAACTCGCGCATCTTGCGAATTACCGGTGGCTGGATTGTTGACGATGCCGTCTTTACAAACTCGCCTTGCTCCTTCAGCGTGGCGAGCAATTCCTTGCTTGTTACCCCGAGCTCTTTCGCGAGCTCGTGGACACGTAGCTTTCCGGGCACTGTACTCCTTGTATATCTGGTTAGGTCACGAGTAGCCCACAGAATTGGCACCACCGTGTGAGAGGTGGCCCGAAAAGCCAAGTCGTGCGACTACCGTGACATGGTCTGGACTTTCATCGCTGATGCTTCATCGTGTGCTCATCAGTTACTAGGGTCTTTCCTTGTCGTAGTCATACCGCGGTCTGCGGAGGATTCTCGGTTGTTTATCCCCGCAGGTGCGGCTTGCGCGCGCGAGATGTACTCACGCACCGGTGAGGAATCTGGATTCCTCTTCATCCTTAACGCCCGGCGAAACGCCTGACGCTTTTCTGCTATCTCATAGGCCTCCACTGTCGGGGTCAGCCATGCGCCTCGCCCTGGAAGCCTTCGCTGCGGGTCCGGAATCACGCGATTAGATGCATCCGTATCCGCAACAACACGAAGTAGTGAGGTGTCAGGTTGAACCCGACGAGTGGCGATGCAGGTTCGGAATCGGTTGCGTGGAGAGGTCACTGGACAGTCAGCACTTGTTGTTTTCCGTGCTTTCTCAGTTCCCACCTGCGACACAACACCTCCGAACACTCTTAGCCACTGGCATTACTTCCACAAAAGAACTCGTGGTCACTGGTGTGAACAACGAGCCTTTAGACATGTTACGCCACCTGCGCCGATTTTGTGAAAATAACGGCGCAGGTGGCGTCCTTTCAGATGTTCTGCTACCCAGTCCCCTGCGCGTTCGGACCGATCGTGCAGGCGATCAGGAGAATCCGCCCCACTGGAGGCATTGCATCTTGCCGTGGACGTGCCGCTTGCTGATATCCCACCGAGGTGGATGCTGCTCGTCCGGAAGATGGTGCGTCGGATTAGGACTCGTCGGAACGAATGTCGATCTTCCAGCCGGTCAGTCGTGCAGCAAGACGGGCGTTCTGCCCCTCTTTGCCGATTGCCAGGGACAGCTGATAATCCGGCACGGTGACGCGAGCAATCTGGTTCTCCTCATCGAGAACCTCCACTCCAACGACTTTAGAGGGAGCGAGCGCATTGCCAACGTAGGTGGCGGGATTCTCGTCGTAATCGATGATGTCGATCTTCTCACCGCGGAGCTCTCGCATGACATTGTTCACGCGCTGTCCCTTCGGACCAATGCAGGCACCCTTCGCGTTGACGCCCTTCGTGGTGGCGTGGACGGCAATCTTAGACCGGTGCCCCGCCTCGCGAGCAATGCCCACGATTTCCACGTCGCCGGACTCCACCTCAGGAACTTCGAGTTCGAAGAGCCGACGAACCAGTTCCGGGTGCGTGCGAGAAAGGGAAATTTGCAGGGAACCCCGCCCCTTGCCTACGCCAACGATGTAGCACTTCACACGGTCACCGTGCTTCAGGTTTTCTCCGGGAATTTGCTCACCGGGCAGCAGAATACCGTCCTGCCCCTGAAGCTCCGTTCCGAGCCGAACCACAGCAATCCCCCGCTCATTCGCGCGGGCATCAGCCTGAACGACACCTGACACGCACTTGCCTTCGAGCCCCGCATATTCGTCAAAGTCTCGGTCGGTTTTCACCTCACGCAGACGCCGGTAGACAGCATCTCGAACCACACTCGCGCCAAGTCGGCCAAAGTCTTCGGGAGTTTCATCTTGTTCAGAAATAATCTCCCCGTCCTCATCACGTTCAATGGCGAACACAGTGACTGCTCCCGAGTCAGGGTCGATCTCGACGCGCGCGCTGGACTCGTCCTCAAGGTGGTGTGCCTGCAGATACGCACTGTGCAACCCCTGGGCGATGGTGGTGAGAAGGTCTTCGACGGAGATTCCCTTCTCTTTCTCCAGTACGCGGAGCGCGGACATGTCAATATTCACTTGTTTTACCTCTTGTGTAGTTGATGGCGTGAATGGATAGCTCGTGTACACATTATCGCAGTAGGACTTTCCCCGTACCAGCAGCCGATTGAAAATCGACTGTCGAAACGGGGGCAGCTAGGGCAGCAACTGCTGACACAGTGGCTGGTTTTTCCCACGTATTACTCCTCAAATGGTTCTTGCGAAAGAGCGGCCTCATTTTTTGGCGCGCCGTTAAACTCAATTTCTACCACGGCTCGCTTAACATCGTGTAACGCGACGATTGTCTTCTTGGCTTTCTTGTTTCCCTTCGTGCCCCCGGAGTAAATGAGGACTACTCGGTCTTCTTCCGGGCTCAGGGCACCGATGCGGTAGGTTGCAGGCTCCTGCCCTTTGAGGGTAACTGTAACAGCGCGACCACGGTTGCGCGCCCACTGGTACGGCCGGGTCAGTGGCTCATCGATACCTGGAGTGGAAACCTCAAGGTTGTAACCAGCCCCGAAGGACAACTCTTTGGAGGCCTCCTTCTCATCAAAAACCTGTGACAGGGCCGTTGAGAATTCTCCTACAGCATCAATATCTGGATCCGACTCGGAATCGACGATGACCGTAACGGTGGAATGTGGGCCTGCTTCAACTGTTTTTACGCGAAGGGGAAACAGACCCCAAGGGCGACCGGTTTCGGTTGCAATATCGAGCAAAGTCTTTTCTGATGGAAGTGCCATGTTCTAAATGGTACCGGTTACCGCATAAAACGCGGAACGGTTACACTTTTTCATCGTGCTTACAACTCCGGCTGAACACTCGACTACACCACAGAATCCTCTACTGCGGGGGACTTTTCATCCGCGTTTCTTCCAACGGGCGCGGAAGTTAACGTCGCTTTTAACAGCGTCTGTCGTGCTTGCTGGCGCGACGGGGGGCTGCAGTGCATTCCAGGGCCCGCAGCCCGATCGCACACTCGTTGGACTCGAGCACAATGCAGTGGCGATCGCTGGTTCAGAGGAGCTATCGGACGCGCAAGCTCAGGTGTGGAGAGACCAAGCTGCGACGTTGCACGCTGAAGCTGAACGGCTGTGCGGGATGACGAAGGACGGTTCGCTTCCCCCTAGTTGTGTTTACTCCATCGATCCTGTTTCAGGGCAGATCGACGCTCAGTCCCAACGCACACTAAAAACTCTCACCCCCGGTGACAAGGACGGGGACGCTGCCTCAAGCGAGTACACCATCGATCCTGAGTCTTGTGCGGCATCCTCTTCGGGGCCCCGCGTCGCAGGAAAACGCGCAGCTACGTTAGAGACTGTACTGGATGCGATGATCGCCTCGCTATCTGAGGCCGACAAGACTAGTCAGCCACTCATCGCCGACCAGTACGTCGCAGCCAGCCTGGCTGCTCCCCAGATCCCTAGCCTTGACCTCACAGCCGAGGGAGAAAACGACCTTGTCACCCATATCCTCAACCAGCTTCCTACAGCACGTGGCTGTGATGCGGACTTCTCTGCAAATCTCAGCCAGGCCGATAAGCAAGCTGTTGAGGAATCACTTGGTTGGCAGGAGGCATCCCAGTACGGCCTAACCACGGCAGCTGCTTACGCAGATCCTACAATTGGGAACCTCATGGTGGCGGCATCAAAGGAACACGGTTTAGTTGAGCACGCCTTGCAGACTCTCGTCCCGCAGGCTTCTACTGCATCTGCTCCTGGATATGCCACCCCGACAGTTACACCGACCGATCCCACGAGCGCACTGCAATACGCTGTCTTGGACGGAGTCCAGTCCACCCGCATGTGGCGTGAACTAGCTGCGCGAGCGGAAGACCCTGCGTGGCGAGAGTTCTGTGTACGCGCTGCCGGCCAGGCCGCTCTCCGGAGTCTTCCTCTGGTTCAAGCTGCTGGGCTCAGTGTGGAGGACGCGGGGCTGGTTGAAACCCACCCCTAGGCCACGCCGGTGAGCTAGAACAACCCACAGCCAACGACACCCGGTAACTAAAGACATTCCGGTGATCCAAACCAACGGCCTCCGGCGTCTCAAACCAGCGGCACCCTGTTGGCACAGACCAACGGCATCCCGGTAATCCAAACCAACGGTACCCCGCTGGCGCAAAACTCCCGCTAGCTGAAAGCGCTTCGTTGGCTAATAGGGGTTTCCTGTCCTATATTTGAATCATGTATGGGCACGGGTTCGTAGGCACTTCCTACTGCCGTTTCCGGCATAGCGTATGTGCCTTTGTTGACCTCTGACGAAAGCATGGTGTACGTATTCGAAACCCGCCCTCCCACTACAAGGAGAGTTCCCTGATGACAACGACACCCGATTGGTCTGCGGCTAACCGCCGCACGAGCACGCCTTCCCGCACTCAGCAGGTGCGGACAACGATTACCGATTACATCGTGCGCGAAGGTCTGAAAACTGGCAAGCCTATTCCACCCGAGTCAAAACTCATGGAACTTACCGGCGCCTCCCGGTCTGCTGTACGCGAAGCCCTCAAGGTTATGGAAGCACTGGGATTCGTCACCATCAAGCGCGGTGCCGGTACCTTCGTCAACGACATCACTCTAGAGGCCCTGACGACCCAGCTCATCTTCGCATCCCAACGAGATGCAAAGAACGGTTATTCCGTGCTCAAGGATGTGGTGAAGCTTCGCTCAGTCTTGGAAACGAGTCTCATGCGTCTTGCGTGCCACGCGGAAGAGCAAAATATTGATGAGCTTCGAATCATCATCGCTCGTATGGAGGCAGAGCAGCGAGCTGGCTATGTCACCACGGACACGGACAGGGAATTCCACGTCACTTTGTTCAAGGACTTGGGCAACGCACTGTATGCTCCACTCATCGCTGCGCTTTTCGACGCCTACATCCGCGTTCCCTTCGAGTCCACCATCCGTAAGCAAAAGTTTGCTAACGCGGAGCTTCACAAAGCGATGGTCGACGCTCTCGAGGCGCGCGACGAGGAGGCCTGTGTCGCCGCCGTGAACGCCCACTTCGATCCGATCATCGCGCACCTGTCCACGTACCGCCCTGCTGATGATGAGGACGGAGCAGATATCTCCCAGATCAACACAAATGAACCCGAAAGCCCAATGGCCACCGAGGATGCACCTGCAACCGATTCGCCAGAGGCCACCCACGATTAATCCCTGCTCGATTAATCCCCGCTCAGTGGACACTCTGACCCCTACTACCTCCCCAGCTGCTCCTGTTACTTGCATCGACAGTCGGCCTTAAGGAGTGAGGAAAGAGGTCAGCGCGGGGACAGAAGTTCCCTCATCTGACGCGAAAGGCGCTGCCACCTTGTGCGCTAGCGCTCGTTCCAACGATTAAGCCCGTTAACGGCAACGCACGACGTGCTCTGTTTTTCCGGTTTATGCCATAATTTCCGGGTTGTGCCATAATTTTCCGGTTTTGTATGAGGAAGCCCCAACTCTCCGTATCGTTCCGACGAGGATTTGATCAGAGGGTTAGGGCTTTTCTTTGCTTGCAGTGGCTTCTCCCTATGCCCTACGAGCGTGGCCCATAATGCGTGCCATTGAGGCGCTAATTTGTTATGTGCCAGCTAGGTCCAAAAAGTCTCGAGACTCCGTGTCCAACAACTACTGGGACATAACATGTGCCAGCTAGGTTAGAGCGTGATGCCCGGGTTTGCGCGCAAAAATCGCCCTTCGGCTTCTCTGAGGTGCAGGCCACCAATTGATTGGCACGTGCCACCATTCAAGAAGCACGTGCCGCCAATCAGAAGCACATGCCTGCTCTGAGGCTCGTGCGTTAACCGGCTCACAGCAGGCATCCGGCCAAGGTGGCTAAAACGAAGCCACACTGCATATTGATATTGCCGATTAGGACGCTAGTGCGCTAACGCCTCGCGCACAGTCGTGACAATGTGCTCGAGGGCACCGTCAACGGGGATAGTGGAGGTCTCGCCGGCACGAACACGGAACTCAATCTCCCCATCCTTAAACGCACGGCCGAGAACCACAGTGTAGGGAATGCCGAGGAGTTCCGCGTCCTTGAACTTCACGCCGGGGCTTACCTTCGGGCGATCATCGAACAGCACTTCAATGCCTGCAGCATCGAGATCAGCGACAAGTTTCTCTGCTGCGTCCTGTGCTTCCTTATCCTTGTTGGCCACGACAACGTGAACATGATACGGAGCAACACATGCGGGCCACACAAGACCCTTATCGTCGTAGCTCTGCTCGACGATGACGGCCATTGCGCGGGACACACCGATGCCGTAAGAGCCCATCGTCGGTACGCTGCGCTTGCCATTTTCATCCAGAATTTGCACATCCATCGCCGTGGTGTATTTGCGGCCAAGCTGGAAAATGTGACCAATTTCAATACCACGCTGGAGCGTCAAAGTACCTGTACCGTTCGGTGCCGGGTCACCCTCACGAACCTCAGCAGCCTCAATCGAACCGTCTACGGTGAAGTCACGGCCAGCCACAGCACCGACCATGTGGTGCTCGTGTTCATCGGCACCAATGATCCAGGACGTTCCCTCCGCGACACGGGGATCAGCAAGCACGGTAAGACCCTGCTTATTGAATGAACGTGGGCCAACATAACCCTTCACGAGGAAGGAGGTCTCCTTGAAGTCCTCGTCACTTGCGAGCTCCACGGTGGAAGGTTCGAGAGATGCCTCGAGGCGACCCATGTCTACCTCGCGGTCGCCAGGGACGAGAATGGCGGTCAGTTCAGGATCCGCACCGGGCTTGGCTACCTTAACAACGATGCACTTGAGCGTATCCGCTGCGGTGATGTCCGTGCCCTCGATGGTGATACCCTTGCTATTTGCCCACTCGACCAGCGCCTCGATTGTCTCGGCCTGTGGGGTTCCGTGTAGTTCTGCCTCGGGCTGTCCCTCAATCGGGCGAGGTTCAGCAGCTGGGGTCACGACGGCTTCTACGTTGGCCGCATAGGTCTTGTCGCTCGACTGGACAAACGTGTCCTCACCGTTTTCACTGACTGCAAGGAATTCCTCCGAGGCGGATCCGCCCATGGCCCCAGAAGTAGCCTTGCAGATGACGTAGTCAAGACCGAGGCGGTTAAAGATGTTCTGGTACGCCTGGCGATGATTCTGGTAGGACTCGTCCAGTCCCTCGTCGTCCATATTGAAGGAGTAAGAATCCTTCATCACGAATTCGCGACCACGGAGAATACCCGCGCGAGGGCGCTCCTCGTCCCTGTATTTCGTCTGGATCTGGTATAGGAGTACGGGGAAATCCTTGTAGGAAGAGTACATGTCCTTCACCACCTGGGTGAACATTTCCTCATGGGTCGGACCGAGGAGCATGTCATTGCCCTTGCGATCCTTGAGGCGGAACAGCGAGTTGCCGTACTCCGTCCAGCGCTGGGTGAGCTCGTAGGGCTCGCGAGGAAGGAGCGCCGGGAACCGCAGTTCCTGGCCCCCGATCGCATTCATTTCCTCGCGGACGATGTTCTCAATCTTGCGCAACACGCGGAGGCCGAGCGGCAGCCAGGTGTACACGCCGGGGGCTACACGCCGAATGTAGCCTGCGCGAACGAGAAGCTTGTGGGACGGTACTTCCGCGTCTGCGGGATCCTCACGCAGAGTGCGGAGAAAGAGAGTGGACAAACGAGTAATCATGGGTATAGACCTTACCCCTACGCCGCGAGGTTTCCACCGACTAGCCCTGGTTAGCTAACTCTTCTGCCTTCTTGCCCTCACGGATATCTTCCGGCGTAAAACGAACGAGAACCAAGCAGATGACAACTACGCAGGCTGCGAGCGCCGCGCAGATGAGAAGAGAATCCGTGTACCCCTGCCCCAGAGCTGCTCGCTGTACCTCTGTCAGGGCGCTGCGATTCAGCGTTTCAAATGCTGCATCGCCGAGTCCACTGCGTACGACTCTCTCGGCAAACGCAGTCACCCCGGCGAGGCCTAGAGGCCCGCCAAGTGTCTGACTCACCAGCGATGTTGCTGTGAGGGGACCAACCTCGTCCGGCTTCACTCCGGCGACGACAGAAAGCGTAAGTGGGATGAGGATGATACCGATTCCAGCACCGATGATGAGGATTGGGACAAGAAGATCCGGCCAGTAACTGGCAGTCATGTCCAGGGTGGAGCCGTAGATGAAACCACCAACGAGGATGACACCGCCACCTGCTGCGATGAAACGGGGCGCGACGGTTTCCGCAAGTTTTCCGGCAACGCCAGAGCCAGCACCCAACGCGAAGGCAAAGGGGATAAATGCAAGACCCGCCTGAAGCGGTGTGTACTGGAGGACCTCCTGGACGAAAAGCGCGACTTGGACTGTCATCGCCATCATGAGGGCACCGACGAGGAGCAAGCAAACAAAAACTGCTGCGCGCGAGCGGTTGGCGAACATGCTCAGCGGGAGAACAGGATGGGAGGCCTTGCGCTGGGAAAGGAAGAACAAGACCAGCAGCACGGCGCCCAGCATAAGCGAAGCAACAATAAGTGGCGAAGCGCCACCGCCTCCGGCGGACAACCCGAATACGAGAAGCGTAGATGCCGCCGTTGCCAAAATCGCGCCACGGACATCAAGCGTGATCGTTGCACGATCACCCGGATGCCGGAGGTATTTCATTCCGGCCACCACAATGAGCAGTCCGATTGGCACGTTGATGAGGAAGATCCAGCGCCATGACGCCTGTGTCAGTGCGCCACCGATAACGAGCCCGAGAACGGATCCTAATCCCGTCATCATCGCAAAAACGGAGAAGGCTTGATTGCGGGGTTTTCCGGGTGCGAAGGTGACGACGAGGAGTGCCATGGCAGTAGGGGAAGCAATGG
The DNA here is from genome assembly GCF_001815555.1 of Corynebacterium sp. HMSC073D01. NCBI lineage: Bacteria > Bacillati > Actinomycetota > Actinomycetes > Mycobacteriales > Corynebacteriaceae > Corynebacterium > Corynebacterium sp. HMSC073D01. Next base: position 188,242 of record NZ_KV821025.1, on the reverse strand, counting down.
CAGCTCCGAGTCCCTGGACAACACGAGCGACGAGCAGCAAGATGGCGCTGTTTGTCAAGCCACAGGCGAGGGATGCCACGGTGAAGAGGCCCACGCCGATGAGGAATACTCGCTTCCGCCCGAAAACGTCGCCAATGCGACCGCCTAGCAGCAACAAGCCACCGTACGCAAGCGCATACGCGGTGACCACCCAGCTGCGGAGCTCGTCGGTAAGCCCCAAGTCCTGTTGTATACGGGCAAGTGCGAGGTTGACTACTGTGCCGTCCAGCACAACCATGAGCTGCAGGGCACACAGGACGATCAGTGGCCACCCGTAGGCTGAGCCGGTTACCGGGTAGGACGTTTGGGGCTTGTTACTCATAAAGCGGCGACTTCTCCAATCACGTAAACGGCAGGCGGTCGGACATCATTATCCTCGATAATCTTTCCTAGCTCATCAAGGCGACCGCGGAACGAGCGCTGCTTGTTCGTCGTTCCCTCTTCAATTACAGCGACCGGTGTATCACTCGGCCTGCCGTTTTCAATGAGGCTGTGGGCGATAGCGGAGGCGTTCTTGACACCCATAATGACGGCTAGGGTACCACCCGTGTGTGCAAGAGCGGCCCAGTCATTGAGAGACGATGGGTGTTCCGGCGGCACGTGCCCCGATACGACAGTGAAGCTGTGAACGATCCCACGCTGGGTGATAGGAACTCCCGCCGCAGCTGGAACAGAGATCGCAGATGTGACTCCCGGGACGACGTGGACGCTAATACCGGCCTCCGTCAGCGCCTGTACTTCTTCGAAGCCGCGGCCAAAGACAAAGGAGTCGCCGCCTTTGAGCCTGGCGACAACGTACCCCTCGCGAGCGTACTCAATAAGGAGGCGGTTTGTTTCCGCCTGTGCCACCTTTCTTCCGTAGGGAAGCTTAGACACATCGACGATCTTTTTTGCCGAAGTATCGATGAGTTCATCAAGGCAGCTGGACGGGCCCAGATGATCTGTCAGGATGACATCGGCTGTTTCTAGTGCCCGCAGGCCGCGGAGGGTGATGAGGTCAGCCGCACCAGGTCCCCCACCGATAAGTGTGACTGTTCCCTTTTCCGGACGAAATTCGCGGCGGTATTCTCCACGGGGTACGGAAACGGGACTGCCAGCTTGCTGCTGCTCGCGTTCATTCATAGAAGTCAAGTATATTAGCTTTCATTTCTGTGTCCGAAACGGCTGCACGCCGCAACGAAGGTAGCAATGTTGGTAGCAATAGCGGCCGGGTGCATATGCAGGTAGCTTGCGTGCACGTTGGATGTGACAAATCCCTCGGCGCACTCTTTTCCTTTCCACCCCAGCCAGCGCCACGCCGAGTCAGGCTCTGGCTCCACACCCGTGGTTGTCTCTACACGGCCGACGGCGCTCGCTCCCACAGCATCCTCGCCGAGTTCGGGGGCGTGCATAGATGCAGGTCCACCATGGGTCTGCTGTGCTGTCACCGAGTGGTGGCATTCGTCAGAATTCACCGACATGCCCAAGCCTGTGGCAATCTGAGAACTCACCAATTCTTGGGCTGGCTGTGTCTCTGCCTGGGGAGCGTTCATTTCTGACTGGGGAGAGTTCGCCTCCGCCTGAACAGGTTTCGGTTCTGGTGGGGCGAGGGTGGTGTGATGGAACTCGTGCCCGCGGACTGTGTCCCCTGCACGGAACAGGACGCTGTCTGCACGTGCCGTAGCCTCCCGGTACCCCAGCGTGAGGTGACCGGACATAGATGCATCCCGTGGCACGACTCCGGCCATCGGCGCACCATCGAGGTTCCCGCACAGCACGAGGAGCCCGGCACACTCAGCATAAATGGGCATCCCATTGGCGGCAGCATCCCGAATCTCATGCAACAGCGTCTGATTGCGCGTCAGTGGTTCCAGATGCTCCTCCGGGAAACCTCCAGGGATGATGAGGCCATCGCACGTAGGAAGCGAATCAGTAAGCGGATCAAACCCGATAACGTCAGCCCCACAGGCCTGTAATATCTCAGGTAGTTCCGCGTAAACAAAGGTGAAAGCGGGCCCACCAGCGAGGGCGATGCGTGGACTTCTGCCATGATGGGAGGACGAGGACGAGCACCCGGCAGGTTCAGACCGCTTCGCCGACTCAACAACCACTGGTGTTCCCTCCACTGCACCCTGCGGGTTCCATGCTGGACCGACGTAGGTGGTGGAAGCCAGACGAAGAATGTCCTCTGTATCGACGTGCTGCGCGACGAGATCAGCCATGTGCTCTACTGCGGCGAGCGCGCTATCACCCTGCTCTGCTGCTGTCACCAGTCCGAGGTGGCGCGAAGGCACCTCGACATCTGCGACCCGCGGAATTGCGCCGACGACGGGGATCCCACAACCTTCGATCGCACGTGTGCATGCTTCGGCGTGGCGCGGACTGCCTACCTGGTTAAGAATCACGCCAGCCACGTTTACATCGGAGTTGTATGAGGCCAGACCATGGACGAGAGCACCCGCAGTTGCACTGATCCCACGAGCGTTGAGGACGACGATGACAGGTAAACCAAGAAGCCCTGCGATCTCCGCCGTCGATCCTGGTGCCCACCGGGCACCATCGGCATCGGAGGTGATTCGACCGTCGAAAAGCCCCATGACCCCCTCGACGACAGCGACGTCAGCTCCCTGACAACCGTGGGCATACAAGGGGCCGATGAGATCCTTCCCACACATGAAAGAATCGAGGTTTCGCCCCGGACGACCCGTTGCCAGTGCATGGTAAGAGGGGTCGATGAAATCTGGACCGACTTTAAAAGGTGCAACGCGGTAGCTGCGAGACAGAGCAGCCATCAGGCCCGTGGCAACGGTCGTCTTCCCCGTCCCGCTACCAGAACCTGCTATAACAACACCGGCGGCAGCGGGAGCAGTGGTAGGGGCTACCACTCTATGCCTTTCTGTCCTTTACGCCCCTCGTCCATCGGGTGCTTGATTTTGCGCATCTCTGTCACCAAGTCTGCAACCTCGATGAGCTCCGGATGAGCACGCCTGCCGGTCATCACCACATGCTGTGTGCCGGGGCGGTTGCGCAGCGTTTCGCAGACATCATCAATGTCGATCCACCCCCACTCAATCGGGTAGGTGAACTCATCCAATAGATAGAAATCATGTTGTTCGGCCTGCAAACGGCGCTTAACTTCCTCCCACCCTTGAGCTGCGGCCTGTGCAGGATCCTCCCCGTCCGCCCGCTTCTTGATCCAGCTCCACCCCTGCCCCATCTTGTGCCACTCAACAGTTGGCGCGCCCTCCACGCCGGCGAGGGTCGTGAATACGGCCTCCTCACCCACTTTCCATTTGGGTGACTTCACAAACTGAAAAATCCCAATGGAAAAATGCTGGTTGTAGGCGCGCATGGCCATACCAAACGCTGCGGTAGACTTCCCCTTCCCATCACCGGTGAAAACTGCGGTGACGGGAAGTAGACGGCGCTGCCTTGTGGTTAGGCCGTCATCAGGTAGAGCGTGTGAATCAACGTGTCCTTTAGGCATACGTCTATGGTAGTCCGTCCGATGAATTACCAGCTACGCATGCGTAACCTCCGGCTGCAATATGTTCGGCTACAGCTGGGTGGTATCAATCTTCTCCATGTGCCAGAGCTTGTCGATGGTAGGTCCATCCTGTGCTAGAGAAGCTGCATGTTCGGGGACAATCATCCAGTTGAGACCGAACTTATCCGTGCACACACCGGGGAAACCGAACGGAGTGTCGTTTGCTGCAAGCTCCTTCCACAACTCGTCAATCTCCGCCTGATTTTCGCAGAAAATAGCAAACACAGTGGAGCGACGGCTCGATGGCTCGGTCGGCACACCTGCATCCTGGAAAACGAAACACTGGCCACTTACCTGCATGGCACAAAACAGTACGGGCTTTTCTGTTACGAGTCCGTCACTCTCCGGGTAATTGAACGTCTCATCAACGATATGGTCGGGGAAGACCTGTGAGTAAAAATCAACGGCATCCGACGCTTGATTTTGATATTTCCCGCCGAAAGCTACAGACGGAACGAGGAATTGGCGCTTCTTTCCGTCGGGAATGGTGTTCATGATTTCCCATGTCACGCCGAAGCGATCGCGGACGATTCCGGCGGAACGCCCGCCGGGGAAAGATTCGAACTCGACTATAATTTCTCCACCCTCGCAGAGAGCGTCCCACACCTTTTGCGCGCGGTCGCAGATCTCCGGGTCGTTGATTCCAGCGAAGTTAGCAATAAGGGAGATGGACTCGTCCTCGTCGACTGAGAACGGAGCATGGATAAAGAAAACCTGCGAATTCCCAAACATCATCTTCGCACCGAGGGTGCGACCTGTAACCTCAGGGTGCGAGCGGAGAAGCTCGCATGTCTCGGGATTATCTGGGTAGTGATACAGCTTCTCGACGGTTGCATCATCAAACGCCTCAGAATAGAAAGCGACGGCCTCATCAAGTTCGTCGCCAAATCGCATGACGGGGACTATGAAACTCACGCTACCTCCCTTTCCTTACCCTTATCCACCTACTTTTGTACCACGGTAAAAGCGTCAACCTTCGGTTCGGTAAGAACGCTCAGTACACAAGTGCATTTATTGTCAACTCGCACTGTGCACGTCCATCGTGGGAAAACTTTGCTACCCAGCTGAGAGATTCTTAGAACAACCGATACGCACTCTGTCCACTTCGAGCGCGAATTCATGATCCGCGCGCAGCACATGGGTCCGACAAAAATCACCGGTACTTCACGGGCTATCCTGATCGAATCCTTAGCCTCGCTGGTTACTTTATCAGATTATCTCAGATTTACCTAGCTCCGAGCGTCACAAATATGTCCATTCACTGCGGTTTTAACCGTTTCGAAACCTTAAGAGCGACAGTGAGAAGCTTTAATGAATTTCTCATTTTCCGATTTCTTTTGTTCTACAACTTAACCCTGTTCCTACACTTCGGTACCTAAAAACATTATGAACACAACAAATACGTATTACGTTTTAGCCGAAAGTATTTTTTTCTTCCCGGGCGAAACGAAAGCTGTGAATAGTTTCACTCCCCCGGGGGGACCCCCGAAATTCCCCGCCCCCCCGAATGTGACTTTAGTCACATTAAAGCTAGACGGACAAGCTTTTTGCCCCAGCTTCCTTGAAATCCGAGATTGACAAGACGGGAGCCCCCAGTGCACGGGCAACATCAGCTGCGAGATTCAGACGCACCCGACCACGACCAGCCTCGCAGTCAATGACAACACAGCCCACATCCTTGCGGGAGGCAAGTGCACCTGCTACCTCGTTAACCCGTTTGAGCCCGTCAGTTGCACGGCCATCCGTGAGAACAACAGCTATCGAGCGCAAGCCCGACGACTTAAATACCTCACGGTCAATGAGCTTGTACGTCTCTTCCAAGCCAGAAGCCAACGGAGTCTTCCCACCTACTCTGGCCTGAGAAAGACGACTCACCGCAATATCTACCGACCGAGTTGGAGGCACAAGCACTGTCGCTTTCTTTCCCCGGACGCTGATAACGGCCACACGATCCCTTCGCCGATACGCATCCTGAAGGATCGAAATGCACGCGCCAGTAACCGCTTTCAGTCGATCCTTTGCAGCCACTGAGCCAGACGCATCAACCACGAACACAACGAGATTCGCCTCTGTACCGAGCCTGATCGCCCCGCGCAGATCCCGAGGCTCAAATTCGATCCCGCGACTATCGACTGTGGCCCCGCGCTCGGCTGCTGCGAGAAGCGTCCCGAGAAGGTGAATGCCGTGTCCTCGCCCGGGGGAAGCGGGGCGAACCGCCTCACCACGGCGAGAATACGAGCGGGAACGACGGCCGAGGGGGCCGCCCTCTCCTACTCCTGTCTTGGACACCAGTCTAGGAACGAAAGGGAGCGCCTTGAACGGCGCGATCCTCCTTCTTGGCCACCGGCGCGGCACCGTTCGGCTGGCGGGCAGGCTCTGCATCCGTTACCCCTCCAGTAGAAGAGGACGGCTCTGCGGTGGCAGAAGTCTCTCGGTCCGGCGCGGGTGTGGCCGGAGACTGCTGCTCCCGATTGCCGGAATCACTTTCAGTCGTATTTTCATCGTTACCGTGGGACTCACTATCGTCGGCCGCATCCCCGTCGCCTTCGCCAGAATCGGAGCGTCCCGGATCTCCATCCTCTTCCTCAGGATCTGGCTCCGGGTCGTCTTCTGGCAGTGGCTCATTCATCAACTCGTCCAAGCGATCCTGGTCTAGTTCGGGGCTATCGAATGGATTTCGCCTCATCCTATGGGGAAGCGCAAGTTCGGCGGCGGCTCGGATATCCGTATCCGTAACTTCCGCAATGAGATTGTCGCTGCCGTCAGCATCGCTGGCTGTAGCCAACCGCCATGCTGCGTGTGCTGCAGCTGCGCGAGCGATGACCAAATCAGCACGCATCCCGTCGACGTCAAAGCCCGCACATACCGTCGCTATCCGCTTCAAGTTCGTAGCACTCAAAGTCAGGCTCTGGACAATTTCCTGTGCCCGCACGAGTGCGCGCTCCACTGCAGCTTCGGGTTCTGCAAACTTCGCCACAAATGCTTCCGGATCTGCTTCGAACGCCATGCGTCGCTGGATTACGCCAACACGCTGGGCCACATCGTGGGAGGCGACAACATCCACGGCGAGTCCGAACCTGTCCAGAAGCTGGGGACGTAACTCCCCTTCCTCCGGGTTCATTGTGCCGACGAGCACGAACCGTGCTTCTTCCGTGTGAGAAATGGAATCCCTTTCAACGGTGACTCGTCCGGTGGCTGCAGCATCCAGCAGGACGTCAACCAGGTGATCACTGAGGAGGTTAACTTCGTCTACGTAAAGAATCCCCCCATTCGCCTCGCTGAGCAGGCCCGGACGAAACTCGGCCTGACCAGTTGTGAGAACTTTTTCCAAGTCGAGGGAACCCACGACCCGATCTTCCGTGGCACCAAGCGGCAGATTAACTAACTGGCCCTGTGGCATGAGTGCAGCAAATCCTCGTGCCGTCGTCGTCTTGGCAGTGCCTTTCTCCCCACGCACAACAACACCCCCAATCCGAGGGCTAATTGCGGTCAAGATGAGCGCTAGCTTGAGCTGATCTTGACCAACAACTGCAGTAAACGGATAGGGGGTGTTGGCCATTAGGACTAGTCCTCCAGTTCGAGAGTCTTCTGTGTCCTTTCCCACTGCTCGTTGAACAGGTCAACATTGTTTGTCAAACGGATGCCGTAGGACGGGATCATTTCCTTGATCTTGTCACCCCACTCAATCATGTGATCGCCGAAGCAGTGCTCCAACAGTTCAATCATGATGGACGGGGTGATGGACGCACCCGGGGATGCACCCAAAACACCAGCAATCGTACCATCTGAGTGGTAGATCAGTTGCGTACCGAACTGCAGCTTACCGAAGCTCGGGCCGACAACCGGGGCGATGACCTGCACACGCTGGCCGGCCTCGACCAGTTCCCAATCCTCAGCCTGAGCTGTCGGCATGTACTCCCGCAGTGCCTCAATTCGGTCATCCTGATCTTTGAGAACTTCCTCAATCAGGTACTTCGTCAGAGGCATCTCCTGGAAGCCCACAGACAGCATGGAGAAGAGGTTCGTCGGGCGGAAGGACTTAGGCAGATCCAACCAAGATCCCTTCTTCAGGAACTTCGGTGTCCAACCTGCATACGGCCCGAAGAGAAGACTGCGCTCACCGTCGATGACGCGGGTGTCGAGGTGCGGAACGGACATCGGAGGCGCACCGATCTTTGCCTTGCCGTATACCTTAGCTTCATGCTGCTCAACAATCTCGGGGTTCGTGCACCGCAGCCACTGGCCACCGACAGGGAAACCACCAAAACCGCGGATCTCCGGAATGCCGGACTTCATAAGAAGCGGTAGCGCGTAGCCACCGGCACCGACAAACACAAAGTGGGCATGAACGCACTTCTGGTCACCGGTGTGTACGTTCTTGACGTACACCTTCCAACCCGTGCCATCCTTACGGAGATCGAAAACCTCATGGCCGTACCGGATCTCTGTGCCCTGTTCCACCGAGTGATTGAGGAACTGCTTGGTTAGGTTGCCGTAGTTGATATCGGTGCCGGCCTTAGTCCAGCTAATCGCTACAGGCTCGTGGTTGAAGTTCCTGCCCTTAGCCATGAGCGGCAGCTTCTCGCTGAAGACTTCTTTGTCATCAGAGAACTGCATTCCCGGGAAGAGCGGGTGCTTGACAAGCGTCTCGTACCGCTTACGGAGGAAGTTGACCTGCTCCTGCCCCTGGCCGAAGGAAACGTGAGGAACCGGGTTGATGAATCCGCTCGGATCCTTCAGCACACCGGTCTCAACCTGGTGAGACCAGAACTGGCGCGACTGCTGGAACTTCTCGTTAATATTGACGGCCTTCTTAACGTCGATGCGGCCGTTTACCTCGGGGGTGTAGTTAAGCTCGCACAGCGCGGAGTGGCCGGTGCCGGCGTTATTCCACGGGGACGAGGATTCCTGTGCGGGCGCATCCAGGCGCTCAAAGACGAGCTGCGTCCACTCCGGCTCGAGGGCTTTGATCATGGCACCCAAAGTGGCGCTCATGATACCTCCGCCGATGAGGACTACATCCACCTCGTCGCTAACTTTCTTGGGGAGATTGTTACCTAACAACTTGTGAACCACTTCCTGCACTATGTTTACGGTCAACGCACGCTAACGAAAAGCACGCGACAAAGCTACGTGCTGCCCGCAGCCGGCGGAGCAAGGATCCTCGTAGAGAACGTGGCATGCAGAAAAACGAGCAGGCTGATAGTCACGCGGAGAAAACCCGCGCTGGACCACAACCTACGACACATCCACTATGCCATGTCTACGTAGCATCGCTTGCTCGGTCTTTCCCCTCGGCACAACCGGAGGGGTGCTTGCGCATGCACTTTCGGTTGCTTCAAATCCTACCCCCGAGTTGCACTTCTCGAGCCTCACTGTGGAGCTAACTCACCCAAAACACCAGGTTCATGCCCCTAATTGGGTGTAAATAGGTGAATGAACTCACGGGAATACAACCGACGTAGCGTACCTCACTTTTAGGCCCCTCGGCGACCATGACTTAACACATACGCAGGAAATTTTCATCCCATGAGACAAACCTCCACCACGCAGACACCACCGATGCACCGCCCCACCGCTACCGGCACCCCCTAACACCATTTCCCGTTATGTCGCTACCACACTGCCCCAGAAGAAACCGCATATAATATGCTTGCTTGCATGACAGGTGATAGCCGGAACGTACCAGACGCACTCGTAACTGCCTTCGCACAAGAATCCTCCTGGGAAAAGGACATGCTGGGTGATGGGTTTACACAAATGACTATCCCCTTGAGCGCGGATCCTGACGGCGAAGGAGACCTCATCGCGACTCTTGTGCGCTATCTTCCTGAGGGCCTGTCTCCAGAGGATTACTACGAGAGACCAGCACTCCTCTACGTCCATGGCCTGTCTGATTATTTCTTTCAAAAACACGAGGCGACGTTCTTCACCTCTCGAGGCTATGCCTTCTATGCCCTCGATCTGCGCAAGTGTGGACGCTCTCACCGCCCAGGACAGTCCTGGCATTACGTGTCGGATCTGGCCTACCACTTTGAAGAACTCTCCATAGCGGCAACGCTTATAGCGAGCAAGCACGACGTTCTTGTCCCTATGGGACACTCAACGGGTGGCCTCATCCTGCCTCTTTGGCTCAACCACCTCCGCAACACTGCTGCAGATGGCAACCCGCTGACCACAACGATCGCCGGCCTCATTCTTAACAGTCCGTGGCTGGACATGCAGTACAACCCCGTTGTGGTGGCTGGGGCGAAAGTTCTCGGCGGGATCATGTCCCGCGTTAACCCTAAATCTGAGGTCAAGGGTGGCAATCTTTCTGCATACGGTGAGTCCCTGAGCAAGAATTACCACGGTGAGTGGGATTTCAATGAGGAAATGAAGCCTGTCCATGGCCACCCTGTGTACTGGGGTTTCCTTAACACGGTCATGCACTACCAAAACCTCATTCACGAGGGAAAGATTCAGTGCGATGTCCCTATCCTGGCGCTTAGCTCGACAAAATCGTGGCTAAATAAGCCCTATTCTGCTGCAACTGACACAGCCGATGCCGTCATCGACGTTGAACACGTCGCTACCTGGTCTCCGAAACTGGGATCAGCCGTCGACCTTCGTGCGATTGAAAGCGCCCGTCACGATGTCTTTCTCTCGCTCCCGACTCCACGCAAGCAAGCTTTCGAGGTCACCGCCGAGTGGTTAACCACTATCGCTCCGGTTAGTCATTAGTCTGCCTGCTTCTTACAGGCCGTGGCTCTTCTTCCCACCTGAGCCTCCCAACCGCACCGACCCGCGTATGCCGGGGTCGCCACGCATGACTAGAAGATAGGAGTGTAGATGCTTCGAAGCTCCAGAGAATGCCAGCTGCAGTTTGGGTGCATTTTACGGCTAACGTTTACGGGCGTAATTTACGGTTGCCATCCGCAGCTGCCGCGAACGGCAGCCGTTTTCGGACGTTGTATACGGATGCGGGTGAGGGAAATCCTGCGGGAAAGCCAATGAACCTTCTCTTTTCTGCTTCCTCCCACGCGTTCTTTCTAGGCATGTGCGCACGTTCATCGCCCACGGGCCTGGCTAGCTGATTTCACTCTGCGAGCCACAACACCGATTTCTCGTAGACTAGAGGCATGCGCTATGCGACAGACCGGGCGCGAGGCGCAGGCACGTGTTGTCTCCCGGCGCGCTACGCAGGTTCCGTCACATATCCTGCGAATTGTTCATGACCTTTTAGAGCAAAGAAAGAGCAACGATTTCTCATGGCTCATTCAGCCCACTTTGACCTCATCATCGTCGGTACCGGCAGCGGAAATATGATCCCAGACGAGCGCTTCGATGACATGTCGATAGCCATCGTCGAAGAAGATCGGTTCGGTGGCACCTGCCTCAATGTTGGCTGCATTCCCACCAAAATGTTTGTCTATGCCGCCGACCGCGCCTTCGAAGCGGCGGATTCGTCCTCCCTCAGCCTTCGTACCTCTTACGAGGGTATCGACTGGAACGAGCTTCAGAATCGCATTTTTGGCAAACGCATTGATCCGATAGCCGAGGGTGGAGAGAAGTACCGACGTGGCGACGAAACTCCAAATATCACGGTTTTCGACAAACACGCCCGGTTCATCGGACCGAAAACTCTGTCGACGGGGCAAGGCGATACAGAGTGGGAAATTTCAGGTGACACCATCATCCTGGCCACGGGCGCTCGAACCAATGTCCTTGATGTGGTCAAGGACTCTGGGGTTCGTTACTACACAAACAAAGACATTATGCGGCTTGAGGAACTCCCCTCATCCATGATTATTCAAGGTGGCGGTGTTATCGCCGCCGAGTTTGCGCACGTTTTTTCAGCACTGGGTACGAAGGTCAGCATCATTAACCGCTCAGGTGAGTTGCTCAAGACGCTCGACGCGGACATCCGCCAGCGGTTCAACGAGATCGCCGCAACGCGTTGGGACTTACACCTCGGCCACGAAATTGATTCTCTAACGACAGAGGAAAACGGTCAGGTCACAGCGGTACTGGATGATTCTTCACGTGTTACTGCGGATATCTTTCTGGCTGCGACCGGTCGAATTCCCAACGGAGATCTCCTCAATCTCGAGGCCTCAGGTATCGCCCATGACCGTGGCCTCATCACCGTCGACGAGTTTGGCCGCACCTCCTGCGAGGGCGTGTGGGCGCTGGGAGATGCCTGCAACACGTTCCAGCTCAAGCACGTCGCCAATGCCGAGGCCCGTGCAGTAGCAAACAATGTGCTGAACCCAGATAACCTCATCACACTTCCTCACGATTATGTCCCAGCAGGAATCTTTACTCACCCGCAAATCGCAACCGTTGGGCTTACAGAGGAGGAAGCACGCGAAAAATCGGGCTCCGTAACCGTGAAAATTCAAAACTACGGCGATGTCGCCTTCGGCTGGGCAATGGAAGATTCCACCGGCATTGTAAAGCTCATCGGTGATTCCGCCACTGGCAAGCTGCTCGGCGCGCATATTATCGGCCCCCAGGCCACAACCCTCATCCAGCAACTGATTACCGCGATGGTTTGGGATATTGGGTACCGAGATCTGGCAACCAAGCAATACTGGATTCATCCCGCCCTCCCGGAAGTCATTGAGAATGCTCTGCTCGGTCTCGACTAATAATCGCCCTCTCGAACGATCCTGAGAACGTGAGATCCTGAGATCGTAAGCATGACGATAGACAACTGCTGCCATGTGAACTCGCAGGACTGCCCTGCAAGACGGGCTCGCGGTACGTAGCGAGATGGTGCGAATGTGCGGTTGCTCCTGAATTCTCACGCATCGCGTTCGAGCCGAAGTACCAGATTTTTCTTGCTGCCTCTTCTTCGAGTGACTTCTCTTGGCATTGCGGGAGTCCATTCCGGACTCGCTGCGATCTCGCACACGCCGCACCCCTCCGCACCTTCGCGGGGCGGACAAGGGTGCGGCTGTGCCACTTTCATATTGCTTTTTCTTGTTGGTGTTCGCTTTCTCTGAGTGAGACAAAAATTCATTTTTCCAGCAGGTGCCACTGCTTCTGCCCTTGTAGTTTGATCGCTGGGGTTCCTACACCTGATTTCCACCTTGCCCAGGCGGAGCACCGCGTCACTACTCACACACCAGGCTTATCATTCGGCCTGCTGTGATCCACCACTTTGTAGTAGAATCCGCTGGGCTTAGGTAATTCCTCAACCGGAATGCACTTTCCGCAGATTGCTCTGGCTGATACACCGGACAATCACCTCACATGGCACGATGCTCTCCGATTGGGATCAACCGGCGGTAAGTTAGAAAAGTAAGGGTTTATACGCCAAGCGTGACGATGGGAGGACGAAGATGACGGCAGACGATAGGAAGATGTCACAAGGCGAAAACCGGAACGACAATTCCCGTGAGCAAGGCACTTTAGACAAGGCGCGAGAAGCACAGTCTAATGTGACGCCGGATGACCGCCACCGCAACTCCCCTGGCGAAAACGCGCCCTCGGCATCCTCCGACTCTGGCTCTCGCCCGCTGCCGGTCGAATCCACAGTTCGCTCTGCTTCAGCAATGGAAAGGAAGGCTGCCACAACCCTTGATGGTGCCAGCCCCACCGAGCGTAAGAAGCGAATGGCCCGAGGTCACAAGCGACTGCTTCGCCTACCCACAGGTCGAGACTGGAGGCGAAATGGGCGGGGTCTCACTGTCTCCCGCAAGGGTGGAAAAACTTCCGGAGGAGGCATCTTCCGGCCTCCGTATGCCGCAGTCACCATTGGTCTCCTCGTATCTATGCTCGCCAGTTCCTTCGACCAGACCGCGGTTACGGCGATTATGCCGCGGATCGTTGCTGATCTCGGCTCGGTGAATGCTTACTCCCTGACGTTTGTTGCGACGTACGCCACATCCATCGTAGGCATGGTCCTAGGCGGGATTGTCACAGACAAGCTAGGTGCCCGGACATCGCTTATCGGTTCTGCGGTAATTCTTACCGCAGGCCTGATCCTGGCCATTTTCGCTCCTGACATGGCGGTGTTCCTCATCTCCCGCGCAATCCAAGGAATCGGCGTCGGTGGGCTCATCGTCGCCATTTACGCCGTCATCGCTGTTGTTTACCCACCGCGCTTACGACCCGCTGTGTTCTCTGCGTTCGCCGGCGCGTACGTGCTACCGGCGCTCGTGGGGCCTGGTCTCGCTGGGCTTCTCACTGTTTGGTTCAGCTGGCACGCGGTGTTCGTGTTCATCACCGTTATCCTCGTTATCGCGCAGGTCTTGGTCATCCGCGCCACCAGCACCATGCCGGTGCAAAAAGGAGAAAGCTCGGGGAAGAGCTCAAAAATGCTCATCGCCGCTCTCTTCCTGGCGGCAGGTACGTCGATCCTCAACGCCTCCTCGCAGGTTTCCCCCCTGCTGTGCGTCCTCCTGGTGATTGTTGGCCTTGTGATCATGTTCTTCTCCCTGCTCCCCCTCGTTCCAGAGGGAACGGTTAGGGCTAAACATGGTATTCCCCGTCTCATCGTCACCCGCGGTTTGATGGACACGTTCTTCACAGTCGAGATCTATATTCCGCTCCTGTTGTCTCAAATGTATGGCTTGGGTCCGACAATGACGGGACTCGCGCTAACTGCTTCCGGATTGTTGTGGTTCGTTGGCTCGGAAACACAGGCCCGCCGTGGTGAAACGATTGCCACTCCAAGTGTCTTCCGCGTCGGCTTCATTGTCATGGTTATCGGTGTGCTCATGTGCTTCGCCACCGCAGCCTTCAACTTGCACTGGCTGGTTACCGTCCTTGGTTGGGGCATTGCATCCGCAGGCATGGGATTCATCTACCCGCGTTTGAACTCCGTCACACTCGGCCTCGCCTCTGCACAGCAGACCGGCTTTGTCGCATCGGCGCTTCAGGTGATGGGTGTTGTGGGCACCACGACGATGGTGTCTTTCGCCGCGCTCATCCAGGTGTTCGGGGCAACGCTGAATCCTTCGGTGATCTTCGGCACTATCTTCCTCATCGTCACGCTCATGAGCCTGCCGCTCTGGGTGCTGTGGCACCACGGTGTTGGAGATCCACAGCGTTGGATCAAGACACAGAACGCGTCCTAGGCTCGAGCAGCGCCGGGGTAAGCACGGGTTTTTCTGAAGCAGGAATCAGCTCAGCTGCGTCGGCACGTCTGGCTCTGACCGCCTGACTGATTGGCCGAGCGACCCGCCGCCCCCTCCGGCAGCAGATCGAAGGCACGGTGGATGTCGCTCACCGCAGGTGCCGTGGAAGGAACCTAGCTCTAGCTGGCTCTAGCTAGCAGTACCCGGTTTCAACCTGACCGCCCCCGGCTGTAACTCGGTTGCACTCGGTTGTACTAGGCTCCACCCAGCTCTAGCCGGATGCGACTGCGATCCGAGGGCCGTTCCGGTTCGTCCTGCTTCGCTTAGGAATTCCGGCTGTAGCGAGAGATGAAGGCATCCATGTCTAGGTGTTCCTCCACCGCATCAGCGAGAAGATCGACCTGCTTCATTCGCTCCCCCGCGGATGATGCCTGTGACCGCGGGAGGGAAAACACCTCGCTGAGGAAGTCCTTTCGGCGCTCGTCATCGTCCATCACACCATGCCGGTGTGTGCCCCACAGATTGCGCACACACGATCCTTCGCCATCGAGCCAGGTTGGATCCCCATTGCGTGCCACCCTGCCATGGTGAATCTCGTAGGTCCCATCAGGCCACCGCTTGAGTGTCTTTTCAGGGTGGAAGGCGATGTCCAAGTCAAACAACCCGAGGCCACGTGTCTTGCCACGGTGCGACTCGACATCGTCTTCAATCGATTTTCCTAGCATCTGGTAACCACCACAGATAGCGAGAATCGGCCCCGTCCGTTGGCACAGCGCGTCCGCGATACCGTTGCCACGCATCCACTCCAGGTCCGTCACCGTCGACTTTGATCCGGGGACAACGACGAGGTCGGCCGAGCGTACAAGGCCGGGATCGCTCGTCCACGTCACCGTGGTCGCGGGTTCGGCTGCCAGAGCCTCAACATCCGTTGCGTTGCTCACTCGCGGGAGGCGGACTGCTGCAACCGAAATTGTCTTTTCCCCGGGGGCAACGCCGGCGGCGAGGCCGACGATACGCCCTTCTGCGGACTGAAGGCTATCTTCCGCATCGATCCACAAACCATCGATGAACGGAAGAATACCGATGGTCGGCACACCGGTGCGGGCATACAAGTCATCGAGGCCCGGCTGGAGGATGTCCGGATCGCCACGGAACTTGTTGATGATGAATCCCTTAATCCGCGCGCGATCCGCCTCATCGACGATGTGGTAGGTACCAAACAGGTGAGCAAGCACGCCACCTCTGTCGATGTCACCGACAACGTAGACGTCCAGGTCGCAGGCCTCTGCCAATCCGAAATTGGCTACGTCGGTAGCGCGCAGGTTCGTTTCCGCTGGCGAGCCGGCTCCCTCGCAGACGACAATGTCATACTCTCGCTCCAACTCACGCAGCGTCTCCGCCGCTACTTCCCGCATCCGGGTGCGCCGGGTGAAATAATCCTTCGCACCCACATCGCCCTCGACGCGGCCAAGCACGACAACCTGAGATCTCCTATCGGACCCGGGTTTGAGAAGCACCGGGTTGAAACGCACCTCAGGTTCCAGTCCACAGGCGAATGCCTGCAACGCCTGAGCCCTGCCGATTTCCCCACCGGTAGGGCATACAGCTGAGTTATTCGACATGTTCTGGGCTTTAAACGGCGCTACGGATACTCCCCGGCGCGCCAGCGCCCGGCACAGTCCGGCGACGAGAACGGACTTCCCGGCGTCGGAGGTGGTCCCGCAGATCAGTACGGCACTCACGGCGTTCCTTTCTTAGCTTGTCGACGCTCTGGTGCAGCGTCGGGGCATGTCGAACGGTTCTTTTTCGGAGCTTTAGTCCGGGTGTTTTAGTCCGGAATGGTGAGAATCTCGTTCCCATCCTCGGTAATGACAAGGGTGTGCTCGAACTGGGCTGAATAGCTAAGGTCGGTGTTCTGCACTGTCCAGCCGTCGTCCCAGATGCGGTAGTCCAGGCCACCGAGGTTCAGCATCGGCTCGATTGTGAGTGTCATGCCAGGCTCCAGAATGTCCCGGTAGGCCGAGGAATCGTAGTGCAAAACGACGAGTCCGTTGTGGAAGGTGGGGCCAACGCCATGGCCGGTGAAGTCGGTAACCACGGAGTACCCAAAACGGTGGGCATACGTCTCGATAACGCGCCCGATGACGTTGACCTCTCGCCCTGGCTTCGCCACCTTAATGCCACGCATCATGGCTTCCTTCGTCCGCTCAACCAGGTTCTTAACCTCTTCGGAAACTTCGCCGACAAGGAACGTTGCGTTGGTATCACCGTGGACACCATTTTTGTAGGCGGTGACGTCGATATTGCAGATATCCCCTTCCTGCAGCACGGTAGAATCCGGAATGCCGTGGCAGACGATCTCGTTGACGGAGGTGCACACCGACTTCTTGAAGCCTCGGTAACCGAGGCAGCTCGGGTATGCACCATGGTCGCACATGTACTCGTGGGCGATTCGGTCAAGCTCATCGGTAGTGACACCAGGCTTCACGGCCTCACCGGCGACCTTGAGCGCGTTTGCAGCAATCTTGGAGGATTCCCGCATCGCTTCAATCACCTCAGGGGTCTGCACATATGGCTCACCGATGGCCTCCTGCACCTCATCCTTCCACACGTACTCGGGTCGCTCAATGTTCTCCGGTACCTTGCGGATGGAGCCGATTTTTCCTCGATTTTGTGCACGTTTTTCCATGTGCATCATGGTACGCGGTAAATCAAAATGTTGATATTCGCCCGTGGCGGATATCCCTACGCCAACGTGCTACGCCCCACTAATGTCGCTACCTTCTTGACGTTACGAACCTCACCCGTGCCTGCCCCGTAGAAGCGTCAATGCTCGTCAGGCTGTCCAGAGTTCATTAATCGCTCAACTTCTTGTAACTTTGCCGCAATTAGCTGGTTAGATCCGCTGAATAGTTTGAACGTCAGTGAAGGTCTCTACCTTCACCCATGACCAATTTTTGTACCCGCCTTTCCCAGAGCTTTGTGCGAGCACGGATACCCGGCTCGTCACCTCCTGAGCGAGACGGGGATACTGCTAGACGGAGAAAATTATGCGCACAGGTTCGCGTTCCCGGTTTTTATCCCTTGTTGTCACTACTGCCCTCGTCGGTAGTCTCGTCCCAGCCGTAGCGGATGCCGCTCCCGGTGAAGCACACAATCTTGGCTCACGCTTCACCCTCGCTGTGCTGCCGGATACCCAGTTCTATTCCCGCTACGAAGCGCCATCGGGCGGACAGATGTTCGCAAATCGCTACGGTTCCAACCCCTTTGATTCACAGGCACACTTCATCGTCGATAATGCAAAGACTCTCAATATCCCGTTCACCTCCCACCTCGGCGATGTTGTCGATCAGAACGATGTAGCCGACCAATGGGATATCGCCGACCGCGCCATGGCCGTTCTAGAAAACGGGGGCATGAACTATTCCATCCTCCCCGGTAACCACGATCTCGGGATGAACGGCTCAACCAGCACCTTCTCCTCTCATTTCGGCACTGCCCGCGCACAAAAGAACGAGACCTTCGGTGACCGAACTACGGCTACTGTCAATGGTCAGGATGTCGAGTCCGAGTACCATATTTTCGAGGCAGAAGGCCAAAAGTACCTCGTTCTTGCTCTCGGTTTCCGGGCACCGGATGAAACACTCGATTGGGCACAGAAAATTATCGACGAACACCCGGATCTGCCGGTCATCCTGACATCCCACGAGATTTCAAATATCGATGGCGAAGGCACAATTCGGCTTACCCCCGAATATGGACAACACCTCTGGGACACGTTCATCGCCAAGAACGACCAAATCTTCCTCACCATTGCGGGTCACCACCACGGTGCGGGTTATTCGGTGATGCAGAACAATTTCGGTCATGATGTCGTGACGATCCTGCAGGACTATCAGATGGCGTACCTCGGTGGCAATGGTCTCATGGGGCTTCTCGAGTTCGATCTCACCGGCAACTCCCTCGATATGACCGCATTTTCCCCCTGGGTAAAGGAGAAAAAGCCAGAAGCTCTCACCCAGTTCGATCATCTCCTCCCCGCTGGAGACGGCGATAGTTACAGTGTTCCGCTCAACTTCAAGGAGCGCTTCGCCGGTTTCGCACCAGAATGGGACGAAGGCGATAGAAACGATCCCGATTATTCCGAAACGGCAAAGCAGATCATTTCCGCTGGATACAAACCGTACACAATCACCGAGGCAGACAAGCCAGCGAATGCAAAGGATTACGTGCACGTCGATGGAACGGCTGTCCACTGGCGTCCCGGGGAAGCAACATACAAGGGCAAGAAGCTGAAAGCGGGCCAAGCAGCTCCTGTCGGTACCATCATTCCTGACGTTGCTGGCAACTCCGATATGACAAGGGCACCATTGCGCGGTGGAGTAACCGGCGACATCACCTACGAGAACGACGCACACCCGTTGTCTTCAGATCAAGGATCGCTGCGCTGGTCGAAGCCACTCGGGAAACTGGATGTCAACTTCTTCGAGACAGCTACCGGTGCCAGCATCAACAAGGAAAACTTCCCCAACGGCTACACTCTTGAGTCCTTCATCAAGCTGGACAAGGACTTCAACGGTGACGACAACGGCTGGTCCAATGCACTCGTTCGCCGTGGCAGAGTTACGGATGCTGACCCAAGCAACGGGGACACCGATCCTGCGCAAATGCTCGGGGTCTCCAACCTCCGGGAAATCCGCTACTGGTCGCATGGCGCCAACAATGAAGGCTTCTCCAACTGGTCGCATGAGGTTCCCACGGGCACGTGGATGCATGTCGCTATCGTGAACGACCCCAAGACGCAGTCTGTGAACATGTACATCGACGGAGCCCCAATCTTGCGCGATGGATATGGACCCATCGGGTTAGGTGGCCAGTCCACATGGCTCATGGGTACCTCGATGGAAGACGGTAAGCCCGTCGATCCGTGGTTCGGATCTATTGGTGAAACCCGCATTGTCGACCATCCAATTGGACCCGATCAGTGGTTGACGGCCCGTGCAACTGGTGGCAATGACCAGAAACAGGACGAAGCCGAGGACACAAACGACGGTGGCAGTCACGACGATAAGCAGGGCAGTTCGAATGCCAAGGGCGATGCAACGACATCCAGCGCTGCCGGAACAATAGCCGGTGCCACCGTTGGAGGCGTTGTGCTCGGTATTATCGCCACCCTTGGTGCTATTGCCGCACTTCTGGGTACCGCTGGTAACCTCGCGATCGGCTGGCTTAAGAATACGTTCCATCTGTAATCGCTGCTGACTAAGGCTTAGCCATCTGCCCGTGGACGATCTGTATGAGCTCTGCGCGTGTCAACGCACATTGAAAATGCGCCTCACCACACAGAGAGGAAATGATGGCACACGCACCAGTCATTTTCGTGTCCTATATTTCGCACGGCTGCCCCGGTGTTCAGGGCAGTCGTGCGAGCTGACGTGACTCCGTGCAAGCTATCGTGATTCACTGCCAGGGCCACATGTGCACTGGCAGTTTTCGTCAGTCCCCTCGGTCTCATCGGCGCGGTGTCTGCGGCTTCCCGATGTCCTTTCCGCACATCGATGTCCACACTCCACTCTGATCAACAAACGTCCCGTCGAAAAATCGACAATGCAGAAGACAGGTGGCAAGGAGGATGAGACATGCAGAACTTTGCTGCCCGAGGTGGGGGTTTACCCCCACGCATGCCCCAGTGGGGTGCTCCCTAGGGCCGATCCAGCTCCGTGAAAAACACATCCGTTACGGCGGTTGCCGATTCGGAGCCGCCACCACCCACAATGAGAGTGGCAAAAGCGAGGTCGTCGCGGTAGCCAGCAAACCACGCATGCGAACCTCCGGCGAACTCGGCTTCACCGGTCTTGGCATGAATCTCGCCACCAGCGCGCATCCCGCGGGCGGTACCCTGGGTGACCACAGCACGCATCATGGACTGGAGCTGAGCGATCTGCTCCGGTGCGGGCGGCTCGGCCGGATTTTTCACTTCGGTCTTAAGACCGTCGATAAGCCACGGAACCGGTGTCGAGCCATGCGCGGCTGTCGAAGCAACCAGAGCCATCCCAAACGGACTCACGAGGTCATCGCCCTGACCATAACCTGCGTCAATCCGATCGAGGGGTTCCTCACCCTCTGGCACGGAGCCGGTAACGGTGCTCAGCCCCGGAATCTCGTAGTCCACTCCGAGGCCAAACCTCTGCCCCATCGCGTGTAGCTCACCGGGAGCCAGGCGGTACGAAATATCGGCAAAGGTCGTGTTACATGACGAAGCGAACGCGTCGGTGAGGCTCGTCATTCCGCGCGAAAAGCTGTTGTAGTTCGTCACAACGCGGGTACCGAGCTCCATCGTCCCCGGGCATGGCACCGTTGAGCCGGGAGTGAGCCCCTGACTATTGAGCCCTGTCATAGCCGTGATGATCTTGAACACCGATCCCGGCGGATACATGCCCATGAGTGCCACGTTTCCGTCCTCATCAGCCTTGCGAGTCTGGGCAATACCAAGAATCGCCCCGTCCGATGGTCGCATCGCAACGAGCATCACCTTCATTTCCGGGCGCCTGTCGACGGCGATCTGCGCCGCCTCCTGCACCTTGTGATCGAGCGACACCGGAATTGCCGCCTGTAGCTGTGGTTGCGTGGTTGTCAGTGTGTCGATGACCGCACCGTCATTATTAGCCGTCACAACCTTCCAGCCGTTTTCCCCCTCGACTTTCTCCGTCACTTCCTTTTCGATGGCGCTCACCAGCTCGGGTGCGAACTCCGGTTGTGGACGCACGAGGGCAGATTCATCGTTGACAGTCACTCCCGATACACCATCGAGCCCCTTCTTCACTGCGTCTCCGTGTTCACTGCCCACGGTTGCAACGGAGTAAACCCCATCTGTCTCCGCAATCGCTCGGGATACACCTGGGATATCTATTGGGGGCTCACCATTTTCGCTGAGAACCTGGCTGATTTTTGTCACGGTTCCGGGAAGACTGGTGGTCTCCTGCTTGTCGACGATAATCCGGTGCTTCACACCAGGTTTGAGGATCTCCACGCCGTCTTGCGTCACTACGGAGGCCCTCTGGGCCTCGATCGCGCGCAGCTCCAGATGCTGGTTGCTGCCTAGAGACGGATGGATAACATTCGGATTCCACCGAATCACCCACGAATTATTTACCTTGTTTAAGTTGAGTGTTCCCGCATACGTGAACTCCCGGTCTCGCGGGAGGTCCCAGGTCATTTTCACATGTCCTGTGGCCAGCGTGTCACCGTTATCCACCCCGGTAACAGCGGTATCCACCCCTTCAGCTTGAAGGCCTGACGCTGATTGTTCGAACTCGCTTAAAGCGCTCTCCGGATCGTCCGTGAGAGCTGCAGCCGCTTCGTAGTTTTCCTCGCTTAGCGCCTGCGCGAACTCTTCCACCACCGGATTAGCGGTCTTCGGCTTGGGGGTACATGCCGTAAGTCCCGTCGCTGTCAGCACTGCTATTGTGCAGGCTGCAATTATCCGCCGCTTCATATCCCCCCAATGTAGTGCACCCGTACCCTCGAACGACTCTCCCCCGCCGGGCGCGGACGGCGGGCGCTGACTGGAGAGCAACTGGCTCGTGTTCTCATACCCGTTTGTTCACAATCACACTGACACACTGCCACACTGACACGGAGTGATTGTCAGGCTAGCCTTAACCTATGCCTAAACTACCCATCCCAAGGAATAGGGCCATCGCCGTTGTCGGTTCTGTGACCGCCGTCGTTGCCTTAGGACTCGGCAGCCTCGGTTGGACTTTAAGCACGCCACCGGAAGCCGTGCACCTCGACACTGCCGTGGCGGAACTGCAACCAACAACTCAGTTCACCGTAGAGATTCACGACAAAGACGGAATCCTGTCCGATGCCGACAAACAGGCGTTACAAAACGATGCCACACGGCTCGAGGTACCTTCCGTCGTAAAAACCATTCACTACATGGTGTTTGCCACCAACCGCGAAAATGCCCTGGATACGGTGGAAGAATATTCTCGCAAGCAGCTCCCCGAGATCTTCACCGCCGATGGCAAAGAATTCGTTCCCGGAACGTTCATTATCGGGGTTGGCCTGGATCCACGGCAATCCTTCATCACAGGCTCCGACGATGTTACCGCCGCTGTGCAGATTGCCGAAGACAATTCCCACCGCCAGCGGGCCCTTGATGCAGTTAAGCCCGGGGTGAAGGCGAACAACATTCCAGCAGGCCTCTTTGCCGGGGCGCAAGCTGCATTCGATCTCACTGCCCTCCAGGAAGATGCTCAAGCACAGGCTGCAGAAAACAGAGTAGGAGCCGCGATAGGCAGTGGTGCAGCCGCTGGCGCTCTTACAGCGATTGCGGGTTCTACACTCGTGGCCCGGACAAATCGGCGACGCAGGGATACCCTTGCCGCGCGCGATAATTATGACTCTGTGGTTCGCTCCTACGGAGATGTTGCCCAGCGCCTCGATGCGATCAACATCCGCGCGCACTCTCTAACCTCCAGCCTCGCAGACAGGCGACTACGAGAACAATGGGAGGAAGTGCAAAATAAATTTGTCGCTGTGGGACAATCTGTTGACCGCATCGGTCTCCTTACTCCGACGAGCCCCGACAAAGAGTTCGCGCAAGCTAAAACCGACATTGACGAAGCCGCCAGCATCACTGCAGACATTGAAACAGCAGAAGCAAATATCGATACGCTGTATGCAATGGAGCACGGAGATGAATTGGTACGTAAGGACCAACTCACAGCGCTGCGACACGATGTTGAGGATGCTCGTGACCTCGTCACCACGGGGCCGCTTGCTGATCGCCTCGACGACCTCCACGAGCGACTCACTGCTCTCACCGCCCGCATAGCGTCCCCGTCTTTTGTCGACGAGTACGTAGAGCTGTTAGATGATTACAGCCACACCTTGGCGAAGGTAAAGAGCGAGAAGTTCTCGGATGTTGAGACGGAAACTGTACCGGAGCCTCCTGCACTGACAAGCAGCGACTACCGCCCAGGCTACGGATGGAACAACTTCATTCCCTTCTGGGTCATGAGTACGTGGCACTCTGATGCTGTCGCCTCCAGCGATGCCGGGGCAAATTCTGCGGGCGGATACTCCGGTTTCTCCTCCGGTTTTTCAGCCGCAGGCGGAACATCCTCCTTTTAAAGAAAGGTACTTCTACCGATTTATAGGGGTTTTCCTCATCGGACAAGCGCGTACGTGAAGGAGCAACGCAGGCTTCGACACCACGTGCAGGAGCACGGATGCTCACGTGGCACGTTTGCCCACCTACCTATCCCCATTCCTGTGTCAGGCAGACACCCTGGAAAGCATGTAGCGCACCTGCACAGCGAGGGAATGAATAAGCGGTGAACGGATTAGAAAAGCGGTGACGGGGTCATACCTCCGTCACCGCTCTCATCATGGGTCACGCATTACACATCATGTGTCAGCGTTGTATTAGGCTTCTGCGCGCATCTGCGCATCCAGCTTCTTAGCTTCCTCGATGAGTGTTTCGACGATGTCTTCTTCTGGCACGGTCTTGATTACTTCACCCTTGATGAAGATCTGCCCCTTGCCATTGCCGGAAGCGACACCAAGGTCGGCATCGCGTGCCTCACCTGGCCCGTTAACGACGCAACCCATAACGGCAACGCGCAGCGGAATATCCATTCCTTGCAGGGACTCGGTGACTTCCTCCGCAAGTTTGTACACATCCACCTGGGCACGACCGCAGGACGGGCAGGACACGATGTCCAATTTTCGGGGACGCAGGTTCAACGACTGAAGGATCTGGTCTCCGACACGAATCTCCTCCACCGGTGCGGTGGACAGCGAGACGCGAATGGTGTCGCCGATACCTTCAGCCAACAAGGCACCGAAGGCTACCGAGGACTTGATAGTGCCTTGGAATGCGGGACCCGCTTCGGTGACACCGAGGTGCAGCGGATAATCCGTTTTGGCTGCTAGCTGACGGTAGGCCTCCACCATAATCACCGGATCGTGGTGCTTCACCGAGATGGCGATGTCACCGTAGCCGTATTCCTCAAATAGGCCCGCCTCCCAGATAGCGGATTCAACGAGAGCTTCCGGGGTGGCCTTTCCGTACTTTTCCATGATCCGCTTGTCGAGCGAACCTGCATTAACTCCGATGCGGATCGGGATGCCTGCATCGCCTGCGGCCTTGGCCACTTCCTTCACTCGGCCATCGAACTCGCGGATGTTACCGGGGTTCACGCGGACGGCAGCACACCCTGCTTCGATGGCCTGGAAGATGTACTTGGGCTGGAAGTGGATATCGGCGATGACGGGGATCGGGGACTTCTGCGCAATGATCGGGAGTGCATCCGCATCCACAGTCTTCGGGCACGCAACGCGGACGATGTCGCAACCAGAGGCAGTAAGCTCTGCAATCTGCTGCAGAGTGGCGTTAATGTCATGGGTCTTGGTGTTTGTCATCGACTGCACGGAGACCGGGTAATCGGAGCCAACCCCGACATTACCGACCATGAGCTGACGCGTCTTTCGACGCGGGTGCAGAACTGGTGGTACTTCAGGCATTCCAAGTCCGATTGGTGCTGGCATTCGTAAACCTATTCTCTAGCTGGGGAAACTTTCGGTGCCCCAGTTTACACTGCTACCCTTCCAAAGGACGCGTAGCTGTCCGAGTTTGCTGCTTAGAACAACTTTATGGGGTTCACCACATCGGCAACAATTACAAGCCCACCGATGACAAGGAGCGCGAGACTCGCCGCATAAGTGATCGGCATTAGCTTCGTGTAATCGGCAGGACCAGCAGGAGCAAGACCACGGAGGCGGCGGAGGGCATCACGAATCTTCTCGTAGATCACCACCGCAATGTGCCCGCCATCGAGGGGCGGGAGCGGAATGAGGTTGAACAAAGCCAGGAAGTAGTTGAGGTTGGACAGGAGCATCCAGAACATGGCCCACAGGGACCGCTCAACGAGCTCACCGCCGACGCGGGAGGCACCGACGACACTCATGGGCGACGACTGATCACGCTCGCCGCCGAAAATCGCAGATACGACACCGGGAATCTTACCCGGGAACGATTTGAGGCCGTCCCACGTGGCAACAAAAAGATCTCCTGCATACGATGCCGTCGCCCCAACCGCATTGACTGGATTGTACGTGAGGTAGGCATCCTTAATCGGCGCGCTGGAAACTCCGATGACTCCGACTTCCTTGACGGTGCCATCTGCTGCTGTTGCCTCGACGCTCTCTACTCGAACGGGGAATGTAAGAAGTTCACCGTTTCGTTCTACGGCAATGTCGACTGTCTCGT
Organism: Corynebacterium sp. HMSC073D01; assembly: GCF_001815555.1. Taxonomy (NCBI): domain Bacteria; kingdom Bacillati; phylum Actinomycetota; class Actinomycetes; order Mycobacteriales; family Corynebacteriaceae; genus Corynebacterium; species Corynebacterium sp. HMSC073D01. The sequence goes on along the minus strand of NZ_KV821025.1, from coordinate 162,327 downwards.
TGGGATGGGTAAACACCTCATTCCGCACATCGATAAATGAGGGCGTTTCCACCCCTCCAACGCTCCGAATAGCGTCGCCGGGTCGGATACCTGCTTCGAAGGCCGGTCCGCTCCCCTCGCACCCTTGTCCAATGCATTTCGTTTCTGCCACCACTGGGGTGACATCGGGGTGCGGATTTGGCAGGCCTGTCGTGACAGCCAAACCGTAAAGAATGACTGTTCCCACGAGGATGTTCATGGCGATGCCACCGGACATCACAGCGATCCGCTTCCACGCGGGCTTCTTGTACATCGCCTGAGACTCTTCTTCGGGGGTCATCTCATCGAGCGCTGTCATTCCCGCGATGTCACAAAATCCCCCGAGGGGAATTGCCTTAAAGCCGTAGTCTGTGTGTCCCTTGGTGATTTTCCAGAGCGTAGGACCAAACCCGACAAAGAAGCGCCTTACACGCATGCCAGATAGACGCGCGATGGCGAAGTGCCCAAACTCGTGGAGAGCAATTGTCACTGCTATTCCGACAGCAAATAGGACTACTCCCAGGAAGTAACTCATGCGGCGGTCATCCTTCTTTCTTGGTCATGTGATCCACACCGAAGCGCGCGGGAATAGTAACCCGATTGTGCCATGTACCGCCAATCAGCGGTACTTTCCACGTTTCCCTGTGCAGGTACAAAGCTCGCGATGGAGGCTGGGGATGGTCACGTCCTACTTACCCAGATACACACGGAACTAGCTGGATCCACATCTCAGGTGAGGGAAGCTCCCAGCTTCGCTCTTTTGAGCGGAATCGTGACGAACAGCAATCCAGCCTCCTGAGAGCTGCGCCCGCTTAGTCGGACTGCAGGGACCCTAGCACGTCATGGGCGCAACGCCTGGCAGCGTCCTGCGTGGCCATCACGTCATCGAAATCGCGTGGAGTACCGGCAAAATCATCAGCTTTGCCCAAAACAGACTCCACCACATCGACAATCTGTGGAAATTGGAGGCGCCCGGCAAGGAATTCCGCTGCTGCTTCTTCATTCGCAGCGTTAAACACTGCTGGCCACGTTCCGCCCCTGGTTACCACTTCCCGGGCAAGTCGGACAGCCGGGAAATTTACCTCGTCCACGGGTTCAAACGTCCACTCATATTTTTGCGAGAAATCAAGATGCGGTTGCGCATCTGGAACACGATCCGGCCAGTTCAACGCCAGTGAAATTGGAAGTTTCATGGACGGCGGGGAGGCCTGCGCAATGGTAGCCCCATCGACAAATGTGATAGCCGAATGCACGATTGACTGAGGATGAACAGTGACCTCGATCTTCTCCGCCGGCACATCGAAGAGCAGGCTGGCCTCGATCAGCTCCAGCCCCTTATTCACCAGCGTCGCCGAATTCAGGGTATTCATTTGGCCCATAGACCACGTTGGGTGTTTGGCGGCTTGTCCCGGGGTGACATCCCACATCTCCTCGCGCGTCCAGCCGCGGAAGGGACCACCCGATGCTGTGAGTACGAGGGACCGAATCTCACCGTGGGTCCCCGACCTCAGTGCCTGCGCCATAGCCGAATGTTCCGAATCCACTGGAACGATCTGTCCAGGAGTGGCCTTCTTCATTACTAGCTCGCCACCGGCAACGAGAGACTCCTTATTAGCCAGGGCGAGCACTTCGCCTTGATCAAGGACTGCGAGGGTAGCTGCTAGACCCATCGATCCAACGAGTCCGTTGAGAACGGTATCCGCCTTCACTGAGCGAACTAGCTGTTCCGCAGCATCAGATCCTGTAATAACCTCTCCACCTAGTGCGTCTTCCACTGCTTCATGATGACGCGCTACTGCAACCTGCGATGGGGAAAGTCCCAGTGCTCGAGCCTGCTCGATGAGCACATCCGTGTGCGATCCACCCGCTGCGATACCTACTACTCGGAACTTGTCGGGGTTGGCTGCAATTACTTCCAACGCCTGAGTTCCAATGGATCCTGTGGATCCCAAAATCAAAACTGTCCGTGGCATCTAACCCTGCCTTACCTTCATGTTTCTTCGTCTACGTTTGTGAATCTACCCGCCTGTTGCTGCCAGACACCGCTGCCCAGTCCGGATGCCACCTTCTCGGATGCTCTTTCACTCGGAGGTGCCTTACTCGGAGGTTGCCCTGACCGAACAAGGAGACGGCATTTTCCGCATGCCCGGTGTCTTTCCGGCTACCCGGTGTCATAGAAAACACTAGTAGGCAGATGCCCTCACCCGATTCGTGTGAGAGCACCCAGACATCGCCGAGCATAGGTTGGAAAACACATGTGCGTTCACAACCACGAAAAATAGCTCATTCACATACTAACGTCATCCGTTACAGATTCTCGAGCAACCCGACCGTCACGCAGAAGGAAACGGGGTGAGCGCATTCAATGCGAGCCGTCCAGAGCGAGGATTTCCCAGCGCCGGTAACGTCTTCGCGTACCCAATGGTGGAGCCTGTGGATACATGGTCCCTACCCCCTACGCGGGAAATAGGGTACGTCGAAAGGCGGATATTTGAGTGATACGCGGCTGGTTGTTCGACGAAGTAGAGAAAGTGTGGAAAGATTTAGTCTGTCTAGATAAAAGTGCACGTGCAGCGTTGCGCACGCCACGGTAGCTAGTTTCTTGCTGCTACTGGCGCCCGGCGCTCACGTTGATGGAATAAGGAGTTACCGTGGCTGGTTCCCACACTGTGAATGCCGAAAATGCCAATTCCGGCAAGAAGGTCAAGAAGGCTCGCAAGAATCGCAAGCCGGCTGTACAGGCTGAACAGGGCGGAGAAATTTACAACGGAGTAAACACCCTCGACGAGCCGTCGGCTAAGTGGGGCTGGCACCGCATCGGCAACGGTGTCATTCAGATCTGTGGTTGGATCGGCGTCGTACTCCTCCTGGCTTTCAACTTCGGTAACCACCGGGGTCACGTTGAGACCATTTGGCTCGTGACGCTCGCTGTGGTCATCGCCCTCGGACTCATCGTGTTCGCGATCAAGCCTGATCTCAACCAGGTACGCAAGGTGACAGCGAACAACCAGCCGCAGGGATACCAGGAGAAGAACTGGAACTACGACCAGAAGCACCTTACTGGCGACTACGCCAACCTCACCGACTCCCAACTTCGCAGCCTCAACTACGATCCGGCTCTCGTTCACCGCACCGAGGCACCGGCTCGCCACGTTGCTGCGCCTGAGGCAGCAACTGCTGTCATCGAAGAAAAGTAAAACTTCTCCTCGTCGTGCACTTGCGCGTCATGTGACGCACAAGCCAGTGACTGTTCACTGCTACAAGCGATGAACCGATCCGCCTCGCCGGATTCCCATCGACGTACGTCACAGGAACGCCACAGACCTCCTTTTTCGGAGTAGTAGGGTAATCTAAACCGCCTTCCACTTTTGGTGAAAGGCGGTTTACCTTTGCTTTCTTCCGGCACTCACCCGTCGCAGTCATCACCCACATCACGCAGCCGGCCCAGTTTTAGCGATCAGCCACGTTCTTGGCGGCCATGTGCCCTGACGTTCCTATTGGCGGCCATGTGCCCTGGTGTTCCTATTGGTAGCCCCGCCCCTCAGACTGGCATTGATGATTCCCAAGCGGCTTTCCCACCGCACGCCCCAGCGCCAGGAAGCAGGGCGAGACGTTTGTATTTATCCCGAAAGGCGCAACCGACCACGAGTCTTACAAACTGTCTGCTGCCTGGTATTGCGGCCACCACAAATGGTGCGGGTGGCCGAACACCAACGCATGAGGACCAGCCAGATGGTTACCGACTCTTATCGCTGCTTACTGTTGCGCGCGGCTTCATCGGTCAGGCGAGCTGCCTCCGCGGTTGCTTCCTTCGCACGCCGAGCCGCCGCGCCTGTTCGCTCCTCAGCAGCGAGCTGTCCACATGCTGCGGCGATTTCTTGGCCACGGGTGTCACGAACAGTACAAGTGACCCCGCGCGCGATGACGCGCTTTTGAAACTCGTCCTGCACACGTTTGGGACTTGCATCCCACTTCGATCCCGGTGTCGGGTTCAGTGGAATGAGGTTAACGTGCACCTTGGATCCCAAGGCACCATGCAGCTTCTTACCAAGTAGGTCCGCCCGCCACGGTTGATCATTGATATCGCGAATGAGGGCGTACTCAATCGATACCCGCCTGCCTGAGGCCTCTGCGTACTCCCGCGCGGCATCAAGAACCTCTGCAATAGACCACCTGTTGTTAGCGGGAACCAGAGAATCGCGGAGCTCGTCGTCAGGAGTATGAAGACTCACCGCAAGCCGGCAAGACAAACCTTCAGCGGCGAAGCGGCGAATAGCAGGAGCCAGCCCCACCGTCGACAGTGTGATGCCCCGCTGGGAGATACCGAAACCCTCCGGCGACGGCTGCGTGATCTGCCGGATGGCACTGAGAACGCGGTTGTAATTGGCCAAGGGCTCACCCATGCCCATAAACACGATGTTGGATAAGCGGCCGCCCTTAGCCTGCATGGTGGCAGCTGCAGCACGCACTTGGTCAACGATCTCCCCCGTAGAAAGATTGCGGTCGAGACCGCCTTGACCGGTCGCGCAAAATGGGCATGCCATTCCACATCCGGCCTGGGAGGAAATGCACAGTGTTGCGCGATCTGGGTATTCCATCAATACAGACTCAAGAAGCGTTCCATCGTGGAGCTTCCATAACATCTTTTGGGTCTTGCCATCGTCCGCGGATGTCTCCCGCACCGGAGACATCAACTGGGGGAAAAGCTTCTCCCCTACCGTCGTACGGACAGACTCAGGAAGGTCAGTCATCAGTTCAGGATCTGCCTCAAACCGGCCGTAATAATGGCGCGCGATTTGGTTGTCTCGGAACTTAGGGAGGCCAAGCTCCTTGAGAATCTCGATCCGCTCGTCTTTGGTGTAATCGGCATAATGCTTCGGCGGCATCGAGCGCCGGGCACGGTTAAAGTTCAAAACAACAGGTTCAGCCATAATAACCCTCATTGTGCCAGAAAGAGCCAGCAATCCCCCAACGAGTTCCCGTCGCGCACCGCTTCACCGCCCGAGCTGTTTCCTGACTGCGCTGGTAACTACTGAATTTCTGCACACCACCTGGGCTATTCGGTGAGCAACGCGACTACAAGACCCACTAGCGATGTGTTCTCTTTTTTAGACGCTGACGGAAAACCGCGGACGGAATATCATCGCCTGAGTGCATTGTTCGGGAGGGATACTCCACAGGGGGTGTGCTTTCCTCAGACTAAGTCTGAAGAATCGACAAAATGAGCCACGTCACCACACCGGCGGGCAGCATTCCATCGAGCCTATCCATGAGCCCACCGTGTCCAGGAAGCATCCGCGACATATCCTTGATACCCAACTCGCGCTTAAATTGGCTTTCCACAAGATCGCCCAACGTCGCTGCGATCACGAGAAGAGCCCCAAGAACCACTCCCAAGAGTGGATTTGCGTGAAGCAGGAAACGAACCGTAAGAGCACCGACTACCATGCCGAGGGCAAGCGAACCGGCGAACCCCTCCCACGATTTGTTCGGGCTCACCGCCGGAGCCATGGAGTGTGAACCGAAACCAACACCGGCAAGGAAACCGCCCGTATCACTGGCGATGACGCAGAGCATAAACGTCAGGATAAACATGGGCCCGGGGATATCATGTCGAGTGATGTTCGACAACATGGCGATGAACGATCCGAACAGGGCGATCCACGTCAGCACGAATACGGACATCGACATATCACGCCAGTAGTTGCGTGGCGGGGTATGCCTACCGTTTCTGAACAGCCGACTGAACATTACAAGGAGGATGCTGCTCACGTAGCCCGCCATGAGCCCCCACAATCCCCACGGCCACGAGGACCACACCATGATTTGCCCGCCGAAGAGGAGAATGGACAGGCTCATAGCATAGCCCCCCTCGGTCAGACGCCGATGGACTTCCCACGTGGCTAGCGCGACGGCGGTCGCGACAATCGGGTACCAGGCAACGGGGCCGACAAGGATACCAACCAGGACGATCGCGATGAGAATGACGCTTGTGGTGATGGCGGCGGGCATGTTGCGCCCGGAGTCATTCTTTGGCCGCGGTATGCGGACCTCTGAAAGCTGTTCCCAGCTGAACCGTGAAAAGTCTGGACGGGACATTGTGCTTCTTGTGATTCCTTGGTGATCGTCGAAAAAACGGGGATCGGGGCTCCCTCGCTGTTCAGGGCGAGGCTTTCAGCGCGCGGAGGTGCAGAAGCACTGCGCGTACTCCCCTCGAGCCTAGTCCACAACGATGCATTCTTGAGGCAATAAAGATTCGCCGTGTGTCCTATTTCAAGCACGAACAGGCACTGTCCACGCTTGATTGGACCCAGAAACTGCTTATGCGTGTATCCTCCCCTGCATATCTTGGACTCAGCACTGCAGGCGAATTACGCATTTTCCTCATCTGTATCCACTGCGACAAACGCGCCACGGGTGTCGCCGTGGCGCTAGGTCGTCGCTCTGTGGATACCCGTAGAGCGTCTGGACGTGGGCTCCGGTTTAGACCTCCATCAGGTCCTTTTCCTTCGCTTCCACGAGCTCTTCCACGCGAGTCTCGTTCTTCTTAGTAACCTTGTCCAGTTCCTTCTCGCCAGCCTGCACCTCGTCCTCGCCAGCGTCGCCGTCCTTTTGGATCTTCTTCAGCTGATCCATCCCCTTGCGGCGGATGTTTCGGATGGCGATCTTGCCTTCCTCACCCTTGGACTTGGCTACCTTCACCATCTCGCGACGACGTTCCTCTGTGAGCTGCGGAACCGTTACGCGCAGAACCTGGCCATCGTTTGTCGGGTTTACACCGAGATCAGAGTTTCTAATTGCACGCTCGATATCGTCCATCGAGTTCATATCGTACGGCTTAATGAGCAGCATACGTGGCTCGGGAACAGAAATGGTAGCCATCTGGTTAATAGGGGTTGGTTGGCCGTAGAACTCCGCAATCACGCCGTTGAACATTGACGGATTAGCGCGTCCCGTGCGGATGTGGGAAAGCTCCTCGCGGGTGTGATCCACGGTGGCTTCCATCCGCTCGTCGGCTTCAAGGATTACTTCATCAATCATGGTTAGAGTCTACTTCTCCTTCGGAGGCGATGTAAGAAAACCTTTCTCCATCGCTCGTTTGTAATGAATTCACTTTCTGGGAACCGCGCCCAGAGGAGGACGTTTCTCCTCTGCTCCGGAACGGGTCGTAGGACTGTTCGTCTCCGCTGTTCATGCCGATTGGTATCAGTGTGTGACATTCCGCCCGGAGACGGTGGCACGAACACGGAATCGGAACTACTTGCTCACCAGGGTACCAATCTTCTCGCCACTGACCGCTCGACGAATGTTCCCTTCCGTGAGGAGGTTAAACACCAGAATCGGCATCCCGTTGTCCTTGCACAGGGAGAAAGCGGTGGAATCGGCGACTTTCAGGTCACGACGGATGACTTCGTCGGGTGTAATGGATTCAAAAAGCTCCGCATCAGGATTGGTGCGTGGATCATCACTGTAAATGCCATCCACGGCCTTTGCCATGAGGAGAACCTCACAGTCGATCTCCAACGCACGCTGGGCAGCGGTGGTGTCAGTGGAGAAATACGGCATGCCCATGCCGCAACCAAAGATGACAACGCGCCCCTTCTCTAGATGGCGCTTTGCACGCAATGGAAGGTAGGGCTCGGCCACTTGGGCCATGTTGATCGATGTCTGCACACGGGTTTCCACGCCCTGCTGCTCAAGAAAATCCTGAAGGGCGAGGCAATTCATTACCGTTCCCAGCATGCCCATGTAGTCACTGCGGGCCCTGTCCAGTCCACGCTTTTGCAGTTCAGCTCCACGGAAGAAGTTGCCGCCACCGATCACAACGCACACCTCGGTGCCATTGTTAGACACTTCAGCGATCTGCTTCGCCACATTCTCCACTACGTCGGGATCAATTCCGACCTGGCCACCGCCAAACATCTCTCCGCCAAGCTTGAGCATGACACGCTTGAACCCACCTCGGCTGGATTGTTCTGCGACCTCGTCGACCACGAGTCTGTCCTTCCTGTTGCTATTCGCTGCTAGTCAATCGGCTTTATCTTACCGTATAACAAAGGCGCACCGCCGTTCCCACTGGAAACGATGGTGCGCCCAAAAGCAGAACTGCTAGATCCGCAGGATCCTGCTAGCTAAGAGCCAGTCGTGTTACTTCTGGCCAACCTCGTAACGGACGAAGCCGGTGACGGTGATGCCAGCTTCTTCGGCCAGCTTGCCAACGGTCTTCTTGTTGTCAGCAACACTCGGCTGATCGAGCAGGACGACGTCCTTGTAGAAGCCACCCAGGCGACCCTCAACGATCTTCGGGATAGCCTTCTCCGGCTTACCCTCCTCGCGAGTGATCTGCTCGGCGATAGAACGCTCCTTCTCGACGACCTCAGCGGGAACATCCTCGCGGGTCAGGTACTGAGCCTTAAGGGCCGCAACCTGGAGGCACACCTGGTGCGCTGCTTCCTTCGCGGAGTCGCCCTCGCCTTCGTAGGCTACGAGCACGCCCACGGCCGGCGGCAGGTCGGCGGAACGCTGATGCAGGTAGGTGGCGACATGTGCACCCTCAAGGGTGGCAGCGCGACGAAGCTGAAGCTTCTCACCGATCTTTGCGGACATCTCCTGGAGAACGTCAGCTGCGGGGCGACCATTAACCTCGACGGCGGCAAGCTCCTCAGCGGAATTCGCCTTGGCTTCACCGGCGGCAGCAGCGACGGCATCTACGAACTCGATAAACTCAGGGGTCTTGGCCACGAAGTCGGTTTCAGCGTTAACCTCGACGATGGTGTTGCCGGAGATGGCAACGATGCCCTCGGCAGCGTCGCGGTCTGCACGCTTGCCCACATCCTTTGCTCCCTTGATACGGAGCAGCTCGACGGCCTTTTCAAAGTCGCCGTCGGTCTCACTCAGGGCATTCTTGCAATCCAGCATGCCGGATCCGGTCATCTGACGCAGTTTCTTCACGTCTGCAGCGGTGTAGTTCGCCATTGTTGGGCGATCCTCCTTGAGTTAAATTTTTGTGGATCGTTTTCGCTTAATAAAGCGTACTTGAAGTTTCCCAGTATTGCTCGTTTGCGATGCCAGGAACATCATAGAAAAGCCCTCACGCATGCGTAGTACGTGAGGGCCTAGAGGGGGGATAATTCCCCGGGATCATCGACCCCTGGAATTACTTAGCGGACTCCTCGGAAGCCTCAACCTTGGGGGCTACCTCTTCCTTGGACTCCTCTACCTTGGGAGCGACCTCCTCAGAAGAAGCCTCAACCTTCGGTGCAACCTCTTCCTTGTTGTCATCCCCGGCGGCCTTCTTGGCAGCCTCGAGCTCGCGCTCCTTGCGTGCCTTCTGGCCCTCCTCCACTGCAGTGGAGATAACGCGGGTGAGAACGGTGGTGGCGCGGATGGCATCATCGTTGCCCGGCACCGGGTAGTCAACCTCATCAGGGTCGCAGTTCGTATCGAGAATAGCGACAACCGGGATGTTCAGCTTGTGAGCCTCAGAAACCGCGATGTGCTCCTTGTTGGTATCAACAATCCACATGGCGGACGGAATCTTGCTCATGTCAGCGATGCCACCGAGAACGCGCTCAAGCTTGGTGCGCTCGCGGGTGAGCATGAGGATTTCCTTCTTGCCACGCCCGGCGTAGCCGTCCTCAGCCTGATCCATTGCCTGCAGTTCCTTCATGCGGTGAAGGCGCTTGGACACGGTCTGGAAGTTGGTCAGCATGCCGCCCAGCCAACGGTGGTTGACGTACGGCATTCCGACGCGCTCAGCCTCGTTCTGGATAGCTTCCTGAGCCTGCTTCTTGGTGCCGACGAACAGGATGGTGCCGCCGTGGGCAACGGTCTCCTTGACGAACTCGAAAGCCTGATCGATGTAGGTCAGCGTCTGCTGCAGGTCGATGATGTAGATGCCGTTACGGTCGGTGAAGATGAAACGCTTCATCTTCGGGTTCCAACGACGGGTCTGGTGGCCAAAGTGGACACCGGCGTCGAGGAGCTCTCGCATGGTTACAACTGCCATGGTGGATCCTTTACTTTTGTGGTTACATTCGTACTCAACGTGCAGGTTTTTCCTGCACCCTAGCGACTTCCGACCGTCCACACCCCGAAGGGACCACGTGAACGGGCTTCACGGAAAGCCGCGCGTAGTCAGCTGCTTGTCATGGGAAAATGTGGTTTATACGAACACACTCGGGCTTTCGCTCGACCGAGCTCGCACAATGTGAAATCCCCAAAGCAGGCACACTGCGACTACCAACTATACCCCTGACACACTCAAAGACCTAATTTCCAAGCATGCGACGTAACCCCGCGTTCGACCGTACCACCGCAGCACAATAAGCGCATCCGCAAGAACCGCATCCGTAGGAAACCAGTGAGCGCACCTGCAAGGCAAAGTTTCCGTTCATTCCGGTCATAAGCGGATCCTGCAGGTGGTCCTCCTTCACGTGCGTTCTTCCAGCTTCCGACTCCTCATTGTGGATAACTTTCGGAACTATAAAACCGATGAGCTCGCGTATTCCTCAGCTCCTGCTGCATTTCAGCAAAAGCCAGCATCCTTCATCACACTGGTGGCATGCTCACAATTCCTACACTCCGATATTCACAGTCGGATGCCCCCGCAGTTCTCCGCTCACTAAACAATGCGATGCAGGTGCCCATCGCTCGCACTCTGCTCACTTTGGAAACCACTGCGTCTTTACCGCAGCAGCGGATTCCCATCCCACAATCTCCCCGGCGAGCACACACCGTCCACGGCATTGAGCCCAAGAAACGAACGTGGCCCGATAGAAGCTATCGCGCGCTCCTCGCTTCTGGCGAGACAGATATCTCAACGCTCTACGGGAACGGAAGAGAGCGGTTCAGCGATGTCCGGCTCCAGCTTCGAACCGCCCAGCGAGATGCCCCTTTGCCTTTCCCCGCGCTTAGAAAAAGAGGTACCGTACGGGTTCTGTTGCACACTCTCGTGTTGGTTTGTCTCCTCTGCTTCTCATCGATTTTCGTTTCTTCACCAGCTATCGCAGACACGCATCCCGGGGAATATGTGAGCCCGACTATCGGTTCACCCCTGTGGCCGATCGTCACGCGTCCTTTTGATCGGCCAGCAACGAGGTATGGCTCCGGCCACCGTGGAGTTGACGTGGCCGCTCCCCCGGGCTCGCCCGTCGTCGCTTCCGGCGATGGGATCGTCCGATTCGCTGGCCTAGCTGTGGACCAACCGACGGTGTCCATTTACCATGCCGATGACATCATCACGACTTACCTGCCTGTGATACCGGACGTTGTGCCAGGCCAGCCCGTCGTGCGAGGCCAAACGATCGGGATTGTCGCTCGTGTACCCTCCCTTCACAGTGGCCTACATTGGGGAGCCAAGACAGGACCGAATTCGTACATGAATCCGCTCCACCTTTTGCACGATCCCCGCATTCGAGTGATCCCAACCCCTCCTGATATTGAACTTCGTGTGCGAGAACAACGTCAACTGAAGTAAGCAGTGAGGTGCCCGTGGCTCTCTCTTCTATAGGGATTGCGGTACGCGCAGATAATCCCGGCGAGACGATCGTCGGAAGGTGAACCAGTGGCAGGCACGCCGAACAGGCAGCCTCACTGGGCAGCTCGCGAACCGATCTGCTTACGCGCGGGGGTGTGCGTTGTTGTAGATCTTTTTCAGTCGCTCGCCGGATACGTGGGTATAGATCTGCGTCGTCTGCAGCGAGGAATGGCCGAGAAATTCCTGCACAGCACGCAGGTCAGCACCTCCTTCAAGCAGATGTGTAGCGGCGGTATGTCGCAGAGAGTGCGGGGTGATCCCGTCAACACCGGTGTTCGCGGCGGCTGTTTCCACAATGCGACGAACTTGTCGCGGGTCGATGCGTCCCCCGCGCACGCCGAGGAACAGCGCATCGCCGCTGTCTGCGGTGGCAAAGTGCCCACGTCCTGCGGAGATCCACTGGTCCAGCGCATTCCGTGCAGGAGCACCGAATGGAACAACGCGTTGTTTGTTTCCCTTGCCCGTCACTTTCACGGTGTTCTTTGCGCCGTCGACATCGGCGACATCAAGTGAGCACAGCTCCGCAACACGCATGCCAGTGGCGTAGAGCAATTCGAGGATCGCAGAATCCCGGAGAAACTCGGGTTCGGAGTGCGAGCCCGCGTTGCCCATCATTTCCCCTGCTTGGTCGCTCGTTAACACGGTAGGTAGATGGTGAGATTTATACGGAACTCGCAACCGGCGGGCGGCATCCTCTTCTAGGTATCCCTGCTTGTGCGCCCACGTGGAAAAACTCCGAACTGCGGCCGTCCGCCGAGCAAGTGTCGCCCGGGATTTTCCTGCGCTCACAGCTTCTCCTAGCCAGGCTCGAAGCCCGGTAAGCGTGAAGCCAGCTACGCCATTCAGATACTCACAGGCCAGCAGCAGGTCGCTGCGGTAGCCTCGGATCGTTGCTTCACTTTTTCCCTCGTTGAACCGGAGGTGGTCGCAATAATCCTCGATGAGCTCATGAAAGTCCGGGGTAGCCATATACGTAGTGTAACCACCAGCAGCGATTCCTCATCCGCCGTGTCTTGTTACTGCACGGGGTCCACGGCCCGCCACGGACCGGTTCACCTCGGTGGAAAACTCCAACGATCGCGGGCCGATCCTGTACCTCACCCGGAGGCATTCCGTCCCCCCGCATATGCCCCTTTGCGGACGACACCTCTCCATTATCCCAAGCCACTTATCCCGTGTCACTCATCTCTTGCCACTCATCCCGTGTCGCTCATCCCACGTCGCTCGCTCTCGCCCAGAGCTTCCCCGATCGAACAAGGAAGCCCCGCTGTGTTAGGTCAACGAGCACGTGCATTGCAAGTCCCAGGGGTAAACCTGCGTCCCGCGCAATGTCGGTACTGGAACGGAATGTGGACGAGCACGCATCGAAGAGTCTCATCTCCGTGCGCGTCAAGGTAGTGACAGGCGAACCGGAGAAATCGATTTCGCGCTGGCCATCTGGATCGCAGGTTCCAATCGGTTCCAGCAACTCTCGGACGTCATCTGCGGAGGTAACGAGCTGCGCGGAACCGTTCTTGATGCGCGCGTGGCAACCGAGCGAGGTGTTGGATGTGATCGGACCGGGAACAGCCATAGCCACGCGCCCTAGACCTTCAGCCCAGCTCAACGTGTTTAACGCCCCTGATCGCCACCCGGCCTCCACGATAACGGTGCCGGCGGTAAGTGCCGCTACCAGGCGGTTTCTTGTAAGGAACCGGTGGCGCGCGGGATGCGTACCCGGCGGATATTCGCTGACGAGGCAACCGTGAGTGGCGATTCTCGCAAACAGATCTGCATTGCTTGCAGGATAGGTGACATCGAGTCCTGAGGCAGCGACCATAACGGTGTAACCCCCGGAGTTCATCGCCTCCGTGTGCGCTGCTGTGTCGATCCCCTTAGCGCCTCCCGATACGATCGTCCAGTGGTGAGCAGCGAGTCCACTGGTGATCATGCGCGTTGCAGCGATACCGTACGAGCTGGTTCCACGCGTACCTACCAGCGCAACTGAGCGCGAGACGATCCCATTCAGTGGACCTCCGCCCCGCACCCACAGCGCGTGGGGAGGGACCGCGTCATCTTGGTAGGAGCGACAGTGTTCACTCATCCCTGATGCGGCAAATCCGAAGGACTCCGCAAAAATATCCGTCGGCCACTCGTCATCCTCGGGGGTAATCAGCCTCCCGCCGATAGCGTCAATAGCCTCGAGGTCCTCCGCAGGTCGCATCCACTCATGACGCGTCGCCGTCTGCTTGCGCAGCTCCCCCAACCATTCCTGCTGTTGCCTAACGCCCCGTGCGATATCCTCTACGTCTACGCCTTGTGAAAGAAGCTCGTTGAGGCGACGGCTCGGTCCTTCCACCACACGAGACAGGTATGCCCACGCTTCTCGACGGCTGGTGGGCATCCGATCCCTATTTGTTACGGGAGTGTCCTCCCGCTTTTTACTCGGCACGAAGTCGCTTGTGCTCATGCCGCGACCTCCCCACCCGCATAATCGTGAAATTCCAAGGCTTGGGCGACATGGTCGATATCGGGCCGGTCGCACCCAGCCAAATCGGCAATAGTCCAGGCTAACTTGAGAGTGCGATCCACACCCCGCTGGCTGATGTCACCTCGCGCAAGATAGACGGCAAGATATTCCATCGCTTCCTCGTCGGCAGGGAATTCACGCCGCAGCCACGCACCATCAATCTCCGCGTTGATCACCCCCGGATAGGAGGCGCGGGCCCACCGGTGCCCCGCCCTCCCCCTAGCCTCGATAACGCGTTGCCGGATCACTGCCGTGGATTCCTGTTCCTCGGAGCGGATGACCGATCCCTGAGCGTGGGTCCGAACAACCATATCCAACCTGTCACGCAACGGACCAGACACATTGTTGAGATACCGCGCGCGTGCGTTCGCCGAGCACCGGCACGCCGACGGCTCTTCCGCACCGCATCGGCACGGATTCGCTGCCATAACCAGCTGGAATTTAGCCGGGAAGTACACGTCGCGGCGCGAACGAATGAGGCGAACATACCCCTGCTCCAAGGGAGTGCGGAGGCTATCAAGGATGGAAGCGGAGATTTCCGAAACTTCGTCCAGAAACAACACACCACGGTGGGCAAGTGATACTGCTCCGGGAACAGGATTTCCTGCACCTCCGCCGATGAGGGCGGCTCGAGTGACGGAATGATGCGGTGCGACAAAAGGCGGATGAATAACCGGACCGGTGAACGTCCGCCCGGCGACAGAATGAACGGCTGTGGCTTCCAGCTTGTACTCCGGTGTGAGATCCGGAAGGAGGCCGGGCAGCCGGGCGGCGATCATGGACTTACCGCTTCCAGGTGGCCCGATCATGAGGAAATTATGGCCCCCAGCTGCAGCAATCTCCGCAGCCCGGCGCGCTTCTGGTTGCCCAGCAACATCGCGCATATCCAGCACCGTTGGGTTGTCTTCTCCGACATCAGAGGCACTCCCGTGAGCGTCCTCCAGATCACTCTCACCTGCGACAAACCTCACCACATCGGTCAGAGCGGTGGCGACTCGTATGTCCATGTCCTGGCACAACGTTGCTTCTGCAGCGTTTCCAGCGGGAATGACAACGCGCACGTAGCCTGCGTTTTTGGCGGCGAGAATGGCGGGGATAATCCCTGTGACGGGCTTGATACCTCCGTCCAGGCTCACTTCACCGAGGAATACCGTAGTGGATAGGATGTGGTCTTCGTACGGTCCGGAGACACCGGCGAAGAGGATGGACAGCACCATGGGAAGATCGAAGTGTGAACCAGATTTGCGCAGCGACGCAGGCGAGAGACTCACAATAATTTTTGTCTTCGGCCACGGCAGATGTGAGTTTTGAGCGGCGAGCTTGATCCTGTCACGGGATTCTGCCACGGCCTTATCCGCGAGTCCCACGATGTAGGTGCCGGGGAGACCTGGCCCAACGTTTGCCTCCACGTCCACAATCCGCGCTGTGACCCCCTCGAAAGCGACAGATTTTGTTCTAGCAAGAGCCACGGTCAACTCCTTCGAAGCACGTAATTTCGTTGCCGATGATCTCGACCACGTCGAACCGGATGGGCCGGTAGGGTTTGCCTTCCAGCCATGTCATTGCGGCGCGCTGAACGCGGCGCAGTTTTGCTGGTGTGACTGCTTCAGCCCCACCCATTGCGCTATTCGTTCGAGTTTTCACCTCGACGAAAACAGTTGTGTCGCCGTGCTGCATGATGAGGTCAATCTCCCCACACGTGTAGCGCACATTTGCAGCCACGAATCCATATCCGCGATCCTGGTAGTACCGGCGCGCGATGGTTTCGCCGCGTCTTCCCAAGAGTAAATTCTTTGAGTTCATAGTTCCCCGATCTGTTGATCTTGTTTCAGAGTGCTCGGCAACCTCAAAGCGGTATCCAAGCCACCTCAGTATCCGGCGGCACGCCCTCTGCTTCCAGCCTTACGTTTGTGCCTGTAGATAACTCCCCCATTTCGGAACCCCAATGCCGAAAGTTTATCCACAGCGTTGCCTGCCAAGGCCCGCGAGCTCACCGAAGGGGACCTATAGCCCGCCTTGGATCACGCGTGGGTGATGAGGATCATCCTTGACACGTGGGCCTGAGAGTTTCGACGTGGCTGGGCAAAAAGGCGCTACTCAAGCGGAGATTTTGCGGGAGCCGGTAGTCTGATTTTTTGCGAATCCGTATTTCCGCACGGTAAAAACCTCTTCCGGGCCGCGTGCTGTGCAGGTGGTTCATTTTAAAAAAAAACGCGGGTCTCAGAGGATTACCCAGTGCGGACTGTCGTGGTATGTCCACGAAAGCCAGTGTCCGCCACTGCTCCGACCCGACTATGGCCCGACTATGGCTCATGACGTAAAAACGAAAAATGACCCGACAGCGTCGGGTCATCCGGCAAGCCTGGAAACGAAAACTAGTCGGGGATCACCATGTCCGGCTTGTCCAACTCCTCGATGTTCACGTCCTTGTAAGTGATAACACGGACGTACCGGACAAACCGCGCGGCGCGGTACATGTCCCACACCCAGGCATCGGACATCCGCACCTCGTAGTACACCTCACCGTTTTCGGTGTGCGGAATCAGCTCAACGGCGTTGGCGAGATAAAAGCGACGTTCGGTCTCCACCACATACGAAAATTGGCTGACGACATCGCGGTACTCGCGGTACAGGCTGAGCTCTACCTCCGCCTCATAGTTCTCGAGATCTTCTGCGCTCATGATTCCGCTCCCATCCAGTCCCTGTGAGCATTTCTCACGTTGGAATAACTATATCTGTGGATCGGCGACGCACCGTGGTGGCGCACCGCGTCCATGTGTTTGGCTGTGCCGTAGCCTTTGTGACCAGCGAAGCCATAGCCCGGGTACTGCGCGTCGTAGTCGATCATGATCTGATCACGCGAGTATTTCGCCAGCACGCTCGCCGCCGCAATACAGCGAGCAGTCGCATCGCCACCGATGACGGGGAGCGAGGGCTGTGCGAAACCGGGCACCCACCAGGCGTCGGTAAGCACGTACCCGGGGCGAACGGCAAGCCTGCCAACGGCGCGTCGCATGCCTGAGATGTTCGCATCGGTGATACCGCGCTCATCAATGTCGTGAGCCGAAATGTGGACGATGTGCCACGCAATGGCGTGGCGCTTGATGAGTGGGAAGAGATGAGCGCGCCGCGCGGGGGTGAGCTTCTTCGAATCGTCGAGAAGCTCCAACTCAGGGATGAACCGGTCCGGGAGGATACACGCAGCGATGGTGATCGGCCCGGCGCAGGCACCGCGACCGGCCTCATCCACACCAGCCACCGGCCCCAGACCGGCTTTGGCGAGCGCAACCTCATGGGTGCGCATCCCCTTTAACTGACGGATCCTCCGGCGCGCGCGGTCGCGCTGCTTGGCGAGGGACACGGGGCTACTTGGCCGCCTCGAGCTGTTGCTGTTGGATCGGTTGATTATCCACCGATCCAATCCGGTTGAGCGGGAGGATGATCGCCTGCACCTTGCCGCGAATATTTTCCTCCGGAATCGTCCCCTGCAGCGCATCGCTCATGTGGTAGCGGGAATCCAGGGAGTTGGTGCGGTTATCCCCCATCATGAAGTAGCTGCCCTCCGGAACCGTCACGGGGCCGAAGTACGGGCCACCGCAGGCATCCGAACCGCTGGAGGGATCGATGGAGTACGCAGGTGGCTGCAGCGTGTAGGAGTTATCAATGAGCTCCCCGTCGACGGAGACACCCTCGTCGCCTTCCAAACACTGAACGGTTTGCCCACCCTTGGCAATGATTCGCTTAACCAGATCATTCTCATCCGGTGCGACGAGCCCAACGAGAGAGCCCGCATTCTGAAGGCCACGGACAACGGGGTTGTCCGAACGGTTAGACACAAAGTTTGTGTTCCACGCAGGAGTGCCCTTGAACACCACGACATCGCCTGGCTCGGGATCACCGAAGGCGTAGCTTACTTTTTCCACCACGATCCGATCCCCGGTACACCCGGTGCAGCCGTGCAATGTCGGCTCCATGGACTGGCTAGGAATGAGGTAAATCCTGCCCAGGAAGGTGTGGATGAGAAAAACGATAATCAACGTGGAGATGATCACAATCGGGATCTCGATGTACCACGGTTGTTCTTTCTTGTCCTGCTTACTCACGACAGGTCATAGTACCAGCAAAAAACCCGGCAGCCCCTACGCGGGGATACCGGGTTTCGGCTCGTGCCTAGATAACCATCACTTTTTCGTGCTCACGCTGCATAAAGCATGCAAGCCAGAAAAGGCGGGTTTGAGGCTTAGCGGCGCTCCTTGATGCGAGCAGCCTTACCGCGCAGGTTGCGCAGGTAGTACAGCTTGGCACGGCGGACCTTACCGCGGCTGACAACCTCGATGGAGTCCAGGTTCGGGGAGTGCACCGGGAAGGTACGCTCGACACCGATGCCGAAGCTCATCTTGCGGACAGTGAACGTCTCACGGATGCCACCGTTCTGGCGACGAATAACGACGCCCTTGAAGTACTGAACACGGGTGTTGGAACCCTCGATGACCTTCACGCCAACGTTGACGGTGTCGCCGGGGCGGAACTCCGGGATATCGTCGCGCAGGGAAACTGCATCAACCTTGTCAAGGATGTTGTTCATAGAAAGAACCCTTTCAAAATTTCAAGGAAAGAGGAACCTAGCGGCGCTCCCGATCTCCCGGTGCTCGGCTGGTTCGTATCCGTTACATCAACCGTGAGGATTCTGCCACATCCGTGGCTATTTCCCAAATCCGGCACGCCGCAAGGCATCAGCCATCGACCCGCCGCCATTGTTTCCGCCTCGGCCACGGCCACGACCGCTTCCGTTCCGATTGCCACGCGAGCTGTTTCCACCGCGATCTCTGCGCCCGTGGGCACTGTCGCGGTGACCGTCACCACCGCGCGAGGAAGCACCTGAACGTGGCTTCTTGTCCTTGCTCTGCTCGTCTCCGGGCTCGTCATCGAGCCGCAACGTGAGCGAAATTCGGTTCCGCAGCACATCGACATCTAGCACTTTCACTTTGACGATGTCGCCGTTTTTCACCACATCGTGGGGGTCGGAGACGAACGAATGACTCATCGCGGACACATGGACAAGACCATCCTGGTGAACTCCCACATCCACGAAGGCGCCGAAGGCCGCAACGTTGGTGACCGTCCCTTCGAGGATCATTCCCGGGGTAAGGTCGGAAACCTTCTCCACCCCCTCTTTGAAGGTGGCGGTGTGGAAATCCGGGCGCGGATCACGGCCCGGCTTGTCCAGTTCACTGAGGATGTCGCGGATGGTGGGTTCGCCGAAGGTATCAGTGGCGAAGTCTGCGGGGTTGAGCTTGTGCAGGATGCGGGTGTTGCCGATGAGCTCTTCTACCCCTACCCCGCTGCGGATGGCGATCTTTTCCACCACGGGGTAGGCCTCGGGGTGGACCGCAGAGCCGTCGAGCGGGTTTTGTCCGCCACGGATGCGGAGGAAGCCGGCGCACTGCTCGAACGTCTTAGACCCAAGTCGAGGGACGTCCAATAGGTCCGTGCGGGCCGCGAAAGTGCCCTTCTCATCGCGGTAGGAGACGATGTTCTTGGCCAGCGTTGGTGTAATTCCGGCGACGCGGTTCAGCAGTGGCGCGGAGGCTGAGTTGAGGTCCACGCCGACGGAGTTCACGGCATCCTCAACCACCGCGTCGAGGGTCTTAGCCAGTTCTGTCTGGTTCACGTCATGCTGGTATTGCCCCACACCGATCGACTTTGGATCGATTTTCACCAGTTCCGCCAGCGGATCCTGCAACCTGCGGGCAATGGATACGGCACCGCGCAGAGACACGTCCATGTCCGGGAATTCCTTGGCTGCCAGATCCGACGCTGAGTACACGGAGGCACCAGACTCGCTGACGACGACGGGAACGGGTTTCTTGCCGCCGGCCTTGCCAATCATGTCTGCCACTTCGCGGGCCAGTTTCTCCGTCTCACGCGAAGCGGTGCCGTTGCCGATGGCAAGGAGCTCCACGTGGTGTTCAGCTGCGATGGATGCCAGCTCCATGAGCGCCTTGTTCCATTGATTTTGGGGCTGGTGCGGGTAGACGATGGTGGTATTCAAGACCTTGCCTGTGGCATCCACGGTCGCGCATTTCACGCCGTTACGGTAGCCCGGGTCAAGTCCGAGGACGGACTTTTGCCCTGCCGGGGCAGCCAGGAGCACGTCCCGGAGGTTGACGGCGAAAATCGCGAGCGCGTCTTTCTCCGCCTTTTCGCTCATCCGCATGCGTACGTCAAGCGCTGCGGAGACTTCCAGCTTCGTCTTCCACGCCCGGTGGACGGCGTTATCTAGCCATGCGGAATGCGGGTAGCCGGCGTGCTCAAAGGCGATGGCCTCGTATACGGCATCATCTCCGCCGTCGAGGTCTAGGCGGAGGATCCCTTCCTTCTCACCGCGCAGGATTGCCAGCACCCGGTGGGAGGGCATGTCCTGGACTTTCTGGTTGAACTCGAAATAGTCGCGGTACTTCGCCCCCTCGGTTTCCTTGCCCTCGACGACGCCGACGACGGCGGTCGCGTTGGAAGCAAGCTCGTCGCGCAGCTCGCCGACGAGGTCGGCGTTCATGGACAGATCGCTGGCCACGATCGCCCGCGCGCCGTCGAGGACGGCTTTGACATCCTCATAGCCTTCCGTCTGGTACCGCTGAGCGATCTCCTCCGGATCCTCGTCGGGCTTGTCGACGATCTCCTGCAGGGCCTCGCCGATCCCAGCCTCGCGAGCCTTATCTGCCTTCGTCTTACGACGCTTCTTGAACGGCAGGTAGAGATCCTCCAGGCGTGCTTTGGAATCGCATTCTGCGATGAGCGCCCGCAGGTCGTCGGTGAGCGCGCCTTGTTCTTCGATGGCTGCGAGGATGGTCTTCTTGCGGTCTTCTAATTCGCGCAGGTACTGCAGTCGCCCCTCGAGGGTGCGAAGCTGCGTGTCATCGAGTCCACCGGTGATTTCCTTGCGGTAGCGGGCTATGAACGGGACGGTGTTGCCTTCGTCGAGAAGCCTGATCGTGGCCTCCACTTTGGCAATATCAACGCCTAGTTCCTGAGCGATAGTTGCTGCAATCATTCGCTCAATTGTAGCGACGCAGTTCTCATCCTCCGCTGTCCGCCCTACCAGCGAGCATCCACCAGCGAGCATCCACCAGCGAGCACCCACCAGCGAGCACCCACCGGCTAGCTATGAACTCGACCCACACACGTTTAGTCAAAGGAGACGGCGCAGGCGTTTGGATCGGCGGGGGTCAGACCCTCGTCGTCCTCTCGTGCCACGGTTGTCCCCATCCACGGCGTACCGGGCTCGAAAAGCTCCATGACTGCCGAAGTGAGGTTCTTTGCTGGGGCTAGGGATTCGGTAAGAATCTCGAGAGTAAACACCTCTTCGGAGATCGCTGAGCGATCATGGGTGCGCTCGAACTCGTCAAGGAGCGAGTGACTCGGGTCGCACGCCAGGCTCACGGGATTTGATTGCACCTCCGTGACATAGATGTTGTATGCCGCGAGGTGTACCGCTAGGCGGTCTAACGCCTCGTTCATTTCCTTTTCTCGGACGAGAACCTGCATACGTGTGCGCATCGGGTACTGCGATGCACCTAGCCGAATGTCCTCCTTGCTCAGCTCCCCCGTTTCCATGAGGTGGTGGAAAATATCTGGTCGTACCCGGGCAGTCTTTTTTACCGCTTCATCGTGATGGAATTTCGCAATCCGCTTGTGGTTTCCACTGGTCAGCGGCTCCGGAACTTCCATTCCCCGCCATACCCGCGGTTTGGTGTAGCTCGGCCCTTCAAGAAGCCCGTGGGAGAAGGAATCGTCCTCATGAGACTCGCTATTACCCAACACACCGGGGATAAGACGCACCATCGCTTCTGCCATGACGAGAACAGCGACCTCGCCACCAATGAGCACGTAATCACCGATGGAGACCTCCTCGACACGCGCGTAGCGATGTGCATCATCTATAACGCGTTGATCGATCCCCTCGTAGCGGCCACAGGCGAAGATCACATGCTCCTCGTTGGACCACCGCCGAGCCATTTCCTGAGTAAACGGGGTGCCCGACGGGGTTGGCACGATAAGCAGCGGGCGGTCATCATTCGCATCCCGTAGGGCCTCTGCACTGTAGCCACGCGATTCGATGTCATGCACCTCGTCGTGACGGGCCTGCCCCCTATGCAGTTCCGCGGACTGCAATTCATCGCCGGCCGCTTTCCCTGCGACAACGTCTTCCAAGGCGGCACCCCACACCGTTGGCATCATGACCATTCCTGGCCCGCCACCATAGGGCGAGTCATCCACCGCTTGGTGAACCCCCGATGCCCAATCCCGTAAGTAATGAACGCCAACGGACAACTGCCCGTTCTCGATGGCCTTTCCCAAAAGCGCATGCCTCAGCGGGTCAAGGTACTCAGGAAAAATAGTGATGACATCGATTTTCATAGACACAGGTGGGCTGACTTTCTAGATAAATTACCGGGCTAATTGGAGCGTTTTACAGTGGATATCTGACTGGTGAGATTTGCGGCGGATGTGCTGCGTGATAGGTAGCCTGCCGCGTGGTGGGTAACTTGCTGCACGGTAGGTTACCTGCTGCGTGGTAGATAACCTACGGGATCACCAACGCATTGGCTTCGTGTGTGGTTGGTCATTGGCTGCCACGCTAGAGATCAAGAAGACCATCAGGCGGGGTGATGGTTGCTGTCTTTTCTCCCAGATTGATCTCCGGAACGATGGCATCGACGAGGGGGATGAGCACATCCCGTTCGTCCTCATCCATCGTTACGGTGAGAAGCGTCGCGGCCGGTCCATGGGTGATATCCGTGACTTCGCCAACGCGTGTGCCTTCGTGAATCACTGCAAGACCTTCCAGCTCGTGGTCGTAGTAGCCATCTTCTTCTGGATCGTGCTCGAGGGGCGGCGCGAAAAACTGCATTCCGCGCAGTGACTCCCCTGCTGTGCGGTCCGGGATTTCCTCGAACTTAACTAGTAGCCTGCCTTGGTGGGGCCGCATGGACTGGATGGTCAACTGTTGTTCTTTTCCGCCTCCGGCGCGACCTGTAAGCACGGCGCCGACATAAAACCGCTGATCGAGATCGTCTGTCGTTGGATCGACGACGACTTCCCCTTTGATCCCGTGCGTCTTCACCACACGACCGATTCTGTATTCCATGGTCGCCATTCTACCTAGTGCCTTCGGGCACCCCAGCTCACTAGTTGCTCTACTGCCTTGTTCCCGTTTCGTGTAATGGGACGGCGGGGTGCCGACGTGGAAAAAAGTCAACCTAACAGTGGTAGCACATTTGACCACCTGGCCGATCTGGAGCTTCCCCGGATTGCCGTTCACCTTTTGCTACCCCGACGAGTACCCGCTTAGTGCGTGCATTTTCATCCAACGAACACCACATCCCCAAGCCAACGTGCCAGGGATGATCCTCATCACCCACACGTGAGCCGCGTTAGGTCTCCTGCGCCTCACCAATGTAAAAGGCACCCACCGAATCGGTGGGTGCCGAAAGTAGCTGAGAGATGGCTAACTGCTAGGCACTGGCCACTGCGCTAGCCACGAGGAAGCCCTGATTACTCGGACTTCTCTTCCTCTGCAGGAGCCTCTTCAGTAGCAGCCTCCTCGGAAGCCTCTTCCTTCTCAGACTCAGCCTTGGCCTCTTCCTCTGCCTTCTTCTTGGCAGCAGCCTCAGCAGCTTCCTTCTCTTCCTTGGCCTTCTTCTTCTTTTCGGTGATGGCCTCAGCGGTCGGGCCGTTGTTGGCCTCCTCGAGAGCCTTGTTGAAGAGCTCGAGCTTGGACGGCTTCGGCTCAGCAACCTTGAGGGTGCCCTCTGCGCCCTCGATGCCCTTGAACTTCTGCCAGTCACCGGTCACCTTGAGGATAGCCAGAACAGGCTCGGTCGGCTGTGCGCCGACGCCCAGCCAGTACTGTGCGCGCTCGGAGTTGACCTCAATGATGGAGGGATCGTTCTTCGGCTGGTAAATGCCGAGGTTCTCAATGACGCGACCATTGCGACGACCGCGAGCGTCCTGAACGACGATGCGGTACTGGGGGTTGTGCAGACGACCGATACGGGCGAGCTTGATCTTCACAGCCATGGTGAATACTTCCTTTTTGTGTCACTGGGCAGTACAGCACCTGCAACGTGGCAGGCCGGTTTCAACCCTTGAAAATGTACAGTTCAACCACATTCGCGAGGTGACAGCAGGCCGGTTGCACAGGCGGTGGCTTGAGATTCTGAAGCCTTGCCACCGATGCGTCGAATCCTACTTTTCACGCGAAAGCGGGGTGTTGTCCATAGACAACCTGGAGAACTATACCTGTCATACGGGGTAAATGACAAATCCCTGCCCGCGAAAGCAGGCAGGGACCTGACGGTTCAAGAAACGGCGAATACCGGGCGTCGAAAAGCGAAACCCTTATTTAGGGAAGCCGAACTTCGTCGGATCGATTCCACCCATGCCAGGGAAGCCCTTACCTCCCATGCCGGGGAACCCCTTGCCCAGAGAGCCAAGATCCGGCATCCCGCCGTTTTCCTCCATCTCCTGCTGGAGCTTCTTCAGCTCGTCCATAGACGGCATCTGCGGCGCAGCCTTCTGCTGATTATTCTGCGCCATGGAGCCAAACTGACGCTTGTTCTTTCCCTTCTTCCCCTTCTTGCCCTTGCGCTTGTTCTTCTGCTTCTTCGTTGCAGAACGGTTCAGGCCACCGAGCCCGGGCATACCCATCTGACCGGCCATCTTGCCCATCATCTTCTTCGCCTCGTTAAAGCGATCCACAAGCTGATTGACATCCTGGACGGTCACGCCCGAGCCGTTGGCAATGCGCTTGCGACGGGAGGCGTTAAGAATCTTGGGGTTGGCGCGCTCTTCCGGTGTCATACCCCGAATGATGGCCTGAATGCGGTCGAGCTGCTTCTCGTCCACCATGTCTGCCATCTGGTTCATCTGCTTGCCACCGGGGAGCATCTTCAAAATGTTGGAGATTGGCCCCATGCGGCGCACCATGAGCATCTGGTCGAGGAAGTCCTCCAATGTCAGCTCACCGGAGCCGAGCTTGGCGGCAGACTCGAAGGCCTTCTCCTGGTCCATCGTCGCCTCTGCCTGCTCAATGAGAGACAGGATGTCGCCCATGCCGAGGATGCGGGAAGCCATGCGCTCCGGGTGGAAGACATCGAAATCGTCGAGCTTCTCACCCGTCGAAGCGAACATAATCGGCTTGCCAGTGACCTCACGGATGGACAGCGCCGCACCACCGCGGGCATCGCCGTCGAGCTTGGTCAGCGCAACGCCGGTGAACCCGACGCCGTCACGGAAGGCCTGGGCGGTCTGAACCGCGTCCTGACCGATCATGGCATCGATAACGAAGAGGACTTCATCGGGATTAACAGCATCGCGAATGTTGGATGCCTGGCGCATAAGCTCCTCATCGATACCCAGGCGACCTGCAGTATCAACGATGACCACGTCGCGCTGCTGGCGTTTGGCTTCCTCGATGCCCTGTTTAGCCACAAGGACAGGGTCACCGTGAGACGTACCCATCTCGTGTTCCGTGGTGTCGAGGGTTGTCCCCGGGTCCGGTGCGAATGTGGGAACGCCCGCACGCTCGCCGACGATCTGCAGCTGTTGCACGGCGCCAGGGCGCTGGAGGTCGCAGGCTACGAGCATCGGCGTATGGCCCTGCGAGGCGAGGTGCTTGGCAAGCTTGCCGGCAAGCGTCGTCTTACCGGCACCTTGCAGGCCGGCGAGCATGATGACGGTCGGTGGGTTCTTGGCCATCTGCAGGTGGCGCGTCTCGCCGCCGAGGATCTCGATGAGTTCCTCGTTGACGATTTTGACTACCTGCTGCGCCGGGTTGAGGGCCTGGGATACGTCCTGGCCACCCGCACGCTCCTTGATGCGCTTGATAAAGCCGCGCACGACGGGAAGGGACACGTCGGCTTCGAGCAGTGCCAGGCGAATTTCCCGCGCGGTGGCATTGATATCGGCTTCGCTTAGCTTGCCTTTTCCTCTAAGCCCGGTAAGAGCATCGCTCAAACGGTCTGACAGTGATTCAAACACTCGTCTTTCATCCCTTCTTACTGCAGTAGACACAGTACGGTAACACAGCTTCTTACATGGTAGCGAACAGTTGTCATTCGCTTCTCACCCGCCTTGGGGGCACACTCCTCATCCTTGACGACTCTCCCCCACATGGACTGGGCCCATGTGCTCCACGGTCACGCCCCGCGTCTTTCGGCGTGCGCCTATGATCTTCCTACCAGCCCATCGTCGCAGCCGACCAGCACCTCAACCGTGACCGTGACCCCTACCTGGACCATGATGTGGCCCCCCATAAAGAGGCCCGCTGGTGACTCTTTTATTCTCCGCCTTCGTTACTATCCTCGCCTTCATATTCGGCAAGGATGCGCTGGCTCGTCGCCGCTACATCTTTCATAATTTCGTAGAACGTCCCCATTTCGTTCCACACCCCGTCTTCACTCATCACCCCGTAGGCTGCGTCAGTTTCCGCGAGATCGGTGGACCACTGGCTCTCGTAGTAGGCGATCAGAGGTTTCAACGTCTCCCATGCCTCCGCGAAGGTATCGCCGATGTCCTCATACTTGGCATTGAACGCGGTGATTTCGTTCAGGCGCTCGTTGTTTAGCTCAATGCGCTTCATCTGCTCGTTCATGGGCGCCATTGTAAAACACAAGCCCCTGTGCACAGTGGTGTGTGCACAGGGGCTTTGAGTCTTATTCGGTTTTCGCGAGCAGTCACGGCGTGCAGTGCCCGCTGTCTGCGGAGACGGCTACGCGCGGAAAACTACGGCGCTAACATGCAAACGCTGGAATTGGCGCAGAAGATTTATCTCATTACTGCGCCAGCAGCCATTTCTCCCCGCAGCTATTTCCAACGCCAGTTGGTTCTACCGGCAGATAGTTCCACCAGCGCCGTCCCTACCAGGAACCTTCCTACCAGCAGCTTTTCTGCCAGCACCTCCTTCAGGAGAGTTAGTACAGCAAGGCGTCGACGAAGCTTTCCACCTCGAACGGTGCGAGATCGTCCGCGCCCTCGCCGAGGCCGACAAGCTTCACCGGCACGCCGAGCTCTTCCTGCACCTGGAAGACGATGCCGCCCTTGGCGGTGCCGTCGAGCTTGGTGAGCACCACACCCGTGATATCCACCACGTCCCGGAACGTGCGAGCCTGGATAATACCGTTCTGTCCGACAGTGGCATCGAGAACAAGGAGGACCTCGTCCACCTTTGCCTTCTTCTCAACCACGCGCTTCACCTTGCCCAGCTGATCCATGAGGCCTGTGGAGGTGTGCAAACGCCCAGCCGTATCAACGAGGACCACGTCCACGCCTTGCTCAGTACCCTTGGCAACCGCATCGAAGGCAACGGATGCAGGGTCTGCACCTTCCTTGCCACGAACCGTCGAGGCACCAACACGACGCCCCCACGCCTCGAGCTGGTCGGCAGCCGCTGCACGGAAGGTATCCGCCGCGCCAAACATCACCGAGTGCCCCATGGACACGAGGACGCGGCCGAGCTTGCCCACCGTCGTCGTCTTACCGGTGCCGTTCACACCGACAACGAGGACCACAGCCGGCTTGTTGTCATATGGCATAGCCTTGATGGAGCGATCCAGCTCAGGGCGACCCGCCTCGATCAGGGTTTCGCGCAGCATGGCACGAGCTTCCTCTTCGTTGTGCACGCCGCGAGCAGCAATCTTCTCACGCAGCGAATCCACAACCTTCATCGTCGTGGAAGCGCCCAGATCGGCCATGATGAGCGTGTCTTCAATTTCCTCCCAGGCATCCTCGTCCAGGTCACCAGCGGAAAGAATTCCCAGAACACCCTGGCCAATAACGTTGTTGGACTTCGCAAGTCGGCCACGCAGGCGTCCGAGGCGTCCCTCGGCCGGGGCAATATCCTCGGTCTGAACGTCCTGCTGTGCAGGCTCTGCCGTGATGGTTTCACCGGTTGGTTCCGGCGCGTCTTGTGCGCGGGCAGCTCCTGCCGCCTCAACCTGCTCGGCCGCTGCAGCAGCGGACTCGTCAATTTCCTCCTGGGTAGGAAGCGTCTCCTCCCCGGGTGCGTCCACTACGGGTTCCTGCTTTTCGGCGCTGTCTCGTACGGTTGGCTGTTCACCAGCACCTGCACTGGCAGCTGATTGTTCCGTTTGCTGTGCCACCTCTGTTGTGGGTGCCTCCTCTGACATCTCCGGCTCTGCCGAGGCGTCAGCAGGCGCAGACGCGGTGGCATCCGCAGGAGTACCGCTTTGTTCGGCCGAGGTCACGGTAGCCTCGGTTTCCTCAGCAGCAGTCGCCCCACCGTTTGCGGCAGGAGTTTCCACAACCTCGCCTTGTGCTTCGTCCTCGACGCGTGCGACCTGCTCCTCAGGAGTGGGAGCCGACTCCTGTGTGGATTCCTGCGCCACATCGCCTGCTGCTTCATATACGGATTCGCGTGTATCACCGGATGCCACCGGTTCCTCAGCACCCTCGGATGCGACCGATTGGGTGGAAGCGGTGGGAGTGGTGGAAGCGGTGGGAGCAGCAGGCTTCGCGGCTGCTTGCTCCTGTTCCCGCTTCAGCTCCCGCGCCTGCGCTGTGGCTGCAGCTGCGGCGCTGACACCGGCAGCAGACGCACCTGCGGCGGCACCGGCAGTGGCACCCGTCGTGGCGCTCTTAGCCGGTGTGGTCGTCAGGGTTTGGCCCCCATTCACCACCGGTTGTTTGTCTCCACTGTTACCGGCGGCGAAGTTAAAACCACTCTTGGCTTGATAATTGCCGGACTTCTCAGCCTGGGTAAGCTCTTTCGGTTCCTCTTTTTTCTCAAAGGAAACCTGCTTAGATTTCCCGCGCTTCAAGCCGAAGTAAATCACCAACGCGATAATGATGATCGCGATGACAATACCAATAATCCAGTAGGGCAACGTTGTGGAATCAATCATGTTCCCCAGGTTACCGGCTAACGGGCAGAGCGCGCGACCGACCCGACTCGCCTCCCCTGGGTCCCACAAGCAGTAACCGGCGCATAAAAGGGGGATCTCAGGGGCGTCGACAAGCCTCACCACCTCCACCCATGTGGCGGGTGAGCTGGAAAAAACACACGCCGACGCGACCGCCGTCTCAGCCGACGATTCCCGGGTAGGTCACCGCGCACACCATCGCCTCTGCCGAAACGATATCCCCCGTGACGAGCTCCGGCACAATGGTGGCGAGCTTCGCCCACCCACGGGACGCCTGCGTCAGCTGCTTCGACTTGCCGATGAGTCCGTACGCGTGCATACGTGCGGCGAGGGCGAACACAAGCGACACAACGGGGGCCAAAGCCCACACGTTATCGCGGTTTTCCGTATCCACACCGTCGAGCTTGTCAAAGCGGATGCGCGCCGACGTGTACAGCTGGCGGTTCGCACCCCGCAGCCCGCGTAGCAGCGCCACGGCAGCCTTAATCATCTGCTGATCGGCGAGCAAAACGTTGAGCTCCTCGCGGTGCTTGAACGTTTCGTACACGGCGAGCAGCCTCGTGGAATCCTCCAGTATCGGCCCGGGGACGATCTCCGCGGAGGAGAAGAACATCGACAGCAGCGTCTCCTGTTGCGCCGGATCCATGTGTGAGATCTGGACGATGCCCTTATCCACGCACGCGGTGTCCAACGTGGCATCGCGGCCGGTGGCAAGAGTCTCCACAAGCCGCTTGCCACCTACCTCCTTGAGGCGGGCAATGACCTTCTTCTTTTCCTTCGGGTCGAGCACCTGCGTCTCAGCGCCAACAGCTGGAGCTTCTGCCTCCTCCTGCGTGGCTTCGTCGTCACCATCTCTTGCCGTGTCCACAGCAATGCTGGCGCGCAGCTGACCGATGAGCTGCAGCGCACCGATCCATGGCGCACGGTGCATCTCAGTTGCCACCTCTCCGTTGTTAAACAACGAGGTGATAAGCCCAGACGCGATGATCCGAGAGGGCTGCTTTTCCGCTGGGATGAGCGAGGCGGACAGGCCCGCAAGTGCGGCAGCCGGGTGCGCGGTAAACACCGAGACGATGGCCTTGCGGGATACACCCTCGGTAATCGCACTGTCCCACAGAACTGGCATGATGGACGGATCCGCCGGCGGGTTATCCGTTTCACCGGCGAGGAACGCCGACAGCTCGTCGAATCCGGGGTGGCTCGACGGGAAATGTCCCTCTTGGGTCACCGTCAGGCTTGTCGACGGAGGGGTCAGCGGGGGACGCACTGTATTGAACGGATCGGGAGTGTGCAGGTACACCGACAGCTGCCCCGTCTGCTGGTAGCTCTCCGGTAGCTCCACCTTTCCATCTTCAACAGGAAGCGTGACCGCATTGACCCACGGTGCTGTATCCGGCCACACCCACGCGGCGAGCTGTCGCGGGGTCTCATTGATCGTCTGCGCGGCAAAATCGATGAGCTCTAGGGTGGACCCGTGAATCTCCGCACCTGTAGCCACCGGTGTGGAGTCCAAAATCGCGATGTTGACGGACACGCGCCGATCCGTTCCCGGATCGGTCCACTCGAACTCGATCCGCCCGCCGTTAACCCCCACCAGGCCTGTACCCAGTGGCGACAACTCGGCTGAATACGTGCGCATATCCTCCGGATTGAGGTTCAGCGTGCGCACTGGCGCACCCGTGCGGTTACGGACCGTGACCTGTGGCTTCCCAATCTCGCCGGTGGCACGCACGCGGATTCGCCCGGTCGTGTCGATATCGGCTGCGGGCGTAACGATCCGTGTCGTCCGCCAGATGGGACCGCACTCTTTGATGGGGAGCTGGAACCGCAGACGAGAGGGGAAAAACCGCATCGGCATTGTCGTCCCCTCGTCGGTCTCCACCGTGAAGAAAGCTCCTGCCTCTTCGGGGGCAACGTCGACGACCTGCGGCGTGACATCGAAATCTTTCTCGCCGGGCTGCACATGCAGGCTCGCCGTGGACAGCCCACCCTTGGCGGGGATACGCAACGAGGGGCCAGACCCCTCGACAAATGCCGTCGCACCTTCCACAAGCGCATATTCGTGACGGAAGCTTTCACCACGCGGCCCACGGATGCGGACGAGGAACTCCCCCACCCACGGGGCATCGTAAACCTCGGGGTCAAACACATCAAAGATACCGCCCTCGGCCGGCACCTCAAGAGGCTCAGTCGGCGCGATCTCCGTGCCCTGCTGATCTGCACCGGCGTAGGCGGAAATCGTGAGGTACCACTGCTCCGTCGTCCCCGACTGCGTGGGCGGGAACTCTACAACCAAAGACTCGGTGTGGACTGGAAGGTCGGTGGACGAGTGCACATCCGGCAGGATGCCCTCGGGCTCGGTGAATACGACGCGCTGGCGCGGGTCGATGGAGCGGACAGCCTTCATCGGGCTCGGTGCTTCGCCGGATCGAAGCAGCTGAATCGAGTCGGCGGAAGAGCAGTCAAGGATGCGCCCTTCCCAGCCGTTCCATCCCTCCACATCAAAAACTTCCTCGACGGGGAGTTCCTTGCCTGTGACAACGTCGATGAGCGTCCCGTCGGCAGGGCACACGCACGCGAGCTCGCCGTGATGCAGCGACTGCTTGGCGGTGAGGTTTTGCCCACGCGTGGAAAACACGAGAAGAGGGTCGTCGTTATTCACAACCGGAACCACCCACGTGTGCTGGTTGGTTACGTCTGCCACCTGGATTTCGCGCACCTGGTGCCGGAGGGTGAGGTCCAGGGACTCGGTCAGGTTGCGAGTGCTCCCCCACGGCCGGTTGGTGCGGAACACCTCTGTCGTGCCACCAACGGATACGCGCCAGCTGATGACATTGTCGCCGGGATCCAAAATCTGTTCGGGCAACCGGACGCAGACCTTCCCCTGCTCCAGGTTGAGGATTAGGCGCGGACGCTCCTCACGGTGGCCCGCTCCCACCGCGTCCCTGCGGTTTTCTGTGCCCACGGGGCGTTCTGCTAGCTCCGCAAACACCTTCTCCTGTACCAGGATCGGCGCTTCGGTGTCATCTTCCATCTGCCAGGTTCCGGGATGGTCCACTGTGTGCTGACGGAGCCCACGAACGGCCTCAATAATCTCCTCCACGCGCTGCGGCGCAACGTCGGCACCGGCGGTGAGCTGGGGGCACTCGGCCGTGATTCCAGCGTTATCCGAACTATCTTCAGCAGCATCCATCGCTTCCAGCAGTGTGGGGACCTCGTCGCTGGTGATCCCTGCATGGAGCGTCAGAAGTGTGATCGGGTCGCAGTCGGGGATCGTCGTGAGCCCGACCTTGGCCACGAGCCCCGAAATATTTTCGCGCAGATAGTCTTCACTGGCTCCCTCAGTGCCGACGATGCCTAGTCCACCGAAGTACTCAGTGAACAGACTTTCTGCCTCAACCATCCGGGATGCTCGGTAGACGAGAGTCGTGACCGTAAGTGCAGGGGTAGATGCAATGAGGACGCTGAAATCCGCCCCAAAATCTAGCTGGCGCCCGAGGAATGTGCCGTAGAACTTCTCTATAGCTTCGCACTCATCGTGATCTAGGCCAGCCTCGGTGAACCAGTCGTTATCCTTGAGTGTGCTTGCCAGGCGAAGCTCCGTCTGGGATGCCCACCCGAGGAGGGAATCATTCGGATCTGCAATGGGGGATTGTTGGGCACCCGTGGACACCGATGTTGCCTTTCTACGTCAGGAAAATAGTCAGTTAGTCACCAATTTAGCGTGTAGGTAGTTAGACTACCGCGCCCGCAATTGCGGGGTTCACATTCACCGGATAGGCAACACCTTAGTTGGTTAGGTTAGTTGGTCTTTTGACCGTAGCACCCAATCCCGTAGCCGATAGCAGAAACTACCGCGATGAGAGTTGTGACGATCCCGATCGCTCCAGAAACGTTTTCGCCGATGTTCTTCTGGTACTGGGCAATGGGTTCTGGCAGACCAGGAAGCGGGAGGTGAACGGCGGAGAGCGCCAACAGCGGGAGCGCCCACGCCAGCGGGATGGCGTAACCGGCTGGCGGAGCAACGCATGCCCCGGCGGGTGCACCAGGCAACGGGCTGGGCTCAGGTGTTGCCCCCGGCTTTTCCCCTGGTTTCGTTGGCGACGGCTGCTCATCCGGCTTTGTCGATGAACCATCCTCAGCATCAACGACGAGCTTCATCGTCTTTTTCACCCGGTCTTGTCCGGGATAGTCGATGTAGAAGTCAATGGAATACTCACCCGCTGCGAGGTTGGAACCTAGCTGCAGGGTAATCGGCTGCTGCGGACGATGGATAACACGAATCCCCGTATCCGCCTGCACACGGACCACCTCTGCTCCCTCCGGCAATAGGAGATCTTGAAGTTCCAGAACCGCCCCTGCGTGAACGTGGAATGCATCTTCAAAGTTGAAGAACTGGTGCGGACCCACCTGTATCGTCACAGTGCTAATCTGCGTGGTCTGTCCTGGTGTGTCAACGAATAGCGTCACGGTGTGTTCTCCCAGTGGGGCATCGTCGGCAACCGAGATGTCTACTGTGGAGCCATGCGGCGTTGCGGTCATGTAGCGGTCGGAGACTCCGGTTCTGATGGTTGCCTCCGACGGCCATGGGGCAACGTAGCCACCTGCTTTGATCGTCGTCTTCGCACCACGATTGATCGTGAGCAGCGTGGGGAATTTAATCTCCCGCTTCTTAACGGTAAGCGGCAGAATCGTAGTTTGCACAGTGGTATCGGGAAAACGAACGGTCAACGGAATGTCGTAGTGACCTGGGTGAGCGTTGGGGGGAACGGCAACCGCGATCGCGCCCTTTTCTTTCCCAGAATCCTTCGTGGTCACTGTCATGGGCGTGTCGCCGACGTCGACTTCTGTACCATCCGGCACTAAACCGGTTGGCGCGACCCTAATCTTTTGCCCAGGAAAGAGCTCGATTTCAGTTTCCGGCTTGTAGTTCAGCTCGTAAGCACCAACGGTGACGCGGACAGTGCTATCGGAAACAGTGTCGCCTATCTTTGCCCTGATCCCCAGCGTGTAGGTTCCGGGGCGGGTCGTGGGCGAGAGCTGCAACCGCCAGTTGCCTTTTTGGGTCTGGCTCAAGGATGCGAGGTCACTGCCTGTTGTCACTGTTAGCGAGGTTACTTCTTCAGGCAAAGAGTAAATGACGGCGCCACCAGGGGAAAGAGCGATATCTTTAAGTCCGCTGAATCCCGCCGCATGCGCCACCGGTATCACCCCACCTGAGAGTGCAGCGTTCGGTGTCACAGGTGGCGCAACGAGTGCGAGTCCACAGCTAACAGAGACCAGTAGGGCACGAATTTTCACAGCTCGATCCTCCTCAGCCCAAGTGTATTAGTCAGCACCAGCAAAGTAAATGGAAATCCGCACTTTCTGGTTGCTCGGTCCCGGCGCAGTCGGTTGCTCAGTCCCGGTTCTGCCAGCAGCTGGACTCATGCGCGGTCGGTACCTTCACGTCCCATGGATGCCACGCGGATGATGAGCCACGACGAATCGGAGACGAGGTATGTTGCTACTCCCCTGCGGGGTGCAGCCGCTGGCTGATGACGCGGGTGACGCCGTCGCCGTGCATCGTCACACCATAGAGGACGTTAGCCACATCCATCGTCGGCTTCTGGTGCGTGATGACAATGAGCTGACTCGTTGCCCGCAGCTTCTCAAACAGCGCAATGAGACGACGAAGGTTCACATCATCGAGGGCTGCCTCCACCTCATCCATGACGTAGAACGGGCTCGGCCGCGCCTTGAAAATCGCAACAAGCATCGCCAGTGCCGTCAGCGTCTTTTCC
Source organism: Corynebacterium sp. HMSC073D01 (assembly GCF_001815555.1). NCBI lineage: Bacteria > Bacillati > Actinomycetota > Actinomycetes > Mycobacteriales > Corynebacteriaceae > Corynebacterium > Corynebacterium sp. HMSC073D01. Next base: position 127,536 of record NZ_KV821025.1, on the reverse strand, counting down.
CCACCGGAAAGAAGGCTCAAACGCTTGACCTTCTTTCCCGGCGGGCGCGCCTCCACCTCAATTCCCGTTGTCAACATGTCGTCCGGGTCCGTGAGCTTCAACCGCCCCTCGCCACCGGGGAACAACGTCGCAAACACCTCAGGGAATTCCCCCTCAACATCGTGCCACGCGTCCGTGAACAGGGTGAGGATCTTCTCATCTACTTCCTCAATGACAGAATGCAGGTCCTCACGGGCACGGATGACATCATCAAGCTGCGTAGACAGGAACGAATAGCGCTCCTCCAGCGCCGCGTACTCCTCCAGCGCCAGCGGGTTAACCTTGCCCAGTGCAGCGAGTGCTTTCTCCGCGCTCTTCAAACGCTTGCGGTATTCGGTGATGGAAAAGTCCTCCGGTTGCTCAAACTGCTTCCGCAGCTCCGTTGCGGCGACTCCCGTCTCGCCCGTGGCTCGTCTTTCCGCCTCCTCGAGTCGCACCGCCGCCTGGGCGGCGGCCATCTCCGCCTCATGGTAAGCCTCCTGGGCCCGGGAGCGCCGCTGCCTGGCATCGTGGACCGCGACCGCTAGCTTCTTGACGGTGGCATCCGCCTCGGCTACGACGGCGCGGGTCCGTTCACGCTCGTCGTGGGCGCGATCGAGGGCATCAGCAACCCGTGTAGCCACGCGCACCGCATTGTCGCGCACGAGTTGCGCCTTTTCGATCACCCGCAGACGCTTTTCCTGCTGCTCTCGGTAGCGCTTCTGCGCCTCCGCATCCGCTGCGGCCTTCCTGCGCAGGCCCTCGGCACGCTGCGTGGCTCGCTCGACCTCATCTGCCGCCTGGCGGGCAGCCATCTTGGCTTCCATCTCCATCGCCTGCATATGCGACAGCCGCTCCGCTGCGCGGTCACGTTCCTCGGTGGACACCTCCTCCTCGGTCTCGGTATCCTCCACACGCGCCAAGCGGTCGGCAGCATCAGCCGCCTCCGTCTTCGCCTTCTCCAGCGCCTTCTCCGCAGCGGTGAGCTTGTCGACGTTCGCCTCGTGCATCCGCTTACGGTCCGCAGCGCGCTTCACCGCCGCTTCTGCTTCGCGCACCAGCGCAGCATGCTCTGCTTGGAACTCGCGCATCGCCGCCGTCGCCTGCGCCGCCTCCACACGAGCCTGCTCAGCGGTCTCCTCGGCACCAGATACGGTTCCCGACATTTCCTCCAAGCTCGCACGGGCGGCGGCAAGGGCGGAAGATGCAGCGTCGATAAGCCCAGAAACCTCCAGCGAGCTGCGGGTACCCTCACCCACCTCGGCCCAGCCTTCGCCCACGACAAGACCCTCGGGCGTAACAGCCCGCAGGCGCGGATCCGCCACCACAACAGCAAACGCCTCGCCCGTATCCCTTACCAAGACCGTATCGGCCAACACGCGCCGCACCGCTTGGGGGGCCTGGACATGGTCGGTCAACCATTGGGCACCCGCCGGCAGCACCTCCGTTTCCACGTGCCACGGCGCGCCGACCGTCTCATCCACAACAACCGTGCGCGACCAATCCTCACCGGTGTGCGCGCCGGGCTCGCCGACAACGGCATCCGAAAAACGACCAAGGGCCGCCGCAACGGCCTTCTCCATACCAGGAGTCACCGTCAATAAATCCGCAAGCGGCGGAAGATCAGCCTCCGTCTCCCCCGCCGCCCGCGTCGACTCGAGCGTCTCGATCCGGGATGTCAACGAGGCAACCTTCTGCTCCGCTGCGCGCTCCTCATCCCGCAACTGCTTGAGGCGCGACTCCGCAGCACCGGACTCAGCAACCGCCCGCACGCGCGTCTCTTCCAGAGGACCGCGAGCATTTTCATGCGCAGACACGTCCTCGGAAGCCCGCGTCGCCTCAGCATCGGCCGCCCGCGCGGCCTCGCGGGACTCCGCACAATTAGAAGACGCCTCGGCCACCCGCGCCTCCGCACGAGTCACCTCCGCACGTGCCTGCTCCTCCCCGGTAACCAACCGCACGATCCCCTCGCGCCGGTCCGCAATCGCCCGCACGCGGCGCATATGCTCCTCATCAGCAGCGTGCGCTGCCTCCCGCGCATCTTCCACCTGGTCAAGGATCGTCTCCAGGCGCTCCGCCGCCACATCGGAGGCATCCTCTAAAGCCTCCACCTGCGCTTGTGCATCCTCCGCCTGGTGCAGCGTTTCCTGCGGATCGGGCCCCTGGTAGGGCTCCACCTCGCTCCGCGACGCCCGATCCGTCGCGATGCGCACCGTCGCGTCCACCTTCTCCTTCAACGCAGACAGCTCAAACCACACTTGGTTCGCCGCCGTCGCCTCCGGCTGCTGCTTCGCCAGCGACTCCTCAGCCAGACGGTGATCGTCCTCCGCCTCGCTCACCCCCGCGTTGGCAGCCGCAAGCTCCACACTCGCCGCCGCCTTCGCGCTTTCCGACGCCTCATTGGCCGCCCACAGCCTCGTCAGCTCGTAGCCCGCAATCAGCCCCCGCAGCTCACGCACCTCAGACTGCACCGTCTGCGCCCGGCGCGCCGCATCCGCCTGCCGCGCCAGGGGCTTCAACTGGCGCTTCAGCTCATCCGTCAAATCCGTCAGGCGATCCAGATTCGCCTGCATCCCTGTCAACTTCCGCTGCGCCTTTTCCTTCCTCCGCTTATGCTTCAACACGCCCGCGGCCTCTTCTATATAGGCGCGCCGATCCTCCGGGCGCGACTCCAAAATCTCCGTAATCTTGCCCTGGCCCACGATGACGTGCATCTCGCGGCCAATACCAGAGTCGCTCAGCAGCTCCTGAATATCCATGAGCCGCGCCTTCGACCCATTGATTTCATACTCACTCGCGCCATCGCGGAACATGCGCCGCGTGATCGACACCTCCGAATACTCAATCGGAAGCGCCCCGTCGTCGTTATTGATGGTCAACGTCACCTCGGCGCGGCCCAATGGTTTACGAGACCCGGCCCCCGCAAAAATCACGTCCTCCATTTTGCCGCCACGTAGTTGTTTGGCGCCCTGTTCGCCCATGACCCAGGCGAGGGCGTCGACGACATTAGACTTACCAGAACCGTTCGGCCCCACCACCGCGCAGATCCCTGGCTCAAATTTCATCGTCGTTGCGGAGGCGAACGACTTAAAGCCTTTGAGCGTCAGGGATTTCAAATACACGTCACGTACTCTAGCCGACGTTAGTTATCCACAGGAAGCGCGCCCAGCGTCGTGAAAATACGGTCACATATTTTGACTTGTGGATAACTTTGGGTGTTTATCTGCACCGGCCGATCTTTAGACATACCGTGAGTGCCATGACAGCAATCCTCGGGAGTCTCGCAGACTCGCTCCACGGCACCGCCATATTCGCGGAGGTAGCAACCCTCGCGGATACGGCGGCATTACGCGTGGAAAAACTCACCGAGGAATTTGGCTTTTCGCAGCACTTTGCCAAAGAGCTCGTTGCTGCGGCCCGCACCTGGGTGCCCTACGAGGACCCCGAAGGCAAAACGAAAGCGATCTCCGTTCAGCAACTCATCCTCATCGCCAAGGCGGTCGAACTCACAGCCGCCGAAGACAAAGAGACCACACGCGACATGCTCCTCGCATACGCCTGCGAAGGTCACACGTGGAAAGAGCTGAAGGCCAAGATCTCCGACACCCACCGGGTGGTGAAAACCCGCAAGGTAAGCGACTCGGTCACCGTCTCCGCCGTCGCCGATGCCTGCGGCATGAAGCACGCGCATATCAAGCTGGAAGCCCTTAAGATGGACCGCTTCATCGGGCTGATCGCCGAGGCTTCCACCGCGCCGAGCGACCTACCGGAATCCTTCCGCTGGGCGCAAGGCCTCAACCGCATCGTTCAAGACTACGAGGATGGGGTGTGCGGAACGACGTCGACAAGGCTCTGGAACCGACGACTAGCACCAGCGTTCATACTTCCTATCCCGGACTCCACCTACATCGGCGACGGCAAGTTCGCCACCACCGACGGCGATATCCTCGATGCCGAAGAACTCGCCAACTGCCGACTCGAGCCCTACGGCTTCGCCGTCATGTACGACGGGAACAAAAAACTCTCCTGCACCCTCCCACTCAAGAACCAACGGTTCGCCGACGGCGCGCTCCGCACCGGTATCGCCTGCGACCAGATCTTCTGCACCCACCCCGGCTGCTACCGCATCGGCACGTACAGCCAAGCCCACCACGACAAATCCTGGGCTTCTGGCGGCGAAACGACCGCAGAAAACATCCTCATAGCCTGCAAATACCACAACGGACAAAACGACGACGACCCCACAAAACCCAAACACGGCCGTCACGAACGCGACCCCGTCAACGGCGACCCGCGCTACGTCCCGCCCGACGGTGGGCCGCCCCGCTACCACGACAGCCCATGCCGGGGTTACACCGGCAGAGACATCGCCGGCACGATCCTCGACGAGGAAAAACGCGCCGGGCACCGCGACGACGGCCGCGATGACGACAGGCGCGACAGCAACTGCACCGATGATGACCGCTGCGCAGACGGCGACGACAACAGCGAATAAAACCCTGCTCGCCCACAGGCATGCCTGTGGGGCGAGCAGTGCTGCGCTCCCCCAACATCACCGTGTACTCTTTCGCATATGTGTGGAATTGTTGGATACGTCGGTAACCCCGAAAACGAACAGCTAGTCAACGACGCCCTCCACGTGTGCCTCGAAGGCCTCCGTCGCCTCGAATACCGTGGATACGACTCCGCCGGCGTCGCCGTTATTTCAAACGATGTTATCGCCTACCGAAAGAAGGCAGGCAAGGTTAGCGAATTGGAAAAGGCACTCGATGCCTCACCCCTACCAACAGCGCCTATTGGTATTGGGCACACGCGTTGGGCAACCCACGGTGGCCCAACCGACAACAACGCCCACCCGCACGTCGTAGATAACAGTCGTCTCGCCGTAGTGCACAACGGCATTATCGAGAACTTCGCGGAGCTCAAGCGCGAGCTCATCGCCACCGGCGTGCACTTCTACTCCGACACGGACACCGAGGTCGCGGCGAACCTGATCGCCCATTACTACAACACGGAAGCCGCCGGTGACCTTACTAAGGCCATGCAGCTCGCTGTCGCCCGTTTGGAGGGGGCTTTCACTCTCCTGGCTATCCACGCCGAGCACCCAGATCGGATCGTCGCCGCTCGTCGCAACTCACCCTTGGTAATTGGGCTTGGCGACGGCGAGAACTTCCTTGGCTCGGATGTCACCGCCTTCATCGACCACACCAAGCATTGCGTGGAGATGGGCAACGACCAGATCGTCACCATCACGGCTGACGACTACGAGATCACCGACTTCGAGGGGGCTCCTGCCGAGGGCAAGCCCTTCGAGGTGCAGTGGGATGCTGCAGCCGCAGAAAAGGGCGGCTTCGACTCCTTCATGGACAAAGAAATTCACGACCAGCCCGCCGCTGTTCGTGACACCCTCATGGGACGCCTGGATGAGAATGGACACATTCAACTCGACGAGCTGAACATTGACGAGTCGGTGCTCCGCAGCGTCGACAAGATTGTTGTGATTGCTTGTGGTACGGCAAGCTATGCCGGGCAGGTGGCGCGCTACGCCATCGAGCACTGGTGCCGCATCCCCACCGAAGTGGAGTTGGCGCACGAGTTCCGTTACCGGGATCCGATTGTCAACGAAAAGACCCTCGTGGTTGCGCTCAGCCAGTCGGGCGAAACGATGGACACGCTCATGGCCGTGCGCCACGCGAAGGAGCAGGGCGCCAAGGTTATTGCCATCTGCAACACCAACGGCTCCTCGATTCCCCGCGAGGCCGACGCGAACCTGTACACGCATGCCGGCCCGGAGGTCGCCGTCGCCTCGACGAAGGCGTTCCTCGCCCAGATTACGGCCGCTTATCTCTTGGGCCTCTACCTGGCTCAGCTGCGTGGCAACATGTACGCCGACGAGATCAGCGACATTCTCAACTCGTTGACGGAGATGCCGGAGAAGGTGCAGCAGGTCATTGACAAGGAAGAGGAAATCAAAAAGCTCGGCCGTGATCTGTCCAATTCCACGAGCGTTCTCTTTCTTGGTAGGCATGTGGGGTTCCCCGTCGCGCTCGAGGGAGCCCTCAAGCTCAAGGAAATCGCCTACATCCACGCCGAGGGTTTTGCTGCCGGCGAGCTGAAGCACGGCCCGATCGCGCTTGTCGAACCCGGCCAGCCGGTCTTCGTCATCGTGCCGAGTCCTCGTGGTAGGAATGAGCTCCACGCGAAGGTAGTGTCCAATATTCAGGAGATTAAGGCCCGTGGCGCCATCACGACGGTAATCGCCGAGGAAGGCGACGAGGCCGTTGTCGAGCACGCCGACCACGTCATCTGGATTCCGCAGTGCGCAACACTTATGCAGCCCCTCCTGGCGACGGTGCCGCTGCAGATCTTCGCCTGCGCCCTGGCGGGTGCAAAGGGGCTGGACATTGACCAGCCGCGTAACCTCGCCAAGTCGGTGACGGTGGAATAGCCGTTAGGCCTCCTTGAACCCCGCGAATCCGCGGGGTTTTTTCCATTGCTCGACAACGACGGTGACGTGGCCGGGGCGTCGAAAAGCGGATGGTTGCTCACGCAAGCGTTCGAGGAGCTCCTCACACGCTGCGCGGTCCCCCTCGGCGACAACCTCAACGCGACCATCCCACTTATTGCGAGCCTCCCCCCTCAATCCGAGGGCAAGCGCCTGAGACTTCACCCACCACCGAAAGCCCACGCCCTGGACGTGCCCGTGAACAAAAGCGAGAAGCTGTGCGTCAGTCATGGGTTGCATTCTACCGGCGGGCGGAGAAGCATAGACCGCATGGTAAGAGGACTCACTCGCGGCGATAAAGGATTCAACAGAGCAATTCTGGCAATGGTCTTGGTAGGGTTTGCGGCGTTCAACGCCATGTACTGTACCCAAGCTCTCCTCCCCCAGCTTTCCGACGCTTTCCAGTCCTCACCCTCCACCTCCGCCCTCACCGTCTCTGCCACAACCGGCGCCATCGCCCTCGGGGTCATCCCCGTCTCCATCCTCTCCGAGCGCTACGGTCGCGGGCGCGTCCTATCCATTTCTCTGCTCGTCGCCACCATCATTGCCCTCGGCCTCCCCTTCACGCCCTCGATCGGCTCCCTCATCGCGCTGCGCGGCGTGCAAGGCTTGGCGATCTCCGGTGTTCCCGCCGTCGCTATGGCCTGGATTTCCGAAGAAATCGATGCCTCCGCCGTACCCGTCGTCATGGGCTGGTACATCGCCTCCGACTCCATCGGCGGATTATCGGGCAGGCTCATTCCCGCGTTTGTATCCAATGCCTACGGGTGGCGCTGGGCTCTGGCGGTGAATGCCGTCGTGTCGGTGGGGCTAGCCATCGTTGCGCTCATCGCTTTACCACGACAGCGTCGCTTCGTTGCCCGCTCATTGACGTTTGCTGGCGAATTCCGGGCGATTGTGCGCCACTGGCGCAGGCCACTTCTTGTCGCACTGTTTGCCATCCCCTTCTTGGCGCTGGGCCTGTTCGTCACCATGTACAACTTCGTGGGCTACCACCTCACCGAAGAATTCGGCTTCCCACCGGCGCTCATCGGCTTCCTCTTCATCCTCTATCTTTCCGGAACGTGGTCCTCGACGCAGGCGGGCAAGCTCAGCTCGAAGGTGGGACCGGGGCGGGTCTTGGTAGGAGGAGGGATCCTTTCCGCCCTCGGGCTGGTGGCCACCTACTCCGCCTCCCTCCCCCTCATGATCGCGGGGCTTGTGGTGTTCACGGCTTCCTTTTTCGCCATTCACTCGACGGCGTCGGCGACGGTGGGGCTCGTGGCGGACAAGGGGCGCGCGGAGGCGTCGTCTAGCTATGTGTTCAGCTACTACATGGGCTCGTCTATCCTGGGGTCGTCACTCGGCTTCGTTTACGAGGACTTCGGTTGGACGGGGCTCGTGACGGCACTCTTGGTAGGCACCGCGTTGATGCTCGTCTTCATCGCCTTTGTTGCCCACCGGGTGGAGAAGCCCGCCGCCTAGTAGCGGCGCTGGCAGTGGGGGCAGTAGGTCGATCCGCGCCCGCCGATCTTTTCCTTCACCATCTCGGTACCGCAGCGGTCGCACGGCAGTCCTGCCTTACCGTAGGCGTTGAGTGACCGGTCGAAATATCCCGACTCTCCATTGACGTTGACGTAGAGCTCGTCGAAGGAGGTGCCGCCTTGGGCGAGCGCGTCGCGCATCACATCTTGCCCGGCGAGCAGGAGTTCTGTGAGCCGGTGGGGGCTCACGTGGCTGCGGGTTTGGCGCGGGTGAAGGCGGGCACGCCACAGCATCTCATCGGCGTAGATGTTGCCGATGCCACTGACGATTCCCTGGTTGAGGAGGGCGGGTTTCAGCTCTCCGCGCCCGCGCTTTAGGTGCTTTGCGACGCCTCGTATGTCCAGCGATGCGTCGAGGAGGTCGGGGGCGATGTGGGCAAGGGTGACGGGGAGGCCGTCGACAAGCTCAGAAAGAGACCAGGAGCCGAAGGTGCGCTGATCCACAAACTGGACGGTCAGACCGTCGAGTTCGGCGACGATACGCGTGTGCGGGGAGACCGGCCGCGCCGTCTGAGTGATCCGCATCTGACCACTCATGCGCAGGTGGATGACGAGCGCTTCCGCGCCGTCCAGGACGAGCCACAGGAACTTTCCTCGTCTTCCCGTGCCACAAATTTCGCGCCCCGCAAGGCGCGGGGCGAGGGCCTCCGTACTGCGGGCGGCGCGGGGGTGGAGGACGGAAACCGATACGAATCGGTGCCCTACCAAGAGCCGGTCGAGCCCCCGACGAACGACCTCGACCTCAGGAAGTTCGGGCAATGTTTTGTTCCCTCAACACCGTGACCGCCTGCTTGGCGGCAAGCTGCTCAGCCGCCTTCTTGTTGTGGCCCTGGCCGGTACCAACAACTTTCCCATCAATGATGGCAGTTGCGGTGAAGAAACGGTCGTGGTCTGGACCGGTGAAGCTCGCCTCGTACTCGGGCATGGGGAGCTTGCGCTCGGCGGCGCGCTCCTGCAGGAGGGTCTTCCAATCCGTGTGGATGGAATCGGAGGAGGCATGAACGATCTTCTCGTGGAAAAGCGTCAGGATGGTGTGCCGGGCCGTCTCGAATCCGTGCTCGAGGAAGATCGCGCCGAAGAGAGCCTCGGTGGTGTCCGCGAGGATGGAGTCCTTTTCGCGGCCGTCGGTAAGAATTTCGCCGCGACCGAGCAGAATATACTTACCAAGACCAATCTCGCGGGCAATATCTGCCAGGCCGAAGCGGGAAACGATGCGGGCACGCATCTTGGAGATGACGGATTCTGGCGAGGATGGATACGTTTCGAACAGTTTCCATGCCACGGAGCAGCCGAGCACCGAGTCGCCGAGGAATTCGAGGCGCTCGTTATTGGGCAGTCCGCCATTCTCGTTGGCAAACGAGCGGTGTGTGAGCGCCAGTCGGAGTAGTTCTGGAGAAACAGTTGTTCCCAGCTTTTCCAACAGCGGGGCGTGGTCGACAGCGGCGAAGGCCTCTTCTAGTGCTGCTTCACCGGTGAGGCGCTTCTTTTTGCTCATTTAAACTTCTCCAGTCCGGCCCAGCGCGGGTCGATGAGCTCGTCCGGGTCTTGTGATTCGGGGACCTCGGCTTCCTCCGGGCATGGCGAGCCCGTCAAACTATCGCAGGTAGGGTTAAACGGGAAGGAGGTTCCTGCCTCGTCGATGACCACCTGTGCGAGGTCCATGATGTTGTTTTCTACGCGGGGGATGTCGTCTTCTTCGTCATCTTCTTCAGCCCCATCATCGTGGGTGGTGATGAAGGAATCGGTAAGCGCAAAGATCTGGTCGATATCGATGCTGACCCCGACGGCATGCTCGGTGAGACACCGGGAGCACTGAGCCTTCGCTGTGCCCGTCACAGATCCGTGGACGTGGATCCCCTCGCCAAGCGGGAGCAGGTCGACATCGAGGGTGATGTCGTCTCCTTCCTCGATGGCCATCATCTCCAGCCCGATGCGCTGCGGGCTACCGCCAGTCTGCGTTACATGTTCCGGCTCGGTGACACCGCGGACGAAGCGTGTGCAGTCTATTCGTAGTGGATTTCCCATAACGTATCCACCTTAACGGTCGAGGCGACTCGACGCGCCGGAGGCTCCCGCCCCACGGCGGAGCGCGGAACGGTCGCGGGATACGGAGCGCAACGTGGACTCCAGGGATGCCTCGAAATCGGCGAGCTTGCTATCGACAAAGTCGTCACACTCGCGGCGCAGGCGGTTGGACTCGGTGTGTGCCTCGTCCACGACGCGGTGGGCTTCTTCTTTGGCCACACGCACGACCTCTGCCTCGGAGACGAGACGTGCTTGCTCAGCCAGGCCATCATCGACGCTGCGCTGGTAGGCTTCCTTGGCCTGCGTAGACAACGTGTCCGCCTCTTGGTGGGCGCGACTAATGGTGGAATCGGCATCCCGCTGCGCCCGCTCGGTCACTTCATCGGCCTCTTGGTAAGCGTCGTCGAGGGTGCGCTTGGCTTTCTCCTCTGCGTCACGCACAAGGCGATCTGCCTCTGCCTTGGCCTCCTCGAGGATGCGGTCGGCTTCGGCGGCCGACTGGGTTTCTAGTTGGTAGGCCTTTTCCTCGGCATCGTGAATAATCCGATCGGATTCGTCGAGGACATCTTGAGCTTCGTCCATTTCATGCGGTATAGCGTCGCGGAGATCGTCGAGCCACTGCTGCATCTCGACGCGGGGAACCATGCAGTTTGCGGTCATGGGTACGCCGTAGGCGCGGTCAACGGTGTCAACGAGCTTGTCCAGCGAGTCAAATACTTTGAACATGAACCCAGGTTACCGGTTGAATCGGCGTGTACCGGGTTAACACCCCAAGAAGAGCAAAAATAATCGCCCCGTTCATTGAGAACGGGACGGCCACGATGTGCACGGGGCGCGAAAAGGGTGATCTTTAGACCACGCCGTGAGCGATCATGGCATCGGCGACCTTCTTGAATCCGGCAATATTCGCGCCGAGGACGTAGTTACCCTCGTGGCCGAAGTTGGCGGCAGTTTCGGAGGACGTGCGGAAGATGTTCTTCATGATCCGCTTGAGGCGGGCATCCGTCTCCTCGAAGGTCCAGTGGTCGCGGCCGGCGTTTTGCTGCATTTCCAGCGCGGAGGTGGCCACACCGCCAGCGTTGGAGGCCTTACCAGGAGCGTAATTGATGCCGTTTGACTGGTAGATCTCGATGGCCTCGTTGGTGGAGGGCATGTTGGCACCCTCGCAGACGAACTTCACGCCGTTTTCGACGAGGAGACGGGCGTGGGCACCGGTAATCTCGTTCTGGGTTGCGCACGGCAGGGCGATGTCGGCGGGCAGGGACCAGATCGTGCCGTCGGTGTGGAGGGTGGCACCGTCTGCTTCCTCGACATAATCGGCGACGCGGCCACGACGGACTTCCTTGACATCTTTGAGGAGTTCGAGGTCGACACCGTTCGGGCACTCGACCCAGCCGGAAGAGTCAGAGAAGCCGATGACGGTGGCACCGAGTTCCTGGGCCTTTTCGATGGCGTAGATGGCGACGTTGCCGGAGCCGGAGACGATGACCTTTGCGCCGTCGAAGGAAGCATTGTGGGCTCCCAACATCTCCTCGGTGAAGTAGACGAGACCGTAGCCGGTGGCCTCGGTGCGGACGAGGGAGCCACCCCAGGTCAGCCCCTTGCCGGTGAGCACGCCGGCCTCGTTGCGACGGGTCAGTCGCTTGTACTGGCCAAAGAGGTAGCCGATTTCACGGCCACCGACACCGATGTCACCGGCGGGCACGTCGGTGTACTCACCGATGTGGCGGAAGAGCTCCGTCATAAAGGACTGACAGAAGCGCATGACCTCGCCATCGGACTTGCCCTTGGGGTCGAAGTCGGAGCCACCCTTGCCGCCACCGATAGGCAGGCCGGTCAGCGAGTTTTTAAAGATCTGCTCGAACCCCAGGAATTTGATGATGCCGAGGTTGACAGACGGGTGAAAACGCAAACCGCCCTTGTACGGGCCAAGGGCGGAGTTGAACTGGACGCGGAAGCCACGGTTGACTTGCACCTGGCTGCGGTCATCGATCCACGGGACGCGGAACATGATCTGGCGTTCTGGCTCGACAAGCCGCTCGATGAGGGCGTTGTCGGCGTAGCTGGGGTCCTTTTCCAGCACAAACTTAAGCGACCCCAAGACTTCCTCGACTGCCTGGTGGAATTCGGTCTCACCAGGGTTGCGCTTCTTAATCTGGTCGTAGTAGTTGGCGATTTTCTCGTCGACATTACTCATGTGGGAGGCCCTTCTAGGTCGCGTGTTTTCTAAAAACGTTACAATTTTCCAACTTTTGAGTGCATATATGCAAGCTACTTTAATGTTGCATTTATCACACCTTTCGTTAGTGCAGGCGATGCACCGTATCGCCCGTTCGTAACGTTGTGCATATATTAACACCAAAAAGTACGCGCGTACTGTATTTTCGCGTCGGCTACGCTTATTTTTATGATCATCGTTTCCCCTGACCGTTTTCCCCCGTTGAGCCCCGCAGAGGCCGCCGCTGCCATCGCCCCCGTAGTCGGTGGTACAGCTTTCCCGCTTATCGACGCCTACCTGGGCACATCCTCCCACTTCGCAGGCGAACGCATCACCCTACCAACGACGACGGTAACTGGTCGACTCACCGAGGCAACATATACGTTCAACCAGGAGATCACGACCGCCTTCATCGATATGGCCGCCGCCTCCGGGAAGGTCCCCGGGTACGATCCAGCCGACGGCGACTCGTACGGCACCGGTGTTCTCATTGCCGATGCCGTCGCTCGCAGGGCGACCACCATCGTCTTATCCACGGGAGGATCGGGTGCCCACGATCTTGGCGCGGGAATCCTCACCGCGCTCGGAGCGCAGCTGCAAACTGCCACCGGCCGGCGACTGAGCCCCGGGGCTCATGCCCTCGCCGAGCTGGGAAGTATCGACCTAAACAGCCTGAATACCGGGGTACTCGGCGTGACGTGGATTGTGTATGCGCCGGAGGTATGCGGGGTGGACGAGCTGCACCAACCGAGCGTCGAGAAGCTTACTGAGCTGACAGGTGTGGAGCCCACCGCAACAAGCGGCAGCGGCGGTGGGGTTCCCCTCGCATTGCAGTACCTGGTGAGCCTCGCGGGCACAGGAAAGGTGCTCGTTTTTAATCCCCTGACGATGTCCGAGCCGTATCAGCAGCTGCGTAGCTCAGCTGCGGATGCGGAGCTGATCATCACAGCTACACCGGCTGACAAGCCGACCGCCCTCACCCGCGCTGTACGTGTGGCCAGCGGAGACACCGACGTTATCGAGCTGACGGGGGCCGGTGAACGGGAGTGGACGGCACCAGCCCTGGCAGAGTGGGTGTCTAACGCTCTGCCTGAACGATCCACGGGTAAATAGCGGGAACCTCGAAATCGAGCTCGTTTTCCAAGAGCACCCGATCCGGCGGCAGATTCACCGCCGGTGTAAGTATCCGAGACAGGCGCATCGCCAGCTGGTTGACCGAGCCCGTGAAATCCGGCGCGGAGATGACAAACCGCGTCACTCCGGGTTGGTCCTCGACCTTTTCGTCGGCCGTCTCCGACGGCCGATACGTGGCTACCAACTGGTCAACAACCTCTGCGGGAAGTTCAGGATCGGGAAGGATATTGACACTCACCCGCGTATCCGCCACGCCAGGCAGATCGCGCGCTGTGCGCAGAAACGCCGAGCGGAGTTCGCGGGTTTTCTCCGCGGGCATGTACACGTCGAAGGTGATGGTCGCCATGAACCTAACTGTAGCCAATTAGTATGGGGAGCATGTCTCCTATTCATTCGCGTCCCCATCCGATCCAAACCATGGCCGATGGCACGATAAAACAGGTCAATCCGTTCTCCGGCACCGAGGTCTGGACGGTTCCCGGCCGCGGCAACCGCCCCCTTACTACCCCCGCCACTAACCCGCTCCCGCTCGGAGCAGATGCGCACACGAACAGTTGCGCTTTCTGTTCTGGGAACCTCGATGCCACCCCACCGGAAAAATCCCGCATGGTGCGCACCGACAACGGCTGGGAGATCCTCCGCGGTCTCCAGCACAGCCAGCTGCACGATACGACCCCCGAGTTCCGCCGCGTACCCAACCTGTTCGAGATCGTCACCTATGACTACTGGGAAAAGAACTACGGGTTCACCATGGATCCCGATCTCCACGAGCGAATGGAACGCTACATGTCCGAGCCGGCCGGCAAGGAGCATGTTCTGAACATCGTCCGTACCCGCCTGAAGGCTGCGGGCCAAGATCCGAACCAGCCGGAAGAAGAGCTCGTGCGTCGCGCGCAGGGCTACTTCGGTGGTGGTCACGATGTCATCATCGCTAGGCGCCACTTCACCGACGATGCCACCCACGACAACCAGCTCGCCTCCTCTGGCACCCTGACGGAAGACGAGCACCGTGCTTTTACGCAGTTCACCATCGACGGCATCCACGACCTCTACCAGCGCAACCGCTACGCGCACTACGTGGTCGCCTTCCAGAACTGGTTGAAGCCCGCCGGCGCGTCCTTCGATCACCTCCACAAGCAACTCGTCGCCGTCGATGATCGCGGTGTGCAGGCCGACCAGGAGATCGCCACCCTGCGTTCCAATCCGAACATGTACAACGAGTGGGCAGTGGACTACGCGGGATACCGCAACCTCATCATCGCCGAAAACGATCACGCTGTATGCTTCGCTGGTTTCGGCCACCGCTACCCCACCCTCGAGATCTACTCCAAGTCTGCTTCGTGCTTTCCGTGGGAGCACACCGCCGAGGAAGTCAACGACATGAGCGACCTCATCCATGCCTGCCACGCGGCAACCGGGCCCGACGTTCCGTGCAACGAGGAGTGGTACCACCAGCCGATCGACCTCGACGTTGCCATGCCGTGGCGCGTCATGATCAAGTGGCGCGTATCCACCCTCGCCGGATTCGAGGGTGGCACGAAGATCTACATCAACACCCGCTCTCCCTGGGACGTGCGTGACCGGATGGTACCGGAGTTTTACCGCCTGCGCGACGAAGGCATCATCAACAAGAACATCCGCATCGCGATGGAGTGCGGCCTGGAACGCAACAGCCTTAAGTACAACCCCACCCTGAAATAGGAATTCATGTCACCTGCATCTATTGCTGAACTTCTCACTTCTCCCGCTGCACCCGCCTACGAGTGGTTGTGGCAGCACTACGAGTGGCTCCACCGCCACCCCGAGCTGTCGCTCGAAGAGGAGCACACAGCCGCCTACATCGCGGATGTCCTCTCGAAGTTCGACTGCGAGGTCTCCACGGGTATAGGTGGGCACGGACTCGTCGCCGTGTTCCGTAACGGAGACGGTCCGACAGCGCTCATGCGAGCCGACTTCGACGGCCTCCCCGTTCCGGAAGAGACGGGCGCACCATATGCGTCGGAGAACGAAGGGGTCATGCACGCCTGTGGGCACGATGTCCACGTCACCGCCCTCCTCGGGGCATGCAAGCTTATCGACGCTTCTCGCGAGCGCTGGTCTGGCACGTTCATCGCCCTGTTCCAGCCGGCGGAGGAAATCACCCGTGGCGCATCGATGATGATCGAGGACGGCCTGTCCTCCCACGTCCCCCGCCCGGATGTGTGCTTCGGCCAGCACATTCTTCCCGGTCCGGCGGGCACTGTGTACACAATGCCGGGGCCCGCCGCAGCCGCCTGCGACACGCTGACCATCACCATCCACGGTCGCAGCTCGCACGGCTCCATGCCTCACCTGGGTGTGGATCCGACGATCATCGCCGCGCACATCATTCTGCGACTGCAATCGATCGTCGGCCGCGAGGTGTACCCAGGAGATTTTGCGGTGATCACCGTGGGCAAGCTCCGTGCCGGCACGCGGAACAATATCGTGCCGGAGAAAGCCGAGCTTGTCCTCAACACCCGTTTCTACGACGAGGTTGTCCGCGACCGCTGCTACCGTTCCATTGAGCGCGTGGTAAAGGCCGAATGCGAAGCCTCCGCCTGCCCTGCAGAGCCGGAGATCGTATACTCCGCCCACGGCGAGCTCACCGACAACTCCCCCGAGGTGTTTAACACCATCCGCCCCGTCTTTGACGAGGCCTTCGGGGAGGATTCCGTCGATGCCACCCCATGGACCGCCTCCGACGATTTCAGCGAAATCCCCCGCCACTTCGATGCTCCGTACGTCTACTGGACGCTCGGCATGACCCCGCGGGCAGTGTGGGACGCGGACCCGGCTGCGGCTCCGAGTAACCACCAGTCCACGTTTCTGCCGGATCCAGAGCCAACGCTCACCGCTGCGTGGAAAGCTGCGGCTCTCGCACCGCTAGCGTATCTAGCGAGATAAAATATTCCCCCGCAGCGTCCGCTGTGGGGGAATTTTTCTACTTGGTGCTCGGAGTCTCGCCAAGCAGGTGAACGTGAATCATGTTCGTGTTACCGGACACTCCGGGCGGGGTACCAGCGACGACAACCATCATGTCGTCGCGCTTGTACTCTTCCATAGCCAGGAGGGCCTTGTTCACCTCACCCAGCATCTCGTCGGTGGTTTCGACCTCCGGGCAGAGGAATGTCTCGCAGCCCCAGGTGAGAGCCAGCTGGCTGCGCACCTCCGGGTGCGGGGTGAAGACCAAAAGCGGCAGGTGCGAGTGCAGGCGAGCAACGCGCTTGGCCGTATCACCAGAGGTGGTGAAGGCAACGAGGGCCTTGGCGTTGAGGCGCTCAGCGATATCGCGAGCGGAGTAGCTGATAACGCCACGCTTCGTGCGCGGGATGTGGCTGAGCGGCGGAACAACGCCGTCGAGCTCCGCGGAGCGCACGATACGCGCCATGGTCTGAACGGTCAGCTGCGGGTGAGCACCGACGGAAGTCTCGCCGGAAAGCATGACTGCATCCGCGCCGTCGAGAACGGCGTTGGCCACGTCAGAGGCCTCGGCGCGAGTCGGACGGGAGTTTTCAATCATGGAGTCGAGCATCTGCGTAGCCACGATGACGGGCTTAGCGTTCTCGCGGGCGATCTGGATGGCGCGCTTCTGGACGAGCGGCACCTCCTCCAGAGGCACCTCCACGCCGAGGTCGCCACGGGCGATCATAACGGCATCAAACGCCAGAATAATGGACTCGAGCGCATCAATGGCCTCGGGCTTTTCCAGTTTTGCGATAACCGGAACGCGGCGGCCTTCCTCATCCATGACCTTGTGGACGAGATCCACATCGGCGGGGGAACGCACGAACGACAGAGCAATGAAGTCAACACCGAGTTTCAGGGCGAAACGCAGGTCGCGAATGTCCTTCTCGCTCAGGGCAGGAACAGAAATGTTCATGCCAGGAAGGGACACACCCTTGTTGTTGGAGACGGGGCCACCTTCGACGACCTCGCACACGACATCGTTGCCCTTGACCTCCTTGCAGACGAGGGCGACTTTGCCGTCGTCGACAAGCAGACGGTCGCCGGGCTTCGCGTCCTTGGCCAGGCCCTTGTACGTGGTGGACACGCGGTCGTGCGTGCCTTGCACGTCATCGACAGTGATGGTGACGATCTCGCCATCATTCCACACCGTTGCACCGTCAATAAAGCGACCGAGACGAATCTTCGGGCCTTGGAGGTCGGCGAGGACGCCAACAGCCTTGCCCGTCTCGTCACCGGCCTCACGGGTCCAGTTGTAGTTCTTTACATGATCTTCGTAATCGCCATGGGAGAAGTTCAGCCTGGCGACGTTCATACCAGCTTCAACAAGTCCCTTGATGCCTTCCTTGGAAGCAACAGCGGGACCGAGCGTACACACGATCTTAGTTCTTCTTTGCACGCCTAAAGGGTAGGTCAAAAATGACAAAATGGCCACATGAAACCGGTCACTTTTCCACCTCTCCCACTATTCGTGCAGGTCAGACCGTAGGAAAAAAATCCACATAAACAAACATAAACGGACAAAACGACGTATTAGTTTGCTTTTAAGGGTCGCGGATCAACCTCTGCAGGTGTTTCTCTTCGCCCCTTCTTCACCACCAGGAACAACACGGCAAGCAGGAAAAATACGGTCGAAGTAATGGTGTTGATCCGCAGACCCCAGACCATCGTCGCCGCGTCATCACGCATGAGTTCCATCATGAAGCGACCCAGCATATACGACGCGACGTACAAACCAAACACACGACCACGCCCCATCTGGAACTTCTTGTCCGCCCAAATGAGAAAGACACAAACCGCCACATTCCACAGCGCCTCATACAAAAACGTCGGATGCACGACACTCATGATTTCTCCGGTCGAATGGCCGGTCACGGGGGCAAACTCCCCGGCCTCGTTAACGCGATAGTAAATCTCCAAACCCCACGGAACATCCGTCGGGCGACCATACAACTCCTGGTTGAAATAATTCCCGAAGCGACCAATCGCCTGCGCCAAGACGAGTCCCGGCGCGACAGCATCAGCCAGTGGCGCAATTGGCAGTCCTTTGCTGCGCATCATCACCCACACGGCCAGAACACCAAGGATCACGGCACCCATGATGCCCAATCCCCCCTGCCACACGTATAGGGCCTCCACCGGGTTACAGGTGGAACAGAAGTAAGAATCGTAGTCGGTGGCAACGTGGTACAAGCGCCCCCCAATAAGACCTGCCGGCACAGCGACTACGGCTGCGTCCATCACCACATCAGCATCACCACCCCGGGCAACGTAGCGCTTCGTTGACAACCACAGCGCAACAACGACACCCGTGATGATGCACAGCGCGTACGCCCTAATCGGAAGCGGGCCGATAAACCACACCCCTTGGGGTGGAGAGGGAATGGTGGCAAGGATAGTTTCGGACACGCAGGCACCTTTCACTTGTGAGATTACTACCCACAACAATGTACCCTAACGGGCCGAGGGGCACGCCGGGTGCATACCGGCTGCCACAAGCGACCGGCACAGTCTATCCGGTGTAGTCGAACGCGACAGTGCCTCACCCACAACAACGGCGTCGGCACCCGCACCCGCGTAGCGCATCAGATCCACAGGCGTGGACACCCCTGATAACGCCACTTTCACCACCGAACTGGGCAACCCGGGTGCAATAAGCGGGAAACGCCCCCGATCGATTGTCCGCGTACGCATGTCACGAGCGTCCACGCCGATGATGCGGGCGCCGGCGGTAACACCGCGGTCGGCTTCTTCCTCCGAAGCCACCTCGACGATTGCTTCCATGCCCAATGAGTGAACCCGGTCGAGCAAAGCCACGAGGCGATCCTGTTCGAGGGCAGCAACTTGGAGAGCAACGAGATCTGCACCGTAGTATCTCGCCTCGTGCACCTGGTACGGGTCGACGATGAAAGATTTACACCACACCGGTGCGGAGACGTTCTCTTTTACCGTGCGCACATCCTCGAGGCTGCCGTTAAAACGCCTTCCCTCCGTTTGGCACCCAATGATGCATGCTCCCGACTCCTCACACAAGCGAGCAAGAGCTGCAGGATCCGCTACGGGCATAACATGGTTGGTCACCGGATCCGCGCGTTTGATCTCCGCGATCACGCAACAGCCTGGTTTTTGTAGTACGGAAAGGACATCGCGGGCAGGAGGAACATTGCGCGAAAGACGCTTGATCTCTTTGAAGGGCACAACCTCTTCGCGGGCAGCCACATCAGCAATAACGCCCTCAAGGATATTGTCGAATAACGTGGCCATCATGCATCACTCCGCCCGCACGCGTAACCGCGTGTAGTGCTGCTCCTCAAAAACTGTGGCCATGCCGAGAATATTAGCCCGCTGAGGTGGTCGGCACGAAATCCACCGATATCTGTTGACTACCCCCGGTCTTCGTCTCTACCTGTTAAATCAATTCCTTCGTCCAGAGCATCCCACATGACGCGCTCCGAATCAGGCGCCGCCTCAATGTCGCTTTCCAGCTGCTGCCTCCGTGTACCCGTCGCTTCCAGCATGTCCGCTTTTTTCGTGTCCTTACCGGGACGCATCGCCAGGATGACACCCGCTGCAATCGCAGCTGCTGCTGCAACAACCGTGCATCCAGGCCCAATTGCTGATACATCGACACCTGTGATCTCCGCCCATTGGCTGATTCGCACAGGGTCCGTGGCTTTAGCAGACACGGCACCTGTGGCGAGGATATTCCACACCCGGTCGCTGTCTGCACCAGCAGTGAGAAGCATGATCGGAGAATACGCCAGCACGGCACCAGCCAGCGCCGCCAGTACCCCCGTCACGCGGCGACCAGCGGACTTGGTAACTAAGGCGACGAGGAGAAACGCGATCAGCGCAAACGAGGCGATCTGCAGCTCCGTCGCCCATGCGGCTCCGCTCAACACCTCAACGGAATCTCCGGCCTTATCGTCATTCACTGTCGCGTGCATCCACGGCAGTCGCGCAAGTAGCCAAGAGGCAAGACCGGAAAGTCCGAAGACAGCGGGGCAGACGTAACGGGTATTCATGGTCTTTTACTGTAGCGCGACAGGAAAATCGTCAAAGCACGTCCTCATACCTGTGTGACACGCGGCCCCTGTCTGCTTCACACGGAGAAGGACGGTGTCTCCGTCGCAGTCCAGCCACACACCCTCCACTTCCTGAATGTGGCCGCTGGTTTCGCCCTTCACCCAGTATTCACTCCGCGAACGCGACCAGTACGTCGCCCGGCGGGTCTCAATCGTCGCAGCAAGCGCCACATCATCCATCCACGCGAGCATGAGCACCTCACCGCTATCAGCCTGGACAACCGCAGGCACGAGACCATCCGCGTTGAACTGCACCTTCGCAGCGACCGCTTCCGGCAGAGTTCTTATTGGACGAGTGGCATAGCCTGCTCGGGTCAGCGCCCTCTTCACCGCCCCAATGGATACATCCCCGTAATGGAAAATGCTGGCAGCAAGCACCGCATCCGCACCAGTTTCCACCGCAGGCGGGAAGTGATCGGCCTTTCCCGCACCGCCGGAGGCGATAATAGGGACAGACACAGCTTCTCTGATGAGACGCAACAATTCCAGGTCAAAACCTTCTTTCGTGCCATCAGCATCCATCGAGTTGACGAGGATTTCACCTGCGCCACGTCGCTCCGCATCCCGGGCCCAGCCAATTGCATCGATTCCGGTCCCGCGGGTGCCTCCGTGGGTGGTGATCTCGAAGTTTCCTTCTCCCGTCCGACGCGCATCGAGGCTCAACACAACGCACTGCCGACCGAACCGCTCAGCCAGTTGATTGATTAACCCCGGATCAGCAACGGCAGCCGAATTGATGCTCACCTTGTCCGCCCCACATCGAAGCAATTCCGCGCAATCGTCCACGCTGCGCACACCCCCACCGACGGTGAGCGGGATGAAGACGGAGCCCGCAACTTTCCGGACAACATCGCGCATCGTCTCCCGGCCCTGCACCGTCGCAGACACGTCCAGAAAAGTCAGCTCATCCGCCCCCTCTTGGAAGTACCTGGCGGCGAGTTCAACCGGGTCGCCAGCATCACGCAGGCCCGCAAAATTAACCCCCTTCACCACACGGCCGTCTTTTACATCGAGACACGGAATAACTCTCACACCGACACTCATTGCTACCTTCCAATCCTTCGCAAAGACGCACTCAGCTGCTTCACTGTTTCTTCCACTCCCCCAATAACCCCATCCGATCCGATCGACCACGGGTTTCCTCGCAAGTCTGTCACGTACGCACCACGCGCGAGGAGGTGGCACACCCCGGCCCCGTTGTCCCACACATGCGGGCTCATGGATACCGTCGTACCCACACCCGCCGCTGCGACAAGCCCCAGATTGGCACCGACGCATCCAGAAATACGCAACCGCGGCTGCGGACGCTCAATAAGACCCGAAACGATGCGGCGCGTGTCGGCCAAAAAATCTGGCACCAAGGTCTCAACTAATTCCTCACCACCGTCGTCTGCACCCCATTTTCTCATCGGAAAGCAGCGACGTTCGCCTCGCACAGTGACTGTGAGACCCTCGCCGACAATACTGGTGATCGTCGTCTCAAACGCGGGTAAGCTGGTCACCCCAATAAGAGGCCTCTCATTGGAGATCAAAACTCCGAGTATCGCACACGAGGGATTACCACGCAGATAGTTCGACGTGCCGTCAATGGGATCCACCACCCAATAGCAAAGCCCCTCCACAGCATCGTGCAAGCGGGCAACCTCTTCCCCCCTGCTGCTCACACAACCGATGGTCTCTTCCCCCACCGCAGCGATTCCCGTCTCTTTTTCCAAGAGCGTATGCAGCCGAGATTCAATGTTCTCGTCTGTGTCCGTTACCGGCGAACCATCGCGTTTTCTGCGTGCCGTCGCCCTGCCGTAACCGTCCATAAAGTCATCCCACTGGCTGACGATGAGCTGCTCAGCCGTATCAGCAAGTCGCTGCACCTCCATAGCGGTACTTATTTCTCGAGCGCTCGCAGTGCGTCTTCAACAGTGAAGGCTCCCTCTACCAGAGCCTTTCCTACAATCACGCCATCGATCCCCTCGTCCTCATAGCGGGCAAGGCTCTCCAAATCAGCAAGCGTGGATACACCGCCGGAGGCTGTCACTGTCGCATCCGTGGCGGCAACCACCTCCCGCAGCAGTTCCACATTGGGGCCTGTCATTGCGCCATCTTTAGACACATCGGTAACCACGAAGCGCCGGCACCCCTGAGAGTCGAGCGCCTCCAGGACTTCCCACAGGTCTCCACCATCCGACACCCACCCATGAGTGGACACCCGCCACTGATCGTCGACAAGCTGGCAGGCCAAATCAACCGCAACCTGGTCACCAAACCGACGAACGAGCTCCCCCACCCACGCAGGATCAGACACCGCAGCTGTGCCGACACTCACACGCGACGCACCAGCAGCAAACGCAGCCTCAACAGCAGCGGTATCCCGCAGCCCACCGGAAAGATCCACCTTCACACCCAGACGATCGACGATATCCCGCACGGCTGCGCGATTATCCCCCTCCCCAAAAGCCGCATCCAGATCGACAACGTGGAGCCACCCCGCCCCGCTAAGAGCCTCCGCCACCTCCAGTGGCGAACCATACACCGTCTCGCTCCCGGCATTGCCCTGAAACAGACGAACAGCCTTACCACCACGAATATCAACAGCAGGAAAAAGCGTCAGCATACCAACCGATCCTACTACAGCGAATCGACCCAATTAGACAACAAACGCAACCCCGCACGACCGGACTTCTCCGGGTGAAACTGCGTCGCCCACAGGGGGCCATCCTCCACTGCGGAGATGAACCGACGGCCCGCGTGCTCCGTCCACCCAATAAGAGGTGCAGAAAACGGCGGGGTCCGATCGAAGTTGTCCTCCAACACGCCGTAGGAGTGCACAAAGTAAAACCTCTCATTGGGGGAGATACCCGCGAACATCCGCGACGACGCATCACGTTCCACCGTGTTCCACCCCATATGTGGCAGTGGCGTCACCCCCAACGACTCCACCGTGCCCGGCCACTGGACCAGACCACGCGTCGTCACGTCATTTTCCACGCCACTATCAAACATCACCTGCAACCCCAAGCAGATCCCCAACACCGAACGCCCACCGGCCAGACGCTCCTCCACCATCCGCGCCGCAGACACAGACCGCAGTCCCTCCATCGCGGACGCGAAGGCACCAACGCCGGGAATGAGCACGCCATCCGTCGACAAGCTGGGACGATCCGTCACCGAAACAGACGCACCCACCTCCTCCAAAGCGCGCGCGGCCGAAAACAAATTGCCCGCACCGTAATCAACAATCGCAACCGATGGCCGCACCATCACACACCTACTTCTTCCGACGACGAGAAAACACCGGAGCACGACCAGCCACACGCTTACCCAAACGCGCCAACTGACGCATCCGCACAGCCGTATTGTCATACTCCACAATCCGATGATTACCCATAATCGTATCCCCAATCTTCAACGAAAGTGCCACAGCGACAATCACCGCCGCCGTCGAAAATGCACCCACGTACCCAGAGGACGCGACAACAAACCCCAATAAGAGGCTCCCCAGCCCCGTGCCAGAATCAAACGACATATTCCACAACGCACTCGCCTCCGACAACTTCGAACGCGGCAACCGCGTAAACATGTCCAACATCGACTCATTCTGGATCGCGCCGTACCCCAGGCCATACACCAGCACGCAGACGAAAAGCCACGGCCAGGGCAGGGCGCCGGTGAGGGTGACGGCAAGCAAAACCACCCCAATAAGAACCAGGATCTGAGCCGGAATCATCGTCGCACCGGGGACTCCCCTCTTATCGGCGACGACGCCTGCGAAGTAGCGGGATATCATTTGGGCGAAGCCGACGGCGGCGAGAAGCGCACCCCCAATAAGAGCTCCATGGGCCGGCATCGATTCTTTCACGGCGTTGGGAAGGAAAGACGAGATTGCGCCGTAAGCAATTGCCGCAGTGCAGATGCACAGAGCTGGAACTAGCACGAGTTTCCACGTCGGTGCCAAGTATCGGCCGTCTTCAGTGAAACGGGACTTATTGCGTGGAGCAGCTTGTGGCCTCAACCGCGGAATGCGCAGGCACATGAGCGCCGACATCAAGGAAACGACTGCGGTGAAAATGTACACCGGCGTGGTTCCCACAGCCTCGGAAACGGTGAGACCTGCGGGAAGGAGGATGCACTGGGACAGTCCCACCGAGACGCCCAGAAGCGCGGTAGCCTTCCCCAAAAAGCGAACGGGAACGAGCTCGGCAATGAGAGCCGACTCCGCTACGCACAGAGCACCGAATCCGATGCCGCGGATGGCGCTGACTGTGAGCACGGGGATCGCTTTCACGCTGGCAATATGGCCAAGGGCGGGGATGCCGAGCAAAAAGGCGGCGCATACGAGGACGGGGGAATAACCGAATCGCCTTGTGAATTTTGGCGTGATCATCTGGGTACAGACGGTGAACCCCATGAATACGCCGGTTGTTGCGCCGGCGAGGGAGGCAGATCCGCCGTCGCGAAGTACGGCATAGGGCACCACGGGCAAGAGCATGGCCCACCCGCCGAAGGCGCTGGCGATGGCGATGAGGGCTGCTATGAATCCAGGCGCTTCCCAGACACTTGAAATCTCGTCCTTCTTATTGGACATGTATCACGCCTTTCTGCCTTCAGTTTCAATCCTCCACCACATTCAAGCACTCAAACCGGATAATGGCCATTTAGGGCATGCCAATAGCCCCTCCGTCCCCGGAGGGGTATGGCATGCGCTGCGATTACAGCCAGCGCCGTCCTCGCCTACGCGTGTACGGTGTTGCTCGTCTCCGCTTTCTCTTCGCTTTTCGACGCTTGTCCTCCCGCATCTTTCGATGTCTCAGGTGGATGGCCCTACCGCTGTACGCGGTGGATGGGTGCCCGTTGTAGAACCACTCCTCGCTACCAGGCGGGTTGTAGCCGGCTTCTCCTGTTATTGGGTGGCGGCCGTGCCAGCCGTTCTTGTTTCGTTCCTTATGGTCGTCGTTTTGCGCGTTGTGTGGCTTGCATAAGGGGATGATGGTGTCGGAGGTGGCCACGCCACCATCGGCAACGGCGATGGTGTGGTGGAACTGCCCGTATTGGGCGAGTTCGTGGCAGCCGGGGTGGGCGCAGAAGATTTGGTCTAGGGTGACGGCGTTGCGAAGGTGGCCGGAGGCGAAGCGCTCGTTGCGCAGTTCGTATTCGACACCGATGTGGCCGGTGGAGTCGTAGATGCAGACAAACCCGTAGGGGGCGAGGGTGTAGTCGCAAAAGTCCTTGGCATCGATGATTTGTCCGTCGGTGGTGGCGAACTTGCCGTCGCCGACGTAGGTGGAGTCATCGATGGTGAGCATGATGGCCGGGGTGAGGGACCGATTGAAGTGGTCACTGTAGTCGGGTGAGGTACCGGATAAGAGCTTGAGGAGTCCGTCGGCAAGCCGGACGGCGACCGGCTCGTTGCGGTTGAGAGAGGTGACCGCCAGCGCGCGGGCCTGAAGCTCGTTCATCTGTGCTTCCCGGAGGCGGAGGTGGGCGTGCTTCATGCCCATAACATCCGCCTCGTGGGAGATGGTCATGGTGTTGGTGACCTTGGCGGTGACGGCTTCCTTCAGCTTCTGCTTGGCGTGTGCCCTCACAGCTTCGGGTGTTTTCCCGTGGGCACTGCGGGCGAGCTCGGTCCGAAGTTCCTCGCGCAGCTCGGGGGCGGCTTTGTAGATGGCGCGGGAAATGGCGATAAGTGTATCTAGTGGGAGGCTCTCAGCCTCGGCGAGGGCATCGTCGTTGCCGGAGCCGAACCAGGAGCGGGCGGCGGTGAGCCAGGCGGAGGCGGTGCTTTCGAAAACGTGGGCAGCAGCGGAGACGAGCTCGACCGAGTTGGGGTGTCGGCGGTCGATCTCGTACACGTCGCGCAGGAGATCGAGTCCGCGCGTGAGGCGTGCGTAGTCCGTTAAAGCTGTCATGGTGCACACGGTACGTGCACACACGACCCATGGCACGGGTACGCGACGATTCTGTGGATAACTTTTCCTCGCCCGGAAAACCCCGGCCACCGTCGCATAGTTTTCGCAGGTCGTTTCGTCGAGACGGCTGTGGAAAAGTTGTTATTGGGCGGTGCTGTAGCTCATGAGGGCAAGCGCCAGCGCCCCCGCCGCCAAAATCCCCACCACGATGGTTCCCTTGAGGGAGCCGTTTTTGTACATGGACCAGGCACCGCCGACGAGGAGGCCGGCGATGAGGAACATGAGGTAGACGAACCAGTGTCCCACGGGCTACAGCGCTCCCTTGGTGGACGGCACGCCGGCTTGGCGGGGGTCCTTGGTGGCGGCGGCGCGGATGGCGCGGGCGACGGCTTTGAATTCGGCTTCGGTGATGTGGTGGGGGTCGCGGCCGTGGTGGCAGATGAGGTGGAGGTTGATGCGGGCGTGGTAGGACAGTGTTTCGAAGAAGTGCTGGTTGATGACTGTCGCGTAGTGTCCGCCGATGATGGAGGTGAGGATGTTGTCGGGTTCGCCGCGCATGACGAAGTAGGGGCGGCCGGACAGGTCGACGACGGCTTCGCAGAGCGTTTCATCCATGGGCACGGAGGCGGAGCCGAAGCGGGTTATGCCGCGTTTGTCGCCGAGTGCATCGTTGATGGCTTGGCCGAGGACGATGGCGGTGTCTTCGACGGTGTGGTGGCAGTCGATCTCGGTGTCGCCGGAGGCGTGGATGCTGACATCGATGAGCGAGTGGTTGGCGAATGCTTGGAGCATGTGATCGAAGAAGGGGACGCCAGTTTGGATGTCGCTCTTGCCGGAGCCGTCGAGGTTTATTTCGACGGCGATGGTCGTTTCCTTGGTTGCTCGTTCGACGCGGGCGATGCGGTCTTTAGCGGCGGCGTTGTCAGGCCGCTCGCGCGTGGAGAAGGACATGTCAGGCATGTGCACTTACCTTAGTGGCGACGGCGAGAAACCTCGAATTTTCCTCTGGTGTGCCGATGGTGACGCGGAGGTAGCCGTCAATGCCGTTGTCGCGGATGAGTACGCCCTCGTCGAGGAAGTCCTGCCAGGCGGCGTTCGGGTGGGAGATCATGAGGAAGTTGGCATCGGAGTCGATGACGCGGTAGCCGAGCTTTGTCAGATCGTCGGCGAGCGCATCCCGATCTTTTTTGAGCTTGTCGACGCTTGCCAGCGTTTCCTCCGCGTGCGCCAGCGCCACGCGGGCTGCCGCCTGGGTGAGGGTGGACAGGTGGTACGGCAGGCGGACGAGCATGACGGCATCGATAAACGCCGGGTGGGCGATGAAATAGCCGAGTCGCCCACCGGCGAAGTCGAAGGCTTTGCTCATAGTGCGGCTCACGACGAGCTTTCCCGGGAACTCCCCAATAAGAACCGCAGCCGACGGCGCGGTGGAGAACTCGGCGTAGGCTTCGTCGACGATGACGATTCCTGGTGCCGCCTCAACGATGGCGCGGATCGTGGCGAGCGGGGTGGAGTTGCCCGTCGGGTTGTTCGGAGTGGTGACGAAGACGATGTCCGGCTGGTGCTCTGCGATGGCCGCGAGGGCGGCATCCTCGTCGATGGCGAAAGCGTCGTCGCGCGGCACGGAGATGAACTCGGTGAACGTGCCGGCGGCGAGCAGCGGGTGCATGGAATAGCTGGGCGTAAAGCCCATCGCTGTGCGCCCCGGGCCACCGAAGGCTAAGAGGAGCTGCTGTAACACCTCGTTGGAGCCGTTGGCGGCCCATACGTTGTCGTGGGTGACGGGCACGCCGGTGTCGCGGGATGCGTAGGCCGCGAGGTCTGTACGCAGCTGAACGGCATCACGATCTGGGTAGCGGTTAAGGGTGACGGCTAGACGGGCGGCCTCCTCCCCTATCTCGCGGGCGAGGTCGTCGCTTGGTGGATAGGGGTTCTCATTGGTGTTGAGGCGGACAGGCGTGTTCAACTGCGGGGCACCGTACGGGCTTTTGCCTTTTAGGTCCTCGCGGATGGGGAGCTCAATCATTTGGTCCTCCGTGCGGTGATGGCCTCGCCGTGGGCGGGCAGGCGTTCTTCTTGGGACAGGCGGATGACATCGTCGGCGATCTCCTCGAGTGCTGCGGCGTCGTAGTCGATGATGTCGACGTGTTTGAGGAAGGTGAGCGTCGACAAGCCAGAGCTGTAGCGAGCAGACCCGGACGTGGGCAGAACGTGATTCGAGCCTGCGGCGTAGTCCCCCAGGGGAACCGGGGCGTGCGGACCGACGAAGATAGCACCGGCGTTGGTGATGCGAGCAGCAACAGCCGCCGCGTCGCGGGTGTGAACCTCGAGGTGCTCGGCGGCGTAGGCGTTGGCAACGGCGACCGACTGGTCAAGCCCGGAGGTGAGGACGATGGCGGACTGCTCGCCGGTGAGTGCCTGAGCGACCCGGTCGGCGTTGAGGGTAACGGTGTAGAGTTCGGCAACCTTTGCGTCGACGGCGCGTGCGAGCTCCGCCGAATCGGTGATGAGCACCGAGGAGGCCAGAACATCGTGTTCCGCCTGCGAAATGAGGTCGTAGGCAACGTGAGTGGGATCAGCCGTGGAATCGGCGAGGATCGCAATCTCGGTTGGGCCTGCCTCCGCATCGATGCCGACGACGGTGCGCACGAGTCGCTTGGCTGCGGTGACGAAAATGTTGCCGGGGCCGGTAATCAAATCGACGGGCTCGTAGCCCTCGTCACCATAGGCCAGCAGACCGATGGCTTGGGCGCCACCGACGGCCCACACTTCGTCCACCCCCAGGAGGGAACAGACAGCGAGCACCGTGGGGTGCGGGTAGCCCCCGTTTTCTTTCTGCGGCGGGGAGGCGACAACGAGGGAGGTCACACCGGCTGCCTGGGCGGGAACAACGTTCATGATCACCGAGGAGGGATACACGGCGTTACCGCCAGGAACATACAACCCGACGCGTGAAATGGGGATGAATTTTTGTGTCACGGTGGCACCGGGGGCAAGCGTGACCTCGACATCCGCCGGTTTCTGCGCCTCGTGGACGGCCCGCACGCGCGTAATAGCCGTGGTGAGGGCCTTCTTCAATTCGGGATCAAGTGCTGCGGCGGCCTCGTCACACACCTCTGTGGGCACGCGGAGGTGTGGCGGTCGGATGCCGTCGAATTTTTCGCTGTAGGCCAGCGCCGCGCTCGCTCCCTCTTCTTTCAGCTTCTCGACGATCGGTCGCACCGTGTCCAGCATGCTATCTACAGACTGGTGGCTACGGGGGACGATCCGCCTCAACTCTCGGTCTGAGTAGGAATGAGCGGAGATATCGATCGTGCGTAACATTGTCGATGCCGCAGCTGGGGCCGCTGTAGACGGTGTGGTGGACATGGTGACTCCTTACCGTGAGATAAAAGGGTGTAACCGCCTATTATCCTCGTTTCACCACGTCAAAACAATGTTTCTTACATGTAAGACTTTTATTCGGCGCGGGTGCTGGCCGTGTACGCACCGTACAGCCACGTTATCGCTGCAGCAAGCGGAGCCCACAGGAATGCAGCACCGACCTCGACGGCGCTGCGCACCGTCACCACCGACCCCTCCGGCCCCATCAGCCCTTCGCTATCGGTAAGCAGGTACGCAACTGAGTGCCCCGCCGCCACAACAGTCAGTGCCGCAACGAGAGCCACAACAACAGCGACAAGCTGGCCACTCACCTTCATGCTTACCCGACTCATTGTCGCGCCGATCGCCACGCCACCCAGGGTGACAATGACGAGGTAGGCAACGTAAACGGGGAAATCGTGGGCACCGTAATCCGCCGGCGGTATAAACGTCCCATCCCCGAGAGTCTCTACAGTGGCCTTTGGTGAGAAGAAACCCCACGCAGCGCCGAGGATGCCCGAAAGGACGAGGCTCACGGCGACGATGCCGGACATATCACCGACAATCCTGCGTGGGGTTAGTGCGGGGGCCATGATTGTTGCAGTCATGGCCTACAAGTTTAGCTTCTAGTTACACATCTTCCAGCGGCCGTCCTCGCGTAGGAACTTCATCGTGCCGGACTGGGTGTTACCCTGCGATGTCGTCGTCACCCATGCGGAAGCCTCGTTGCCGTTGACGGTGATGTCCTCGACGGCATCAATGGTGGAGCGGGTCTCCTGGTACTGCGGGATCTGCTCAAGCGGGATCTCCGGAACCTGAGACAGGTCAACGGCACCCTGGCCACCGGCCTGCTCAATCACTCGCTGACACGTGTTCTCAAGGAAGTTGCCCATGAAGGCGCGCAGCGTCGGTGCCCAGGTCACAGACTGGACGAGGTCCGCAATCGCCTGAGCGTCCTCCGCACTTGCAGGTTCACCCTCAACGGGGGCGAGAACCTCAGGAGCCGGAACCTGCGGCAGTGGCGCTATCTCAGGTTGAGCACCCTGCTCCTCTACGAGAGTTTCGGGAGCCTCAGATTTCGTCGTTGGAGACGGCGCAGCGGAGCTCGAAGTCTCCTCCGGCGCTGCGGTCACCTGCGTCGTGCGGGTGGACACGTTGGTCTCCGTCACCTGATCTGCAGCCTTATCCTTGTTTTCCTTGCTGCATGCAGAGGCGCTAAGAGCAACGGTGGCTGCCATTGCCAGGGCGATAAACTTCTTCGAACCTGCACTAATTTTCACGATGTTTTTCGTCTCCTTATAACTTTATGGTCGTGTCACCGTGTTTTTCCAAGATACACCGTCTTCCCCACATTCGCGCGGTTACGGCGTGCGAAAGGACGCTGCCAGTTACCCGGCATCGCCTTCAGATCCGTAAAAAACCTAGAACCAGGGCGGTAACGAACGGTTCCGCTTGATTACATACGGTCAGACGTGGTCACTTACCAGATGGCACGGTAGCAGACTTTCCAATCTTTCACTTACATTATCACCGCACTGTTTCCGCTGTTACAGATCCAATGAGCTTTTACGGGACTTCACGGATTCCCCGCAGGCAACCCTCACCCTCCCCGGCAAGCTTTACGCCACAGACATCTTTTTGCCAGCCTCTACATCCCAACCTTCTCCGTCTCGTATTCTCCCCGCCCCATTAACTGGCGAACTCGAAAAGTGCTAGATGTATTAGATGGGCGCTAGATGGGTAGGCACTACAAAGTGTAAGAAGGGTAGGCGCACGATGAGCATGGGGGTGCCACCCAGACCGCGCTGCGCGACGACCGCCTAGCCTGCCCCAGTAGAGGGAAAAGTTCACAACGAAAAATAAAGGAACGAGATCATAGCGGTGGAGGGGAGGGCGAGACAGAAAAATGGGGGAAATAGTCCGGCAAGATAGAGGAACTTTTTGCAATAAATTCTCTGGTTAAAGACATTTTGCAAACGTCTACGTGGAGGGAGTGGAAAATCTCTCCACGCCCTCATGCCCCAACACAACAGTTTCCACTACAATTGCCTAACGTGCACTTGGACAGAGATAAAATTATTGCAGCCGGGCTGGAAATTCTGGATACATACGGTCTAGCGGATATGACTATCCGAAGGATCGCAGGCAAGCTTAACTCTGCGCCGGGTTCCATTTACTGGCATGTGAAAAACAAGCAGGAGCTCATCGCCCTTATCGGACATGCAATCATCGATTACGTTGACACCGACCAAGACACCACTGCGGATATGCTCCGTGAACTTCGGCGAGCAATGCTGCAGTTCCGCGATGGCTGCGAGGTCGTCGCAGCGGCCAACAACTCAGGGCTAGTCCGGGAGGATCTCATTCGCCTCATTCGGATGCCCGACGAGTCATTGAGCGAAACCGCCGCCTCCACCCTCTTGAGCTTCACGCTTGGTCATGTCCAGTACGAGCAGTTCCAGCTTCAGCTCCTAGCCCTCGACGCAAAGGCCACTAAGGAGAGCCACGATAAGGGCGCTGCTCGCGTCGCTGCAAAGATTGCCGACCTGCAAGAAGAAGAGGAAACCGAAGCGAACCGACTGTTCGAAGAAGGGCTGGAGACAATTCTCCGCGGAATTTCGGCCTCGTAGAAAGTACTACCACCTCTCAAACTCCTCCCTCTGTGAACGGGACGGGATTTGAGACTGAGCCTCCACGGACGCTTCTGGCACCGCACTGCTCGATCGCTGAGATGGTCGTTTCCGCATCGCTAAGCTCAGCGACAATTCAGGACTCCGGGCTCTACACGCGAATTCCTGCAAGGATTGGGAAACATGCCCGCTTCCCCGTCGCACGCTGGAGCGATCCACGAAAGGTGCCGTATATAAACCACACTCGTAGTCCTTTAAGTATCCCGCCCGGTATGCGCACCACATGAGTTACGTCGCACATTAGCTTCACCCCCATCGACCACCATTCTTCCGTTCGCGCCCGATCTCACTCCAATGGGTTTCCAGCACCAGTTAGTTTCCAGCACCAGTTAGTTTCCAACGCCAGTAGGTTTCCAACGCCAGTGGGCGTTGAGCACCAGTGAGTTTTGTCTTCATTTAGACGTACACAACCGGATTATCTTGTTTACAGGATCCGCACAATCGGCGGTGTGTCCATTCACACACTTGACATGGATTACGGGATTGCCCACGCGCGTGAGTGAGGCCACCCCACGGAAGCGAAGCACTCATCACAACCAAAGGGATACCTCCATACATTGTTCAACATGGTGGACTACCTGGTACTTCATGAAGCGTCGCGAGGAAATGAGTACAGATTTCTGCTACCTGTCTCACGTCAAGCTAATCCACAGGTAGTGCACTGTTTTTTAAGGCAAACATAACTTTCTCTCGATAGTTGCTTTCTGGTCCGTGCTGTCAACTCACAGTTGCGAAAAATAGACGATAAACTGGCGCATTATGAGTGAAGCAAATCAGCCTTCTATGGAAATCTGGCCCGGCCAGTCGTACCCTCTCGGTTCGACATACGACGGCGCAGGCACCAATTTCGCACTGTTCAGCGACATTGCAGACAAAGTAGAACTGTGCTTGCTCGACAGCGAAAACAATGAGACACGGGTCGAGCTTACTGAGGTTGATGCCAACATTTGGCACGCTTACCTCCCGGGTATCCAGCCGGGACAACGCTACGGCTACCGCGTTCATGGACCCTATGATCCCGCCAACGGCCACCGCTGCGACCCAAACAAGTTGCTCGTCGACCCGTACTCCCGCGCATTCGACGGCGATTACGATGGTGACCCGTCCCTGTTCTCCTACGACATCACGAACCCCGATCGCCCGGAAGGTCGCAACACGGAAGACTCCCTCGGCCATACGATGAAGTCAGTCGTTGTTAATCCGTTTTTTGACTGGGGAGACGACAAGGCCCCGAAGATTCCGTACAACGAATCAGTCATCTACGAGGGCCACGTCAAGGGTCTCACGATGACCCACCCTGATATCCCAGAGAACATCCGCGGAACGTACGCAGGGCTAGCCCACCCAGCAATTATTGAGTACCTCCAGAATCTGGGAATCACCGCTCTCGAGCTCATGCCCATCCACCAATTTTTCCAGGACGATCGCCTCCGCGAACTGGGCTTGAGGAACTATTGGGGCTACAACACTCTCGGATTCTTCGCCCCACAGCAGGATTACTCTGCCTCTACTCGTCCCGGTGACGCGGTAAGCGAGTTCAAAGGAATGGTTCGCGCCTACCACGAGGCAGGAATCGAGATCATCCTTGACGTGGTGTATAACCACACGGCAGAGGGCAACCACATGGGTCCGACGATTGCCTTCAGAGGCATCGACAACGCCGCGTACTACCGCCTTGTCGACGGCGATCCGCAGCACTACATGGACTACACGGGCACAGGAAACTCCCTCAACGTCCGCCATCCCCATTCCCTGCAGCTCATCATGGATAGCCTCCGCTATTGGGTAACGGAAATGCACGTCGACGGCTTCCGCTTCGACCTCGCGTCCACTCTCGCACGTGAGCTCCACGACGTTGACCGGCTATCCAGCTTCTTCGACCTCGTCCAGCAGGACCCCGTCGTCTCGCGAGTGAAGCTCATCGCCGAACCCTGGGACGTCGGCGAAGGCGGCTACCAGGTAGGAAATTTCCCGCCCCTGTGGACGGAATGGAACGGCAAGTACC
Source organism: Corynebacterium sp. HMSC073D01 (assembly GCF_001815555.1). Lineage (NCBI taxonomy): Bacteria > Bacillati > Actinomycetota > Actinomycetes > Mycobacteriales > Corynebacteriaceae > Corynebacterium > Corynebacterium sp. HMSC073D01. The sequence goes on along the minus strand of NZ_KV821025.1, from coordinate 93,082 downwards.
GCGATACTGTCCGCGACTTTTGGCGCGGGGAGCCTGCGACTCTCGGCGAGTTTGCATCTCGCCTGACGGGATCATCGGATCTGTACTCGAACAACAACCGTCGCCCTACGGCCTCTATCAACTTTGTTACTGCGCACGATGGCTTCACATTGAACGACCTCGTCTCCTATAACGAGAAACACAATGAAGCCAATGGCGAAGGTGGTCGCGACGGTGAGAGCCACAACCGGAGCTGGAACTGCGGTGTCGAAGGACCAACAGACGATCCAGAGATCAACGCCCTCCGGGCACAACAGCGCCGCAACTTCCTCACCACGCTCCTGGTAAGCCAAGGCACGCCGATGATCAGCCACGGCGACGAGCTAGGTCGCACGCAGTTTGGCAACAATAACGTTTACTGCCAGGACAACGAGATCTCCTGGCTGGACTGGTCCAAGCACGAGGAAAACCAGGATCTGTTCCAGTTCACGAAGCGTCTCATCCAACTGCGCAAGGACCACCCGGTGTTCCGGCGTCGCCAGTTCTTCGCGGGTGGCCCCCTTGGTGATGAGTCCGCACACCGCGATATCGCATGGCTCGCCACAGACGGCAAACTCATGGACCAAGCGGACTGGGACTTCTATTTCGGTAAAGCCCTCATGGTATTCCTCAATGGCCAGGAGATCGCCGAACCTGATGCCCGCGGCAACAAGGTGGAGGATGACTCCTTCCTCTTGTGCTTCAACGCGGCACATACCGACGTAGAATTCACGATTCCGGTCGCCACCTACGGTGCCTCCTGGAAGGTTCTCATCGATACGACTGAGCCCCGTGGCGATGTAGAAAGTGGTGTTATCCTGACCGCTGGTGAGAAGGTCATGATTCCTGCCCGCTCCACCATCGTCGCCGTGCAGAACGATCCTCCGGTGTCCGGTGCCCCGAAGGGTGGCGGATCCGTGAAGGGCTACGAAGGCTAAGTGGGAGCAAAAAGAGCATTCACCACCGCCATGAACGGTTAGTCCGCCAATGACCGTAGGGCCTACAATGACCTCGACTGTTAGTGAAATGCAGTTATTTCGTTAACCGTCGGGGTCATTGCTGTACACGATGCTTGTTCGAAGCGAGAAAAACGCATGTTCCTCTGGGCGGTAAAATAGGGGAATAAATCAGCGCGCGAGACGCGCACACAACGGCAACAGAAGGGGCAAAGGACAGTGCTCACTGCACATGGAGCTACGGTGGCGATAGCGGATGGAACCATTAACATCTACTACTCTCCCCTCCTCACGAGCCTAAATGCTGGGGAAACCACCCTCCCCGCCGCAGATATTACTGACGTGGCAACCATTGAGCCGACCCCGTATTCGCTCGGCTCGGTGACACTCACCCGCACGAGCGGTGCTTCCGTCACCCTCCGTTTCCAGCGGTCACAAACCGCAGCCCTGCAGCAATTCGTCGCGGACGTGGCGCGCGTTCGTGTCGGCGATGATCCGGTTGGCGAGTCCACCCCAATCCCCGGATTGGATTTTGTCGCTATCGATGTGGAGACAGCCAACGATGACTGGGGGTCGATTATCGAAATCGGTGTCACCAAGGTTCTCAATGGCCTGGTAGAAGAGCAAGCAACCTGGCGCTGCACACCACCACCGGGAATGGAGGATTTCCTCGACGAGAACATTGCGATTCACGGCATCCGGCCGGAGGACATCGAAGGGGAGCCGAGTTTTGCCCAGCGGTACGAACTGGTGAAGGAGTTCACGGGAGAGCTCCCCATGGTATCCCACAATGCGCAATTTGATTTCACAGCCCTCGCACGCGCCTGCCACGCATCGCACTGTGCTGCGGCACCGAACGAGTTCGGCTGCAGCCTGGCGCTTTCCCGGTCCCGCGATCTCGGCTTTGCCACGAATCGCCTGCCCGATGTGTGCCGAGGTCTGGGCATCGCCCTCGAACACCACCACTGCGCTGCAGATGACGCTGAAGCTTGTGCTCGGATCATCACCTCACTGGCAAGCATTGACGGGTTCACTGGCTCATTCCCCGAATTCATCGCGTCAACGGGGTTCACGATGGGAAAGATAAGAAACGAAGGTCGTATTCGCTCCGTGCAGAAGATTCGCCACGACAGGTCATCTTCCCCGGATCGTGCCAGAGAGGCGGCAGGAAACGGCAGATACAAACGCACATCCTCTCGGCGCAGCGGGGGCGTACCGTGGTCGGCGGTATCTACTCCGGAGAAGATCCCGGAGCCGAATACAGAAGCTAACCCCGACGGCTTGTTGTACGGGCAAAACGTTACGCTCACGGGAGACTTTGAGCCCCTGGATAAGGGGACGTTGTGGTCCAAAATTGCCGATCAAGGCGCTACCATCGGCAAGAACGTAACGAAGAAAACCACCATCTGCGCTGTCGGCGCGTGGACGAAGAAAACATCGAAGCAGAAAAGGGCCGAGGAGCTGAAGGAACAAGGCCAAGATATCGCTATCTGGTCTAAAGAAAAGTTGTTCATAGTACTCGGCATCGATGCCGATGCTATCGCGCAGGAGAACGAACCGCCATTTTAGGGGAACCATTGCCGTGCGTCACCACGTCTAAGTAAGAGGAGTACGTGATGCACTTTAGGCCCCGACACATCACTGCTCTGTCGGCCTGCACCTACTTTCACTTTTCGTGTACGTAGGTGCAGGCCCCGAAAACTGCCGTCGCGCGGGGCGGAAACGAGCCTTGTCACAGTGAATGCACTCCTCACCTCACCGTCTGAATCACCCACTCCTACGGTCTTCTCCCCCACATCCGTACGCAGGATGCTTCCCATGCTGCGAACCTCGGACTGGGCGCGGACTCCTATCCACGAAGGTGACGCTACGTCGATTCCGGCTACGTTGACTCTCACCAATGAGTTCCACGTTGGTTTTTGCACCGACCCAATTGTCACCGCCGCTAACCATCAGGGCCCCCAACCGGCCCACGCAGGGATTGAGTTGCCACGAACGCTATGTGAAGGCGACGAGCACGCTCTACTTACTCCGCTCACAGTAGTGTGGCAGTACGCAACAGGGCGTCTCTTGCACCGTTCACGCGCAGATGAGCGCTCACCTTTTCGTTCGATCCCACTCCCTCACGCGCCTTTGGGTACAGATGCGGTTCTGCTCAGCACATTCGAGACACACGCAACAAGCTGGCTAACTCACCCGGAAACAGCGCACCACCTTGCTTCCTACTGCGAAAGGGAACTTGGCGGGCGTTTTTTCATCTATTTCGCTCCTGCAGAAGGCTCCCTTATTGTCACAACCGCATCTTCCGCGCCGTCTCTGGGCCCCGTTGTTTCAGCCATCTTCCGGGCCTCGTCCTCCCAGATATCCGAGAAGTCGTTTACCATCCGAGACGGGTGGATGAAGGAGATCAGTGTGCAAAAGCCCCGCAAACGTTCGCGCCGAGCACTGTCCACGCGCGCGACAACCGAGGCGAGAGCGCGAATTAGCAGTCTCTCACCTCAAACGATAGAGAATATCTTTTAATATCAAGAGCTTTCACTAACCCGGTGTGATGTGTGGGCCACTAGAATAGTGACCTATACATGTGAGAAAGGGTGACGCAATTCCATGGTTTCCACACCAATCACAGCTACATACCGACTACAGTTACGCGGCCCCAAGGCAGATCCGCACGGGCGCTCGTTTGACTTCTACAATGCCATCGAGATCCTCGATTACCTGAAAGACCTCGGTGTCAGCCACCTCTTCCTGTCCCCGATCCTTACTGCCGTGCCAGAATCCAATCACGGATACGATGTCATCGATCCCACCGAGATAAACCCCGAGCTCGGCGGAAAGGAAGGGTTTGTCGCGCTCTCCCGGGCTGCCCGAGAAAAAGGGCTGGGCTTGATTATCGATGTCGTTCCCAACCACGTCGGTGTTGCACATGCGGAGCAGAACCCGTGGTGGTGGGACGTGCTCAAGAAAGGCAAGGACTCGCACTTCGAGGGGTACTTCGATATCGACTGGCACGAAGATAACGGTGCCGGTGGCAAGCTCGGGCTCCCTATTCTCGGCCGCCCTGGCGATGAAGACAAGCTGACGATCACCGAGTATGAGGGCGAACCGGTTCTCAACTATTACGATCAGTTGTTCCCCATTGCCGAGGGAACCTATGATCCAGATTCTGCGGACACACCGGAGCAGGTCCACGACAGACAGGCATACAAACTCATGTACTGGCGAGACGGGGTGATCAGCTACAGACGCTTCTTCTCGGTTAACTCGCTTGCAGGGTTGAAGCAGGAAGATCCTCTCGTTTTCGAGCACTCCCACCGCGTCATCCGCGAACTCGTCGCAGAGGATCTTATCGACGGCCTCCGGGTTGATCATCCAGATGGTCTCACGGATCCCTTTGGCTACCTCTCTCGGCTCCGCGAGGTTGTCGGACCTGACCGCTGGTTAGTGATTGAGAAGATCCTCGCTGTCGATGAGGCTCTCGACCCCCGCCTGAAGGTAGACGGAACCACTGGCTACGACGCGTTGCGCGAGCTCGATGGGGTTTTCGTGGCTCGAAGTTCCGAAAACACACTGTCTATGTTGGCTCTCAAACACACGGGATCCACGTGGGATGAGCAGGCAATCAGTTCGACCGAGTACGTGCTAAAGAAGGATGTTGCCCATTCGGAGCTCGCCGCTGAAGTGCGTCGCTTGGCGCGCGCTATCCGGCGCGATAACTTCTCCACCGCAGGATCCGCAGTCACGGAGACGCAGCTTATCTCCACGATTGAACAGCTGGTTGCCTCCATGCCTGTCTACCGCGCAGACTATGTATCGCTGACTCGCGTCACTGCTACCGTGGCAGCAGATCTTTCTCGCCGCTTCCCATCCCGGCGCGCCACGCTTGATCTCATCGTCGCCGCGCTGATCTCCGGTGGTGAGGCATTTACCCGTTTCGCGCAGGTGTGTGGTGCTGTCATGGCGAAGGGCGTAGAAGATACGACCTTCTACCGCTCCTCACGGCTTGTTGCACTCAACGAAGTCGGTGGTGCGCCTGGACGCTTCGGAGTATCCGCGGCGGAGTTTCACCTCCTCCAGCAGGAGCGCGCACGTCTGTGGCCGAAGACCATGACCACGTTATCCACGCACGATACGAAGCGCGGCGAGGATGTGCGAGCCCGTATCATTGAGCTCGCCGATTGCCCTGGTGACTTCTCGGAGGTTGTCGACGAGATCACCTCCATCACTCCCCCACCGGACGGTGCAACGGGGCATTTCCTGCTGCAAAATCTCCTGGGGACGTGGCCCGTGGACGGAGTCATTACGGACGACTATGAGAAGCGCATGCTGGCGTACACGACAAAGGCCATCCGAGAGGCTGGTTTATACACGACGTGGACAGAGCAAGATGCAGAGTTTGAAGAGCGCACCCTGCACTGGGTGAAGGCTCTCTTGCACGGGCCGGTTTCCGAGCGCATCACGCAGTTCGTTGGACCGCTCGCCCACGCTGCCACTCTCATCGGCTTGGGACGCAAGCTCCTGCAGCTCATCGCTCCGGGAATTCCCGATATTTACCAGGGTGAGGAATATTTCGTTGATTCTCTCGTGGACCCCGACAACCGTCGCTTCGTTGATTACGAGGCCCGTCGTGCCTCGCTGGAGAAAACTTTGCGGGTTTTGCGCGGTGAGGAGGAAAGTTCCTTTACCGTCGGTGACGTAGTTGCTAACGAGTCGGCACACCGGGACGACGATGTTCCCTACGCACATCTCCTCGATCGCTACAACGAGGCAAAGCAGGTAGTGGTGGCAGCGGCGCTCCACGTCCGCTCCCACTACGCCAACGACTTCGTGGGAAGCGACTACCAGGCTGTTTTTGCGGAAGGCGAGGCAGAGGATAATCTCATTGGACTGGGTCGAGGCCCCCGCCCCGACCGCGTGGATGTGATTGCCGTCGCTACACGCACACCGTTCCGGCTCATGGCACGCGGTGGTTGGGGCGATACCACTCTGACTGTCCCCGAGGGCACGTGGACGGAGGTGTTGACCGGCCGTACGGTGTCTGGAACCGTCGCCGTCGACGGCCTGTTAAATTATTTCCCCACCGCCCTTCTGATTAGAAACACCGCCGATGAATAAGCCTGACCTCAACCGACTGGAAAATGAGTACGATTCGTTTGTCGCCAGTCATCCCACGTTGGAGAGCGATATTCGGTTCGCGCTGGAAGATAGCGTCTCCGACGCGGGTATTGCCTACGACCGTGTAGACACACGAATCAAGTCGTGGCGGTCCTTTGCTGCCAAAGCGACGAAGTACGACAGTGATGGGAACCTGCTGTACCTCAAGCCGTGGGAGCAGATCAGCGATGTCGTGGGCGCACGCATCATCACCTACCATTCCACAGAAATCCCTCGCGTGATCGAGACCCTCGAGCGGATGTTCACTGTCCTGCGTAGTGTGGACAAAGCCGCCGAGACGCGCATTTCTGGCGGCTTCGGGTATGGCTCCCACCACCTCATCGTCAAAGTCACCCCGCAGACGGAGGATCTGGAAGCCTATTCGGGTCTTGTCTTCGAAGTCCAGCTCCGTACCATCCTGCAGCACGCTTGGGCGGAGTTCGAACACGATATCCGCTACAAGGGTGCAGGCACAGGTGCAGACCCCGCAATTGATCGCTCGTTTACCCTCGCCGCCGGCCTCATTGAGCTCGCGGATCAGCAATTTGACCAGATCGCGCATATTCGCGCTGATTCGCATCCGGTAGCCGGTAACGTTCCGCTCACGGATGGGAACCTGCCACACGTGCTCACTCTCCTCCTCGGTGACAAGTTCCCCCGCTCGAAGTCAGAGGTTTACCCCTGGTTGGAGGAAATTCTGACAGCTAATGGTATTCGCACTGTCGCTGATGTAGAGGCCATCGCCGGCCCCGAGGACGTTTCTCAGGTTCTGGATGCGCTTCAGTACCAGTATGTTCCAAGCCAGGTTCGGCTTGTCGACGATCTTCTTCTCGCCCGCTTCGGTGCCTCCCACATCGCCCGCACGGGCAATACCGGCTACCGCGCAGAGAGACGCCCCTCTCGTCTACAACGCAGGCTACGCAAGCTGGAGGCACATCGTCGCAAGCATGAGGCCGAATGATGCTTCGTCAGACGGCACCCGCACGCCACCGTTGAGATGCGAGCGCGCAAAGGTTAAGCTATAACGCATTACCGGTTAAAACCCAATGAAAGGAACGTTTTCTTGTCTTCTCTTTCGAACTTCCCTGAGCTGCTCGATTTCCTCCACGTCTGGGCTCTCGCCATCGCGGACTTCTTCCGCCCGCTGGGTATCGATTTTCCGCCGGCAGAGTGGGGCACAGCCGGCTCCAGTAAGTAAAAACCGTCGTTTTAGTCGTCGAAAAGCAAAAACAGGATCGACGAGCTACACCGGCATCGTATTACAAGCCGTAGTAAACATGCCACAGGTATTCACCTGTGGCATGTTTTTGATTAAAACGCGTGCAGGGAAATTAGCGGGCCGAACGGCCACGAAGCTTATCCAACGCACGCCGATCCTTCTTTGTCGGGCGGCCAGCTCCCCGATCCCGGCGTGGCATTGAAGCAAGGATTTCCTTGGGTGGCGGGGGCGGTGTGTGGTCGCGGTAGGCTGCACGAGCCACCTGTGCGCCCACGCGCTTCTTAATCGGCTGTACAACCTCGATGATATGTTCCCGGTGCGCCACCCACGCGCGGATCCGATCACCTGCCACAACTTTTTCGGAGGGCTTCACCGCCTCCCCGTTGAGTTTGACGTGCCCAGCCTTACAGGCATCAGATGCTGCAGACCGGGTCTTGTATAGCCGTACCGCCCACACATACTGATCAATGCGCACAGAGTCACTGGGGTTCCCCAGCGCGATGTCACTCATAGATGTCCTAGTAGTTGTCCTTGTGATTGACGATGGACCGCACCTTGGTCCAGCTGTACACACCAATCACAACGGCAACGACCAAACCGATCACCATCAGGGAGAATTCCTCCGTCAGTGCCCACAGCGCAAGCCCGCCGATCACACCTCCGGATACACCGAGTACTCCGTTCTTGGAGTAACGGCGAACGGCCTGCTTACGGCGCTCAATAGGGTTCTGAGGATAACGTTGCATGCTCATAGTGCCTTATTGTAAACGTGCTTACGCTGGCAGTTCCACCCACATGGTAGCGCCAAAATCTGGCTCGCAGTCCCCTTTAGTTAAGGACTGTATAAAGGCGTGCAGGTCATCCTGCTCACTCGGCTTAATAGCCAGTGTCATCAGTACGTCGGAGCCGTAGCGAACATCGGAAATGTGATAACCCCGCGCGCGCAGATCGGCCTCGTAGCGGCCGGCATCAGCATGAGAAAATCTGACCGTCGCCAGCTGCCGAAGGGAGCGTTTCACGGGGCGCACCAGTTTCAGCGCTGCCGTTGTGGCATCGGAATAGGCGCGAACGAGACCGCCCGTGCCGAGCTTGATTCCACCGAAATAGCGAACTACGACACAGGCGATATCCTGCAGGCCGGATCCGGTAAGGACATCGAGAATCGGCTTGCCGGCTGTGCCCGACGGTTCGCCGTCATCCGATGAACGCTCCACGGGGTTTGACCCGTCGACGTGGTAATAATAAGCGCTACAGTGGTGCCGCGCATCGGGGTACTGCGTCCTGATGTTGCCAATGAACTGGCGCGCTTCCTCTTCTGATTGAACGCGCCCGACGTGCGAAATAAAACGGGACCGTTTAATCTCCAGCTCGGCTACGACGGAGGCGGTGGCATCCGGTAGGAGGTATTCGGCATCGGCATGCATGGTTTATCACTTTACACAGGTCTTTGACACGTACGGAACGCTTTCATACCCTTGAGGTATGACGAATTTCAGTGTTTGGGCACCGAACGCCTCCGACGTCCACCTTCACCTTGATGGTGAGGACATTCCTATGCACCCACGTCCGTGTGACCACGCCGCAGCTGCAGACGGTTGGTGGTGCTCAGACGCTGAAATGGCGCCCGGGAGCCGCTACGGCTTCCGGCTTCAGCTCGGTGACACGTGGACCGATCCCCTCCCCGACCCACGCACGCGCAGGCAACCGGACGGTGTTACTGGCTTGTCCCAGGTGTACGCCGATGACTTTGAGTGGGGTGATGACCACTGGACGGGGCGGATCCTCCCGGGGCAGTCAATTTACGAACTGCACGTCGGTACGTTTACTCCGTCTGGGACCTTCGCGGGTGTCGAGGAAAAGCTTGACTACCTCATTGAGCTCGGTGTCACCACGATCGAGCTGATGCCTGTACAGCCCTTCGGAGGGGAACGCAACTGGGGCTACGACGGTGTGGATTGGCACTGTGTGCAAGAAAGTTACGGTGGCCCAGATGGGCTCAAACACCTTGTCAACGCCGCGCATAACAAGAACATTGCTGTGATCCTGGACGTGGTGTACAACCACTTCGGCCCTGTGGGCAACTACACGGGGATGTTTGGCCCGTACATGTCGACTGCAGCCACCGACTGGGGCGATGTGGTCAACTACTGTGACTCTGGATCTGACGAAGTCCGCGCATACGTTCTCGAAGCAGCTCGCCAGTGGTTAACGGAGTTCCATATCGATGGCCTGCGCCTGGATGCCGTCCAGACGATGGTGGATACGGGGGCGATCCACTTGTTAGAGGAGCTGTCTATCCTCGCCACAGAAATTGAAGCGACAACGGGAATTCAAAAGACCCTCATTGCCGAGTCAGACCAAAACGATCCTCGCCTCGTTGCGCCGCGTGGTGCCTCCGGGCTCGGCGGGTTTGGACTGGACGCGCAGTGGGAGGATGATCTCCACCACGCGCTCCACGTGCTAACAAGCGGGGAAGAGCACACCTACTACCGGGACTTCGCGAGCATGGATGCCCTTGCGCAGACGATTGCACACGTGTTCTATCACCACGGAAATTACTCCTCATTCCGGGGACGCAAGCACGGTCGTACCCTGGACGTAGATGCGGTGCCCGCTTTCCGGTTCTTGGCATACACCACAACCCATGACCAAACCGGCAATCGCCCGGCCGGCGACCGTCCATCGCAATACCTCAGCGCCGAGAAACTGGTGCTCAAGGCCGCGATCGTACTGTGCACGCCCTACACTCCGATGCTGTTCATGGGAGAGGAATTCGGTGCCCAGACACCGTTCCCGTTCTTCTGCTCGCACTGCGATGACGCGCTGGACCGCCTAACCCGCGAGGGACGTCAGCGCCAGTTCCGCTACCAGGGAATGAACGAGGAAACCGTGGCGGCGATGCCCGATCCCGCAGATCCAGAAACGTTCCAATCGGCCAAGCTCGACTGGGACTTCACCGAGGAAAACGCACGCGTTCTCGAAGCCTATAAGACCCTCTTCCGCTTGCGCTCCTCGCTTCGCTTCACCCGTCCGTGGTTGTCTGAGCTCACTGTGGAACACACGGACTCGTGGATCGGCTTCGGCTATGCGGATGCGTTCATCGTGGCAAACCTTTCCGATTCCGAGGTGACAGCCCCGTACACGGGCACCTTGGTGTATTCTTTCACCGACCCAACCATTGGCGAGGAAGGAACGCTTCTTCCCCCCTGGAGCTTCGCCATTCTTACAGATGTGCACCACACCTCATAAGCAGGCAGAGGCGCAGTCCCGGTCGGCACAGACGCCGACCCTGCTGCCTCCCCTCGCCGAGGCCATTGTCACGACTGTTCAGCACATCCCTCGCGGCTTCGTCGCATCGTACTCCACTATCGGAGCAGTCGCAGGCTGTGGCTCCCGGTACGTCGGCAGGGTCATGGCCGACTATGGGGAACTGGCACCATGGTAGCGCGTTGTTCGCGCCGACCGGACGAGCCACGTGTGGAAGGCAGCGCTCCCGTTGTGGGATGAAGAGGGCATTGCACATACTCCCCCACCACCACAGACGGACAGGCGGGCCGGGTACTCCTGTGCCCGCGGACCACGAGTTGACATGCGTACCCACGCCTGGTGCCCACCCGAATCTCCCTTGAAAGACGGGTGACCCCTCCGGCTGGCAGCCCGACGCGCCGGGTGGCCGGAGGAACAGCAACAGAGGCAAACGCGGGCTACCAACGACTAGCCGGGAAAGTGGCTAGAAAAGGAAGTCGTATTCCGGTGTGCCGGGGCGCAGATGCTGGATGTGAAGGGACGATTCCCGCATGCGTGAGAGGAGGGGCTCGAGATTGGCACTATCGGCAAGCTCGATACCGACCAGTGCGGTTCCCACGTCACGGTTGTTTTTCTTCAGGTACTCGAAGCGAGCAATGTCGTCATCCTCACCAAGCACGTCGGTGAGGAAGCCCCGAAGCTGGCCGGGTTCCTGCGGGAAATTGACCAGGAAGTAGTGTTTCAAACCACGATGAACAAGGTCACGTTCCACAATCTCTGAATAGCGGAGAACATCATTGTTACCTCCGGAGATGATGCACACGTTGACGCTTCCCGGTGCAATCTCACCGAACTCGACGAGACCAGTGACGGACAGGGCACCCGCTGTTTCTGCGATGATGCCCTCGTTTTGGTAGAGCTCGAGCAACTCCGTGCACACGGCTCCCTCATTTGCCGAACGCATGACCAACCGATCCCAGTTTTCCTTAGCGATGGCGTAGTTCACCTCGCCTACGCGAGCGACAGCGGCACCGTCGATGAACGGATCAACCCCGTGAACCGTCACGGGGCCACCGTTGGCAAGTGCGGCCTGCATCGAGGCTGCCGTCTGCGGCTCGATACCAACGATGGTGGTCTCCGGGGACATACTCGCGAAGTAGCTCAGCGTGCCTCCGAGCAGACCGCCACCGCCGACGGGGACGAAGACATTATCCGCAGTCTTGCCCTTGGAAGACAGCTGGCTGATGATTTCCGCCGCAACGGTGCCCTGGCCGATGACCGTGTTGCGGGCGTTGAACGGTTCGATCATGGTGGCGCCGTTTTCTTCTACGTAGGCGTGCGCAGCGGCGGCGGCCTCGTCGAAGTTCTTTCCCGTTAACACGACTTCCACCCATTCCCCGCCGTGAACCTTGATGCGGTTGAGCTTCTGCTTGGGTGTGGGCGCGGGAACGAAGATCCGGCCGTGAATCTTCAGACTGCGGCATGCATAGGCCACGCCCTGTGCATGGTTACCTGCGGAAGCTGCAACGATTCCGGCGGCACGCTCCTCGTCACTGAGTTGGACAATAGAGTTGTAGGCACCGCGGATCTTGTAACTGCGAACGTCCTGCAAATCCTCTCTTTTGAGGTAAACCTCCGCTCCAATCTGCTCGGACAGACGTGGGCAGTACTGCAACGAGGTGGGCGCAATAACGGCAGAAATTCGGGACTGAGCGTGCTGAATCTCTGCTGCGGTGACGGAATGCCAATCTGAAAGTTCTTTGTCCATGCGCCAATTGTAGTGTGTGCGCGGGGTAATCTCTGATTTTTGCACTGAGTATCGTGAAACTTCCGTTGAGGAACAGGCACCCCCGCCCGCAGGCACCCCCGGCCCGGCGAGATTCACTTTCCGTTCATGCCACGTCTGCCTTGCCGTTACTCAGCGTTGCGACAATGACCAGGAAAGACGCAGGCACGTACAGGCACAGAAGTGTCCACGAAGGGATCGAAAGATACGCAATGAAGACGAAGAAGTTTGTCGCAGGACTAGTGAGCGCCTCCATTGTGATGGTAACGGTGACGGGGGCACAAGCGGGGGCGGTGATCGTCGACAAGCCAGTAACCGCTGGGACAGGCGAGCTGACCGTGGAAGCCATCGGAACCCACGAAACGGGTGAGTTTGAAAAATCCGCAGCCGAGATCGTGGCGTACGACCGAGGGTCCAACCGACTGCTCATCGTCAACGCGCTGAGTGGCGCCGTCACCATTGTGGACATTTCCGATCCGACCTCCCCCAAGGAAGTAGGAGCCGTCCACGCGGGCGCGGACACGACCGTCAACTCAGTCTCCGTGCGCGCCGACGGCCTGGCTATCGCCACAGTCGAACCGGCGACGAAGACGGATCCCGGCGAGGTCATCCTCTTCGATGCGGCGGGTGACGGCACGATCCTGCAGCGCCTGCCCGTCGGTGCGCTGCCGGACATGGTGACCTTTGATGAGACCGGCGCATACGCCGCTGTGGCAAACGAGGGGGAACCTGCGGAGGATTACTCCGTCGACCCTGAGGGTTCCGTCAGCGTCATCTCCATCCCAGGTTCGCTTGTCGACGGCGCGCTCAGCGCCCCCGCCACCGTCTCCACGGCGACGTTCGGTGAGACTGTCCCAGAAGGTGTCCGCATCTTTGGACCGGAGTCTAACGGGACGACACCGTCAGTGGCTGCCAACCTGGAGCCCGAGTACATTGCGGTAAAGGACGCGAAGGCCTACGTGACGTTGCAAGAGAACAACGCCATTGCCACCGTCGATATCGCCACAGCTACTGTGGAAAACATCATGCCGCTCGGTACCGTTGACCTGAGAAACGTCGGCATGGATGTCTCGGACAAGGATGACAAGATCAACATCGCACACTGGCCGGTAAAGTCCTTCCTCCTCCCCGATTCCATTGGTGTCTACACTGTCGGCGGCTCCACCTACCTGGTTACGGCAAACGAGGGCGACGGTCGTGACTGGGACGGCTACTCGGAGGAAGCACGGGTGAAAGACCTCGGGAAGGATGGTCTCCCGCCACTGGCAGACGATTTTGAATTCGGCGGAGCTGTCGATTCCAAGACTGGAGAGTCCATCACTACAGCTAAGCAGCTGCAGGAAAAGCACAACCTGGGCAGGCTGAAGATCACCACCTCTGCTGGCCTCAACGAGGATGGAACTGCCTTCTCTGAGCTGTACACCTTCGGCGGGCGCGGGTTCAGTATCTTCGATACTGCGGGCAACCGGGTGTTCAATTCCGATTCCGAGTTTGAGGAAATTCTCGCGCGCACCGTTCCCGAGTATTTCAACTCTGACCATGTGGAAAACGAGTTCGATAGCCGTTCTGATGCGAAGGGTCCGGAGGCAGAGGGCCTCGTCCTCGGCATGATCGGCGACAAGACATACGCCTTCATCGGGCTGGAGCGCATCGGCGGAATCATGGTGTATGACATCACGACTCCCGCCGCCGCCCACTTCGTGTCCTATATCAACAACCGGGACTTCTCCGTTGACCCCGAGGAGGGCGAGAACCCTGCATGGCAGGATGCCGGCGACCTCGGTCCGGAGGGCCTGACGTTCATTCCTGCGAAGGATTCCCCCAATGGCGAGAACCTGCTTGTGGTGGGCAACGAGGTTTCGGGCACCACGACGATCTTCACGGTGAAGGCCAAGGAAGAAGCCCCCGACAACACCCACAACAACGGAAACACCACGACCGGAGCTGACTCGACTGAAAACGGGGGCCTGTCCACCCTCGGTACGATCGCTGTCAGCCTCATCACGAGCTTCGTTGCTGTCCTCACTGCGGCTATCGCTGCCGTACCCCAGCTGCAGTCAGTCCGCGACCGCATCGCCTCGCTGTTCCGTTAATCTCGCTGGCATCCCAGGAGATGCCACGGCGCGCACAGCGTAGCTACCACGCTGCGCCCAACGCAGCCACTGCGGTGTCCCACCCGCAGCCGTGTCCCACCCGCAGCCGTGTTCCACCCGCAGCCGTGTTCCACCCGCAGCGGTGTTCCACCTAACAGCTGTGTTCCCTCTGCCGTCTAGGAGAGATCCAATCTCCTAGGTGGCCTTTTCCCGCCGAAGCGTAGCTTACCCCCACGATTCACAGCATGCTTCTATTTTTTGCTTTCCATTTAATCCCTAAAGCTGCGACCTGACCACTTAGCAACTGCGAAGTTTACGCATGCTCCCAGACTTTTCAGAGATTCAGCCATCTCACTGCCGATCGTTTGCCCTCCATCTTGTTTCAGAGGATACAGATGATACGTTTATATATGTGTCTACCAGCGAAGACGAAACGTTTTCGAATCGGCCGGCATGTATTTCCTAACCACATATCAACCCTATGGAGACGAGGTTTTAGGTACGTCCCACGAGGACTGTGACTGCAAGGCTCGGCAACGCCCTGCCAGGTTCGGCCAGGTCGGGAGCAGGTTCGGCTAGGTCCGGAGCAGAGGCCACCAGCAACGTACCCGCCAACCCCTATAGCTCGGTTTGGGCCACGTCGCCGTCACCTGATGCAGCGTGTTCGGATCACATAGGCACAACCCGTCCTCTAAAGGAGAGCCATGAATAAGCCAACTTTTACAACAACCATCGCATCTCCCACTGACGTCAAACTTCCAATGTGGGCCTATGCAATCATGATCGGCGCAAGCATCACTGCAGGCTCATCGGTCGCTATGACCAGGCTGGGGATCCCCCTGTGGGGATGGGCCCTGGAATTTGTCATTATGACTCTGGTGGCATACTTCCTCGTTAGAAACAATGCCGTAGAAAAGAGCGACGGCGAAAAGGGAAATCCCACCTGCGTCGTCGCAAACCGCAGAAATCTCATCATTTTCGCCAGCGTCATGGCGATCCTCATCATCGCGGCAGTAGCCTTTGCTTTCTTCTAACTGCACCAAGTTAGCCGGTAGAGTGGGGAAAATCTCCAGCCCACGCTGGGTGTGGGTTTGTATGAGAACTCGGTGGCGAGAATTCGACGATGTGTCATCGGCAGATGACAAAGCCCGGGTACAGGTCATGGTGACCTGCACCCGGGCTTTTCTTGGTAGTTAAACCAACACGGATTTAGCCGAAGAGCTCCTTGCTGGCGATCTCTGCACCCTCAACGAGGGACTCGAGCTTGGCCCAAGCAATCTTGGAATTGATGCGACCACCGAGACCACAATCGGAGGAGGCGATAACCTTCTCCGGGCCTACGAACTCCGCGAAACGGATGATGCGGTCAGCCACGAGGCGTGGGTGCTCAATGGCATTGACGCAGTGAGAAATCACGCCCGGGTAAATGACCGTGTTTTCGGGCAGGGTGTGATCCTGCCATACACGCCACTCGTGGGCGTGACGCGGGGATGCGCCCTCGAAGGAGTAGCCACCGGCGTTAACCTCAAGAATCTGATCGATGATGTCAGCGAACGGGATATCCGTCGAGTGCGGCCCGTGCCAGGAACCCCAGCAGATGTGCAGGCGGGTGAGCTCCCGCGGAAGATCCTTAATGGCGTGGTTGAGTGCATCAATGCGGATTTGCAGCCACTTCTTGTAATCATCCAAAGAGGGCTCAGGGTTGATCTGATCCCATGATTCAGCAAGATCCGGAGCATCGAACTGCACGGTGAAGCCCGCATCGGTGATGACCTTGTATTCCTGCGCAAGCGCATCAGCACAGGCGTATACGACCTCTTCATCGGAGGAGTAAAACTCGTTCTTCAGGCGAGCAGCGGATCCCGGGGAAAGGGCGGCCACGAAGCCTTTATCGCCACCGGCAGCCTCGATGGCATCCTTGAGGAGCTTGACATCGGTTTCCACCTGCTCCTTGCCGATGTAAGTGATGGGACCCGTGAACTTGGGGTTACCCACCGCTGCGCGGCCAACGAGCACGCCAGCATCGGGGTCTTCGTATGCCTCACGGAAGCGCTCACGGTCACGACGATCCTGGAAACTGGTCAGCTGAATGTTACCGGGAGTCGAGCGGATCTTGTCCTCGTTTGCCCACCGATCCTCGTCAGTGATGGTGAGGCCACCCAGGCGAGTGAAGGAGTAGTTCCACCAGGCACCGTAGTCGACGGCACCGGAGGTCACGTGGCCATACTCCCCCTCGTTGACGATGTCGATACCGAGGTCTACCTGGCGCTTAACTACCTCGTTAACGGAATTGGTGAGGATCTCCTTGAATGCGTCCTCGCCGATCTCGTCGCGCTTGAGGTTTGCCTCCAGAAGCTCCGGCGTGCGGGGCAGAGAGCCGACGTGCGTGGTCAAAATTTTGTTCGCCATAACTTTTCCTTCAATCCTTTTAGAAACTACCTGCCGTGCTAGACAGCATGGTCTATATTAGCGCGAAGGTGAGAAAATGCCAGCTCCCTAGCGTGAATTTTGCAAACAAACCGCTCTGTCTAGTATTTATACCTTTTGAAGGGGGTAACCTACGGGGGGAAAAAGCGCCCCGGCAGCAGATCCTCCCCCACCACATGGTGTCTGTACCCGCACACACTCTCGCCTCCTCGCCTGGAGATCTCCCCACGAAAAAAGCTAACGACAAAGACGTCGGAGTTCGGCGAAGAGTACTACTACCGGCCGAAGCCTAGCTACCGGCAAAAACGCAGGTTGAAAAGTAGAAGGTCGATGACACGCCACGGTGCTGGGCGCAGCTCAGACCGTGTCGGACGGAGCCCAGCTTGTACGTATCTGAGCACACAACGCGCCACAACAGAAAGCCCAGGAACAGTGGAGCACTCCGGAGGAAAGCTGCGCACGAAGCATGCTGGAGGGCATTCCTCATGAGTGGTCTTCACGCTCACCTTCCTGCTCAGCCGTCAGCCGTCGTCGCTAGCTGACGGTCTCGGGTGGTGACTGCGTCGCTACCCGAGGATTCCCGCACCCATGGTGGCCTTGAGGTCGCCCATGAGGTTCGCAGAACGGTCGACGCGAAGGTTCTCGCCCAACACCATGAGGGTGGACTCGTTACCATCAACGAGGTTCAGGTAGACATCGGTTTGACCGGCGTTGCTGACCAACACATTCTTCAGACGGTGAATGTTTTCCAGAGTGCATTGTTCCGTAGTCATAGTTAGACGGAGTGGCACACCTGTGCCGGAGCCTGGGCCAAGATCAGCAGCGCGAAGGTCATCGCAGAACACGCTCATCCGATCATCGCGGATCGAGATATGAGCCTTAGCCAGGATGATGTTGTCTTCCACTACCTGCGGAGCAACGATCGAGTACACCTTGTTAAACACGAGGAGCTCCACGGATGCGCCGTTGTGATCCTCAATGGTTACGATCGCCCACGGAGAGCCGTCTCGCTTGGACACGCGCCTGTCAACACTCGAGATGATGCCGCCGATCTTTACCTCTCGCCCGTGCTTGAGTTCGCCGCCGAGAATCGTGGTCAGTTCGGTGTCCGTCTGTGCAGCTAACGCAGCCTCATAGCCATCCAGCGGGTGACCAGAGACGTATAGTCCAAGCATCTCCCGCTCGAGGGCAAGCTTGTGTTTCCTGTCCCATTCCTCATCGGGAACCTGAACATCGAAGACACTTGGCTCAACACCACCGGCGCTGTCACCCCCGCCGAGACCGGCGAAGAGGTCAAACTGCCCCTTATCCGCCGCCTTCTTTGTGGAGATGACGGAATCTACCGCATCCTCATGGATAAGCGCTAAGCCCTTGCGTGGGTGCCCAAGCGAGTCGAAAGCACCTGCCTTGATGAGGGACTCAGTCACGCGCTTGTTACACGGCAGCGTTTCGATCTTGTCCAGGTAGTCGGAGAAACTCGTGAAATCGCCCTTCTCCTTGCGGGTCTTGACGATGGAGTCCACCACGTCGGCACCAACGTTGCGGACGGCACCGAGACCAAAGCGGACATCATCGCCAACAGCCTGAAAGTTCTGGAGGCTGGCATTAACATCCGGTGGCAGAACCTTGATCCCCAAGTGACGACAGTCCGCCAGATAGATGGCTGACTTGTCCTTGTTGTCACCCACCGAGGTCAACAGGGCCGCCATATACTCCTGCGTGTAGAAGGTCTTCATGTACGCCGTCCAGTAGCTCACGACGGAGTAACCAGCAGCGTGGGACTTGTTAAACGCGTAGGAAGCGAACGGCTCGATCGTGCCCCACAGCGCATCAATGGCATCCTGCGAGTAGCCGTTGTCTTTCATGCCACCGGAGAACTTCGCGTACTGCTTCTTCAGCACCTCGGGCTTCTTTTTACCCATCGCCTTACGGAATGTGTCTGCCTCGCCGGCCGAGTAGTTCGCCACCTTCTGCGAGATCTTCATGATCTGCTCCTGGTAGACGATGAGGCCGTACGTGTCGTGCAGAATCTCCTCGAGAGGCTCGGCAAGCTCCGGGTGAATCGGCTCGATGGGTTTCTTGCCGTTTTTGCGGTCAGCGTAATCCATGTGCGCGTTCATGCCCATCGGACCCGGGCGGTAAAGCGCCAAAGCGGCCACGATGTCGTCAAAGCCCGTTGGCTTCATGCGCCGCAGAAGCTCACGCATGCCACCACCATCGAGCTGGAACACGCCCAGCGTATCGCCACGGCCCAAGAGGTCATACACCTCCGGAGCATCGTAAGTGAGATCCTCAAGCACAACCGTTTCGCCACGGTTTTCCTTGATGTTTTCCAGGGCGTCGTTGAGCACCGTGAGGTTACGAAGCCCCAGGAAGTCCATCTTCAACAGGCCAATAGCCTCGCAGGCCGGGTAGGGCCAGCCGGTAATAATGGCACCGTCCTGTGCACGTTTCCACATGGGAATGTGCTCCATGAGGGGTACGCACGCCATAATCACAGCACATGCGTGCACGCCGGCCTGACGGACAACACCTTCCAATCCACGGGCCGTCTCGAAGATTTTCCGCACATCGGGGTCGGTCTCAATGAGTTGGCGCACCTCGCCGGCCTCGTTGTAGCGCTTGTCGTTCGGGTCGACAATGCCTTTCAGAGTAATGTCCTTGCCCATGATCGCCGGAGGCAAGAGCTTGGTCACGCGGTCTGCGATCTGATAGCCAGGCTGGCCAAACTGCACGCGGGCAGAGTCCTTCAACGCCTGCTTCGTCTTCACCGTACCGAACGTGATCACCTGCGCGATCTTGTCGGCACCCCAGCGCTCAGCGGCGTAGGTAATCATTTCGGAGCGGCGACGATCGTCGAAGTCGATATCGATATCAGGCGCGGAGGGGCGCTCTGGGTTCAGGAACCTCTCAAAGAGGAGTCCGTGCTCCATCGGGTCGATGTTCGTAATCGTCATGGCGTAGGCCACGAGAGAACCCGCGGCGGAGCCACGGCCGGGACCGACGCGGATACCGACGGAGCGGGCGTGCTTGATGAGTTCAGCCACGATGAGGAAGTACGACGGGTAGCCCTTGAAATCGATAACCTCAATCTCGTATTTTGCCCGGTCAATGTACTCCTGCGGCACCTCGGAATCCGGGAACCGTCTCTTCAGCCCCTCCATCACCTCGTGTGTCAGCCACGAGGTCGGTGTCTCCCCCTCGGGCACATCGGCGATCGGCATACGGTCGTGCGTGTGCGGCTCCCAGATCTCTGAATAGTCTCCCACGCGCTCGGCGATCCACAAGGTGTTATCGCACGCACCGGGGACCATGTTGTCCCATGTATCGCGCATCTGCGCCGCCGTCTTGATGTAGTAACCGTCGCCACCGAACTTGAAGCGATCCGGGTCTTGCAGGGTCTTACCGGTTTGGACACACAGCATGGCCTCGTGGTCGTGGGACTGCGATTGGAGAACGTAATGGCAGTCATTTGTAACCAGGGGTGGGAGATTCAGACGCTTGCCAATCTCCAGCAGCTGATCTCGTACCCGCCGCTCAATGTCGAGTCCGTGATCCATGAGTTCAAGGAAGAAGTTGTCCTTGCCGTAGATGTCCTGCCACCTCGCGGCAGCGGCGAGGGCTTCATCAAACTGTCCGAGGCGCAAGCGTGTTTGCACATCGCCGGAGGGACATCCCGTGGTGGCGATAATTCCCTCCGCGTGCTCGGAGATGAGCTCAGCATCCATGCGTGGCCATTTACCCAGCTGCCCCTCGTAGGAGGCCATGGAGGATAGGTGGAACAGATTCTTAAGTCCCGTGACGTTTTCGGCGATCATGGTCTGGTGCAGGTAGGCACCAGACGCGGACACGTCGTCCCTCTTCTGGTGTGGCTCACCCCACAGGACGCGCTTCTTGTTGAAGCGACTATCTGGTGCCATGTACGTCTCGATACCGATGATCGGCTTGATTCCCTCTGCGGTCATCTTTCGGTAGAAAGCATCGGAGCCGAACATGTTGCCGTGGTCGGTCATCCCTACTGCGGGCATCCCCTGGCGTTTAACCTCTTCGGCCAGGAGATCCACCTTCGCCATGCCGTCCAGCATCGAGTATTCGGTGTGGTTATGCAGATGCACGAAGGAGGAATTGCTCATGGTGCCACATTCTAGCCAGACCGACCCCGCGGGTACAGTCCCCAGCACAGCAATACTTAGCCGGCACGTACGCACCGCGTCTCGTCGCACGGTGCGCCCTCCACCGTAGCTTCCTCCCACGGTGCGCCCCACCGCCCCGCCTCGCTGGGCACGCCCTCCACCGCCCTTGTCTCGCTGGGTGGCTCCCCGCCCCGCCCTATCCCGGTCTGATCGGCTACTCACCGACTATGGATTAGGCGACATTGTGAAACGAAAACACTACCATGTACTCCCATGCTTCTCGGTGCGCTCTGCTATTTCCTCTGGGGGCTTTTCCCCGCCTACTTCCCACTCTTGGAGCCGGCTGGCGCGGTGGAAATCATCGCCCACCGGATCACCTGGACGGCTGTACTCATGGGTATCGTTTGCGTTGCCACGGGGGCCCATCGGGAATTGCGCGCCCTACGTGCCTCCCAGTGGGGAGTGCTCGCTGTCGCGGGGATCCTTGTCGCCTCGAACTGGCTCATCTACGTTTTCGCGGTCAACAGCGGGCACGTTGCTGAGGCGGCTCTCGGCTACTTCATCAACCCGCTGGTAAACGTCGCCTTCGGAATGGCGATATTCGGGGAACGGTTGCAGCCCTTGAAGAAGGTGGCCGTGGGTATTGCCACCGTCGCCGTCGTCTTCATCACCGTCGCAGAGGGGTCGTTTCCATTCCTCGGTGTCGGTGTCGCCGTCACGTTTGCCCTTTATGGGGCAGTAAAGAAGAAGGTGACAATCTCCTCTGTCGCCTCGGTCACTGCGGAGACAGCCGTCCTTGCGCCGTTCGCCATCGCTTTCCTCGTTTACATGGAGGCCACCGGTTCCGGCACGTTTACGGGCAATGGCCCCGGTCACGCGGCTCTCCTGTCCACCACCGGCATCGTCACGGGCGTACCGCTTTTACTCTTCGGCACGGCGGTGCAGCGGGTCAGCCTCTCCACAATGGGGATGTTGCAGTTCATCTCCCCCACGATGCAGTTCTTTTGGGCGCTGCTTGTCACCCACGAGGAGTTCAGTACCACCCGCTGGGTGGGGTTCTTCATCATCTGGGTGGCAATCGGAATGTACCTTGTCAGTGACGCACGCACGGCACGTACCCGCCGTTCACGGCTTGTCGACGATCAGGTGAACCCAACCTAGCTGATCGCTAACTAGGCGCACATAACTAGGCGCGCAGTGGTGTCTACAGGGATGGCCCATACGGGGATGGCTATACCGGAAAGGCCCACGCTGGAAGGGTTTGTACTGCATTATTCGCCGACGCGCACCGGGCGTACACCGACAAAGCCCCACGTGGCATCCGACGGAAGAACCTCCACATGGAGGACGGTCGGGTCCTCGTGCATGGCGACGAGTGTGTCTGGATCGGTAAAAACAACGAGTCCCGCAGCAACGTCGGCACCCGCGATTTTTCCGTACGTGTGGAAAAGCTCCTCGCGGGTCGCATAGGGCCCTGGTTCCGGCACCGTCACGGGGGCACGATCAGAAGAAACAACCTGGCTCACGCGCTGGCTGGGGTAACGATCGGCAAAGGCCGCGGCGTCGGCAAGCGGAAGCGGTGTGACGAAGGTGACCATGGCCCAGGAGGTGACGCCGGGGCGAGCAAACGGCGTGCGCGCCATGTATTCGGCAACAGTTTCACCGGACTCCGGGCCAAGCTGGTCTTCATATATCGGGGCCTTGTCCGGTGCCGAGCAGCCAGACAGCGTGCACACGAGCCCCACGGCCGTAGCCACCGCGAGCAACCGTCTAGTTCTCACGGAGAATCTCCAGCGCATGCGACAAATCCTCCGGGTAATCCGACTCGATAACAAGATGTTTGCCGTTCGGGTGGTCGAATCCCAGGGACACGGCGTGCAACCACTGCCGGTTGAGTCCCAACCTCTTGGCGAGTTTCGGATCGCACCCGTACATGGGATCGCCCACGCACGGATGGTGAAGCGAGGAGAAGTGTACGCGAATCTGGTGTGTGCGCCCCGTTTCCAGGTGCACCTTGAGCAGGGAAGCCTCGCGGAAGGCCTCCAACGTCTCGTAGTGGGTGACGGCCATCTTGCCACCCTCGACGACGGCGAACTTGTAGCTCTTCTTCGGGTGGCGCCCAATCGGTGCCTCGATTGTCCCCTCCAGCGGATCCGGATGCCCCTGCACCACAGCGTGGTAGGTCTTGTCCACGGTGCGCTCCCGAAACGCCCGCTTAAGAAGCGTATATGCGCGCTCAGAACGAGCGATGACCATGACACCGCTCGTACCCACATCCAACCGGTGCACAATGCCTTTGCGCTCCGGCGGGCCTGAGGTGGTGACGTCGATGCCCGCGGCGGCCAGACCACCGAGGACGGTCTTTCCTTCCCACCCCACAGTCGGGTGCGCGGCGACACCGACGGGCTTATCCACCACGACGACATCGGAGTCCACGTGGAGAATCTTCATCCCCACTACCTCCTCTGCCTGCGGCAGAAGGGGCTTTTTTGGCCCGGGTAGGCGCACATCAACCCACGTTCCTGGGGTGAGCCGCGTGGATTTACTGATGATCATGTCATCCTGGCGCACTCCCTCGTCAGCGATGATCTCGGCGACGGCGGACCGGGACAATCCCAGAAGCTTAGAGAGCCCTTGATCAGCGCGCAGGCCACCGAGTCCTTCCGGAATGGGAAGCCTCCGCACCGTCATTGTCCCAGCTCCTCTGCGGCTTCCTCCACTTTCTCACCGGTGGCATCAGCGGTTGTTTCTGTACCTGCTTTTCCGGTCGACTTCTTATTTGATTTCCCGCTTTTTTCTTCCTCAGCTCCTTGCTCTTCAAGGAGCACACCGATGATGAATATGACGACACCGACGGTGATCGCGGAATCAGCAATGTTAAAAATGGCGAAGCTGCCCACGGAAATGAAGTCGACGACATGGCCGATGAAGAAACCCGGCGCGCGGAACAGTCGGTCGATGACGTTACCCAATGCTCCGCCAGCGATGAGCGCGACTCCGATTGCCGTCCAGTTGCTTGTGAGCCGGGGCAGGAAATAGGTGAATACGGCCACAATGAATACAAGCTGGATGGTGGTGAACACCCACGTGGCGTTCTCTCCCATGGAGAATGCCGCCCCGGAATTGAAGGTAAGGAGGAACCGGAACCAATCGCCGACGATGGGGACCTTCTCCCCCGGGCTCATATTGGCAAGAACCAGTGTTTTTACTACCTGGTCGATGACGGCAACGATGAGCGTTACTGCTAGAACTAACCTTCCATATCTTCTCGTGAGTGTAGCCACCTCAATATTGTTACCTATGACAGCGGGTAATTGCCAATGGCACGCTCCCACCCCGTCGCACGCTGTCACGAACCATACCTATTCCCCTCACTTTTTCCTCCCCCGTCCCGCGACGGTGCGCGGGCACCGTCGCACCAGTTCCCCTGGACACCATCGGACTTGTTTTTTTCATCAACCTCGCACTGCGATCTGCGCGGTACGAGGCCGACGCGGACAATGCCCAAGCTGGCGCTCGTATATCCCGGGCAACGCCCAAGCGTGCACTCCTACATCCCGGGCAAAGCCCAAGCGTGCACTCCTATACCTCTAGCTGAGAAAGGCCGAGCCTTG
This sequence comes from Corynebacterium sp. HMSC073D01, assembly GCF_001815555.1. Lineage (NCBI taxonomy): Bacteria > Bacillati > Actinomycetota > Actinomycetes > Mycobacteriales > Corynebacteriaceae > Corynebacterium > Corynebacterium sp. HMSC073D01. The sequence goes on along the minus strand of NZ_KV821025.1, from coordinate 68,436 downwards.
ATTGTCTGCCACGACTCCGCCTCCATTATCGTGAGAGGAGTGAAGAATACTGTTATCCGCGCTGTCTTGTCTGTCAGTATCATTGCCACGCTCACTCTGACGGGGTGTGCCTCAGATGACTCCGCCTCCAGCTCATCCCCCACCACCACGAGTGTGAAGGCGGCTATCTCCGCGCCACGGGTGACAGTGCTCACTCCTGGCGAGGGCAACCGCGTCCCCGTCGCCTACCAAGATATGGATGCCACGCAGCAGGCACCGTTTAACGTCAGTCTCGGCTTTTCTCAAGACGCCGTCCCCTCAGCACAGGTTGCGTCCCAGCCACCGTCCGAGGTCTCCGGGGCACCACTCACCGCATCCGCCAGCCTATCCACTACGCAGTTAACCGACGATGAAGCGGGTGCCTCCCGCAGCGTCAGCATGACGCTCACCGAGCTGACACGCAAGGATCCCTCGGCAGCAAGCGTTGCCGATACTGTAGATGTCAGCGTCGCCAACGGGATCACAGTGCTCTGGGATGCCACCGGCACAGGTCGCGTCACGGCCATTAGCTACGATCTTCCTGAAGGAAGCAACGACCAGGTCAACGCGCTCCTAGAAGGGTACGTGTCCGCTCTCCTCGGGCAGCTCGTTATCTTCCCCGACGAGCCGCTGGCGCCCGGTGCGCGCTGGACTGTGGAGATGCCCGTCATTGGCGAATCTAACACCTCACAGGAAACCACCTACACACTCATCAGCCACGAGGGCACGACAGTTGTCGTCGATGCCACTATCTCCCAGCGTCCGACGGTTGGTTCCCTCACCCTGGACAGCGGAGAGAAGGTAGATATCCAATCCGCAGAAACGTCCAGCAATGCCCGGGTGACCATCGATTTGACCAAGCCCTTCCCCGTGGCAGGCAGGTCCTCTTTCACCACCCGCACGGTTTACGGAAACGCCACAAGCCAGTACGCCGTTGTCCAGGACGCTCACCAATCCACCGTATTTGACTAGCACGTTTGGGCCTCGGACCTTTAATTCGCACCGCTTTGCTTGGGACCGTGTGGCTGCGACCGCGTAGTTAAGATGTCTCCTTCTCGTTGGCCATTGCTTCACCAGCCATCTGAGCCCTTCCCGCTGCACCTGCACACCGTGTTTAACGCGTGAGCGTTGGCATCGAAAAGCTAAAAACAGTTACGAAGTAGTGCGGTGAAGGAAAGGGAACAGAGGTGGGGAAAAATAGAGCGCAGCGAGCCTGTGCGGGAGACCCGCGGCAATTCCAGCGGGAAACCAGTAAGAATTCCGTCGGGAAACCAGTGGGAAGTCCGGCCGGTAACCGGTGGGAATTCCGGCGGGAATGGTAAGGAGCATCCTCCGCGCAGAGCCCGCACACAATCCGCACCGCCATATTTAGGTTTTAGGTGGTGAGCGAAATAAAATAGAAAGGGTTAAAGTTATCTGGGCTTTCTACCTGGGATACCGGCACGCCCCTGTGCCCGCGCAATGAGCCCACTTACGTTGTGAGGAAGACATGAAAAAGTACGTTAAAGCCGACGGCGTGAGCTTTTCTTACCCCGGCGGCACACGGATCCTCACCGACATCACATTCACCGTAGGGGCAGGCCAAGTCGCCGGATTAATCGGGGAAAACGGTTCCGGTAAATCCACCACCCTGTCCCTCCTCGCGGGCCTCCACCAGCCAGATGCAGGAACTCTCCATCTCCCCGAGCACACGCGTTTCCTGCCACAGGAAGTCAGCCTCCGGCCCGACAACACCGTGCAGGACCTCATCGACCACGCGGTTGGGGAAGTCCAGGACATCGAAAAAGACATCGTCGAGCTTTCCGCACGCCTCGCCGAAGCACCCAACCTTGTCAGCCTGTCCACCGCCTACGACGATGCCCTCGCACGCGCTGACGCATTCCAACTGTGGACCCTTGATTCACGCATTGAGCAGGTACTTACCGGCCTCGGGGTGGAAAACCTCGACCGGCGCGCCACGATCGCGGAGATCTCCGGTGGCCAGCGCCGCCGTCTCGCCCTCGCTATGCTGCTGGTCTCCCCCGCTGACTGCTTACTTATCGACGAGCCGACGAACCACCTCGACGACGATGCTACCGACTTCATCATCGACGAGCTGAAAAACTACCGCGGTCCGGTCATCACCGCCAGCCACAACCGCTACTACCTGGACAACGCCGCCAACTGCATTATCGACCTCGACCCGGGGCTTGCCCCGGAGGGCGGGCGCGGCGAAGCAACTCGCCAAGCCACGTTTTTCACCGGCACCTTCTCCGATTACCTCGAGGAACGTGACAAGACACGCGAACGCTGGCGCTCCCTGTACAACGCTCAAGAAAACGAACGGGCAATGCTGGAGAACAAGCTGTATAAGCGGGAAGAAGATATCTTCCACTCCACGGAGAACAAGACAGAGGTGCGCAAGTCTGCCAAGTTCTTCGCCGATCGCGCGGCGAAGACAGCCGGAACCCGCATCCGGCAAGCGAAAAACCGCCTGGAGGAACTCCAGCGCAACGCGCTCCCCGAGCCACCACACCCGCTCACCTTTGCCACCGGCAACACCGATCAGGTGACGGTGACGCGGTCCCCGGAGCCGTCGATAAGCCTCTTCGACATCGCCGTAGAAGACCGTATGCCGAACGTCGACCTGGATATCTACGACCGCGAGCACGTCCTTATTGAGGGAGTCAACGGCGCCGGAAAGTCGACGCTTCTCGGCGTCATTGCGGGGACCGTGCCCTTCAGCGAAGGCTTTATGACCATCGCCGAGGAACTCACCGTGGGATACCTCGCGCAGGATTCCCGATGGGATGACATGGGAAAGAGCGCCGCAGACACCTTCGCCGCAGCGGTTCCTGCAGGTTCACCGTCCTTGGAGGAAATGGGTCTGCTCACCGCAGACAAGGCACGGCTGCCCATGCGCTCCCTCAGCTTGGGGCAACGGCGTCGCGTCGCCATCGGGATTACACTCGCCTCCCCGCCGGACATTCTGCTTCTCGACGAGCCGACCAACCACATCTCCCTTACCCTCGCTGAGGATCTGGAACGGGCGATCGCGGCCTTCCCCGGCATCGTCATCGTCGCAAGCCACGACCGCTGGCTCCGCGACCGCTGGCAAGGCCGACGTTTCGCTATGAGCCATGAGGAGGGGCTGACGGAGCTCGCAGGTAGCTCCCGCTAAGAAAACGGTCGCGCCGCCTTTCCACTGTTCCTCATAACCGGCTCGTCAGAGCCGGCTCGTCAGAGCCGGCTCTCACAGCGAAGACGCAAACCGGAACCAAAATGAAAAAGCGCGCATGCCGTGTGGAATGCGCGCTTAAGCGTTGTTGAAACTGGCTGCTCCAGCCGGTGCCGTGGGACTCTACGTTACTGAACCGGAGCCTCAGCGGGAGCCGATGCCTCGGCAGGTGCCGGTGCCGGGTCTACACCCTCGGCGGGAGCTGCGGGGGCTGCAGGATCAACGGGGGCAGGTGCAGCGTTGCCACCGAGGCACATCGGGGGAACCTGCTCAGGCTGTACGGTGTTCTGGATGAGGGTACATGCCCACTGCTGAGAGAGCTTCCAGTGGCCGTCCTCGAAAACGAACTCAACGTTCTCGGCGGTCTGGGGAGCCATATCCGGCAGCGTGAAGTTCACGGTAGCCAGGACGGAATCCGGGGTGTAACCGGGGAGCACCGGCTCAACGACGGTGAAGTTCGCGCCAGACTCGGCCTTGGACTGGGTCATGGTCTCGAAGAGCTCAGGAGCGGTCTCGCCACCTTGGACGGTGAGGATCTTCTGCTCAACCGTGGCAGCCGGATCAGTTGCGGTTGCGATGACCGCATTAAGGTCCGCTACCGTCGGCAATGCGGCGGCGCTGGGGGCAGCCTCAGAGGTGGTGGACTCAACAGCCGCAGAAGTCGTCGCAGACGTCGTCGTATCGTCAGATCCGCCGCCACATGCGCTCACGAACACGGACAGGCCCATCGCCATGGCAGCTAGTGCAATCTTCGAGGTTTTCACGATTCTCCTTTTCCGGTGGCTCCCGCCACCGTTAGTCGGCTGTTACTTCGGCCACTTCTTATCCACTGGCCACAATCGTCTACATCGTACACGCGTAGACACCGTTACCAAAAAGTAATAAACGGTTCCGGCTGACTCACGTTACGTAACCCACCCTCTGACACAATCAGACTGTCATTATTCATAACGGCCACCACATAGTCAAAGTCCCCGTCTGACCAATGTTTCTTCTCTTTTCGGGTTTCTCACTGCCCACTGTTGCTGCCTCCCGCGAACCAGCTCATCTATGCCCACACCTACTCGCGTGCCCTATCCCACACTGACTGCAGAAAACAGACCACACGTCGCTTTCCCCGGTGCTCCTCGGCTACTCCCTCACACCCTCGCTTTGCCCGCAGAGGTTTCCTTGCTCACCTCACGGAGTTATCCTCGCTCACCCCGCGAAGGTTTCCTCGCTAAACCCACGGAGTTATCAGATGTCCGGTGTTAAGGTTACGTATATGACTAATGCCGTTCCTTCACGTCACATCGTCGTCGTCACAACCGGTGGCACAATCGCTTGCACCACCGACGAACAGGGAGCCCTCGTCCCCACCAAAACTGGAGACGATCTGATTGAAGCAATCACCCCGCAACTGGAGGGATCCGGAATCTCCCTGTCCTGGCATCCACTTACCCAGCTCGACTCCTCCTCCCTCACGATGAAGGATCTCGATCTGATCGTCGGCTGCATCCGGGAGGTTTTCGAGGACGAATCTGTCGAGGGCATTGTGGTCACCCACGGCACCGACTCGATGGAGGAGTCCGCGCTCGCCGTCGATACGCTTATCGACGACCCCCGGCCGGTCATTTTCACCGGCGCTCAGCACCCGTTCGACGACCCGGACACAGACGGCCCCCAAAATCTCTTCGAGGCTGTCATGACGGCAGGCGAACCGTCCGCCCGCGGGATCGGCACCCTCATTGTCTTCGGCCACGCTGTGATCCCCGCCCGTGGCGCCCTCAAATTTCACACGTCAGACGAACTCGCGTTCGGTACGAACGCCCCCGAGGAGCCTGAGCGCGCAGACCCCGTCCCGCCTGTGACTCTCGCCGACACCCGCGTCGACGTGCTTTATGCCTACCCCGGCGCGCCACGGGACCTCATCGATAACGCCCTCGCCAGCGGTTCCCAGGGCATTGTCGTGGAGGCAATGGGCAACGGCAACGTGGGCACTGAGTTTGCCGAGGGCCTGGGCGATGTACTGGAAAAGGGCATCCCCGTTGTCATCTCCACCCGTGTGCCCCGCGGTGATGTGTCCGGCACCTACGGCGGTGTCGGCGGCGGAAAGACACTCCTGGACAAGGGTGCGCTGGGATCAAAGTACTTCCGCGCTGGTCAGTCCCGCATCCTCCTGGCCATCGCCATTGCATCCGGTAGACACCCGGCAACGTTGTTTTAGACTCCGCGTGGACGTTGAGGTTAACACCGCCACGTAGGAAGAGGGAGGCGACACAAAAAGTGTCGCCTCCCTTGTCGCATTACGTAGTGGGCCATCCCCTTCCTCCATCTGCGCCTCGGAGATCACCTCCCGAGGCTGCGCAGGATCGTCGCACTGGCGCTCCTCCATCACGTACTTCTCAGCCTGTGCATCCTGATCAATCGATCTCCGGATGAGAGTATTCTCCCGACCACTTCACCCCGGACTCTTCTCCTCCAGGTGGCAGGCCCTTTTTGTGCGAGCTCGCCGATATAACCTGCACCGCGCTTCACCCCGCTCCTAGAGTAGTCATCGGTGCCTTGGCACGTGAACCGCGCTACTCGTGCAGATCGTCAGATTGCTCCTGGGACTGGGGCAGATCGACGGTAGCCTCATCACCTTCGGTATCTTCCCAATCGAGGCTCCCTAACGGGTCTGCCGGCTGCAGCTCCTCATCATCGACGTCGAACGTGTGGATTCGTCCTGGGCCGGTCGTGCGTGTCTCAAACCGCACGGTGACAATTCCTCCACCCGTCCCCTGCACCCAGCCGTGCCCGAATTCCGGGTGCCAGACATCCTGCGTCGCACGCCAACGTGACACGACGGCCTCGCCCTCCGCGTTGACGGTAACCTCCGGAAAATCGACGCCTGCGTCGTACTCGGTAACGACTTCTTCCCGCACGATGTCTTGGTCAAGCTCCGGGAAAAGGACATCTTGCAGGGCTTCCTCCAGCCCTGAAAAACTCACGCCGACAAGACGGATCGCCCCCACCTCCGAGGGGTACCGAGTAATCCGCATCGCAGCTGCAAAAAGGGTATCGAACTCATCAGTCGCGTATGGCAACGTATAACTGCGCGATTCGATGTGAAAGTCAGCCATCTTCAGCTTCACAGTTACCGTCCGAGCGCCTCGCCCGTCTTTCAGAAGTCGCACATGGGCATCGTGGGCCGCCCGGCGAACTGCCTTATCCACCTCGTCCACAGTGGTGAGATCGCGCGCGTATGTCTGCTCGGCAGACACCTGTTTTGCCACCGCGCGGGGTGCGACCACGCGATCGTCATGTCCCCGCGCTAACTCCCACAGCGTGGCACCGACGGCTTTGCCAAGGGTAACCTCGACTTCCTTCTTGCTCATGGCGGCGAACTCAGCAATCGTCGTGATCCCCAGTCCACGAAGCTTCGCCTCTGCCACGGGCCCCACACCCCATAGTGAGCGGACTGGAAGGGGCCCGAGGATCTCTTCCTGCTTGTCTTTCGAAATGACGAAAGTGCCGTCTGGTTTTGCCAATCCGGACCCGATTTTGGCGTACTGTTTGCCCGTTCCAGCGCCGACAGATGACGGTATACCGATTGTCGTTCGGATCTTTTCACGAAGCTCGTTTGACCACGCAACTACCTCGTCGACACTGGCACCAACAAGGCTCGCCGGTTCCATGAAGGCCTCATCTACACTGAGTTGTTCGATGACTCCCGCTTCGTGCTCGATTAAGCGCATCACCCTGCGACTGACGGCAGAATAGACCGCCTTGCGAGGAGAAACGGAAACCGCAGTGTAGCCAACGAGCGCTCGGGCCTGATGCATAGGCATCGCCGAGTGCGCACCGAATGCCCTGGCTTCATACGAGGCTCCGGCCACGACACCACGACCGTTCACTCCCCCTACAAGAACCGGTTTACCGCGCAGCGTCGGTCGGGTTAATTGTTCACAGGATGCAAAGAAAGCATCCATATCGATGTGAAGAACCCAACGCTGCATACCCACATCTTAACCAGCAGTGGTCGACACCTTGCTCTCCACGGATTCGCTGGCGGAACCCTGTGTATGCCCTGCTGCAGCACCATGATGTGCAACGGCTCGCTTCCGCACGAAAAACCAGCCAATTCCGAATGCCGGGATGAGACCGAAAATCGTCACGGCTACCGTAGCGCTGCCCACTGGCTTATCAAAGGCCATCAGGACAAACACGCCGAGAAGAAACAAGAGAACGATCACATCGGAGACGGCGGACGACCGGTAATGAGGGCGTTCCTGACCGGAGCGAACAAAACCGATGTGAGCGAGGCAAATCATAGCCCACATCCCCAGGATTCCAATAGCTCCGAGGTTGAGGAACACTTCGAATGCCTTCTCCGGCACAAAGTAATTGGCGATAATACCGACCACCATAAGCGTGGCCGTGGTGATAATTCCGTTCTTCGGCACCCCATGCTCGGACAGCGTGCCAAGGTAACCGGGGGCAGACCCTGTCAAGGCGAGAGGTCGCAAAATCCGGGCAGTCGCGTACAAGCCCGCGTTGACACTCGATAGTGCAGCAGTAAGCACCACGAGGTTCATTATGTCCCCTGCGTAGGGCACACCGATGGAATTCATGAATGTAACAAAGGGGGACTCGCCTGCGCTGTAGGCCGTGTATGGAAGCAGGAAGCCAAGGAGCAGAATGGAGCCAACGTAGAAGAAGATAATCCGAAACACCGTCGTGTTAATCGCCTTGGGAATCTGGTGCTCAGGATCTGCTGTCTCTCCAGCAGTCACGCCGATCATATCGATGCCGGCGTAAGCAAACACCACGCCCTGGGTGAGAATCACCAGTGGCATGACTCCGTGAGGGAACCAATCACCAAGAGCTGTAGCGCTGATGGTTCCACCCGGCGCATGGCCAGTAACAAGGAGCGCAACGCCGACAATGAGGAAGATAACAAGCGCTCCAACTTTCACAGCTGCAAACCAGTACTCTGCTTCTCCGAATACCTTCACCCCCAGGAGGTTGACAGAGAGGACGACCGCAAGGGCGACTGCGACCAGCACCCACTGTGGCACGTCCTGGAAAATGGGCCAGAATTTCAGGTAAATCGCGACCGCCGTCAGATCCGTTGTGCCTACTGTGACCCATGCGAGAAAGTAGATCCATCCAGCAACGAAGGCGGCGGGCTCGCCGAGGAATTCGCGAGCGTAGGAAGCAAAGGACCCCGATGTTGGGCGGTGGACCACCATCTCCCCCAGACTGCGAAGCATGAGATAGCCGATGAGGCCACACACCGCATACACAAGTGCAAGACCTGGACCTCCGACGGCCAATCGCCCACCGGCGCCCAGGAACAACCCCGTTCCCAAGGCACCACCCAGTGCAATCATCTGGATATGGCGTGGCTTTAGATCTTTCTTATACCCTTGTGTCTCTTCTGCTCTGATTTTGTCCACGAATCCACTATATACCGCTCAGTCTATAAAGTGAACTAAGCGGTCTGTTTTCGGAGCGCAACCGCCACAACAATCAAGAGGATTCCGAAAACCTCCACGGCGGTAAGAAGCTGCCCAAGGACGATCATCCCGATTACCGCCGCTGTAACAGGTAGGAGCGACAAGAGAACGGCGTAATAGTCCGGTGATGCCATTTTCAGCATGACGAGGTCGAGCCCGTATGGAATTACCGCACTAAGGAGCCCCAATCCAAAGGCCATCGCAATGAGGAGGGATAGCTCCCCCACGCCGGAATAGGTACCCGTATTCCACCCTCCAGCCACAAAAGGACTCATCGCAGCGGATGCATAAATGAGGCCTACTCCCATTGACTGAAACGTCGACTCCCCATGTGCCAAGGTGTCGGATGCCAGAATATACAGCCCCCACAGAACTCCGGAAACGATGATCCAGATGATACCCACGGTGTTCGTCCCCCACTGTGTGCCGCTCAAGACCACCACACCGACAGCTGCCGCGATGAGCGCCAACCAGTCGCGTACTGTCCTGCTTCCCCACGCAGCTACGGCTATCGGCCCGATGAATTCGATGGCCACGGCCATTCCCAAGGGAATGCGGTCAATTGCCTCGTAAAAGGCAGTGTTCATCCCGAGAGTGACCAAACCATAAGCGAGAGCAGACCAGCTCAGCCAATGCTTCTTTTTCGGGCGAAAAATCGCAACCAAGATGATACCGGCAGCACCGACGCGCAGCCATGCAACGATCCACGGCGATTGCACATCGAAAAGATAAACCGCTAGCGCCGCACCAAGATAGTTGGAAGCGCCGGCGAGAGTCATCAGAAGGGGAACATACAGCTTGGTCACAAAGGGACATTGTAAAAGCCTGTTGTTTGTGGCACGAAAATGTGCGCTTGCACGAGCATGCCCCATTGCCCCTCGCCGCGGAGGCCTTCCCCCATAAGCAAACGGAGCCACAGATGGGTTAATGACGATGCGAAGGGGCGAGAGGCTGAGGGGGCTAACAGAAATGCTTGAGTCCAATCCACGCGGTTGTCTCCGGTCACAGTATGTGCACAGGCTCCACACCCTGCACACTCGTGGTGAGGGTATGGAGCCTTCGGCGGTGCCAACAACGGCCAACACACCTAGCCCTCATAGCTTACGTGCCGCGGCTGCGCTCGCCGCTATGGCTGCACTCGCTGCCGTGGC